>JAXDBQ010000028.1:0-36842 GCA_034678605.1 Patescibacteria group bacterium | reverse complement strand
TTGCCCTCAAAAGTGAAAAAATATTCCATTTTCCGGCAGAACCCGTCGATCAATCCAAGGTCGGTCAAACCGGTTTCCTCGGCCGCTTCGCGCAGAATTGTTTGGGCATCGGTTTCCCCGGGCTCCACATGACCTTTAACGAAATCCCAATAATCAATTCCCGAGCGATGATTGATCGCCGGATAACGCAAAAGCAGATACTTGATCGATTTGTTTTCAATTCGAAACACCACCGCGCCCGCCGAAATCTCGGTTTTCATTTTTTGTTTTTCGATTTGATTTAAAATGTCTCCTCCCGCTATCCATTTAGCACCTTTTTTGCCGGCTTGTCAACCATCTATCCTCTCTTTTTTAAAAACTTTTTCAACTTTTCCCACGAATAGGTATTGACGATATCATCGGCAATGGCCCAGCCGGCCCGGGCAAGCGCCAAGCCAAACTCAACCACCGGCAAATGGCCGATATGGTGCGCGTCGCTGCCGATCGCGAATTTGACGCCAAATTTGGCCGCGGCGCGAATATGCTCGGCATTCAAATCAAGCCGGCGCCAATCGGCATTAATCTCCAAAATCGTGCCGGTCTTGGCCGCGGCGCGGCAAATCGCTTCAAAATCGATCTCATATTCCGGCCGGCGGCCGATCAACCGGCCGGTGGGATGCGAAACAATATCCACATGCGGATTTTCCATGGCCTTGATAAGCCGCGCGGTCATTTTGGTTTTGTCCAACCCCATATGAGAATGAATTCCGGCAATCGCGAAATCAAGCTCGGCCAAGACGGCATCATCAATATCGATCGCGCCATCGGCCAAAATATTGGCCTCGCAACCTTTTAGAATTTTGAAATTTGGATCCTTGCGGTTCAATTCATCGATAATCCGATTGCGCCGCGCCAATTTTTTTTCGTCCAGGCCGTTTTCAATCTTCAAAAATTTGGTGTGGTCGGCAATGCCGATATATTCATAACCCAAGGCCTTGGCCGCGGCCGCGATTTGATCAATTCCGTCATGGCCGCCGTTCCAATTTGAATGGCAATGCAGATCGCCTTTCAACGCGCCCCGGCTAATGGCCCGCGGCAAATCGCCGGCCAAAGCCGCGCCGATCTCGCCGCCGCCTTGGCGCATTTCGGGCGTAATCCAAGCCATTCCCAATTTTTGATAGATTTCGGCTTCATTGTCGCCGGCGACCATTTTTTCACCTTTAAACAAACCATATTCGGAAAGCTTATAGCCCAAATCTTGCGCGCGCCGGCGCAATTCGATATTGTGTTCCTTGGAACCGGTAAAATATTGCAACGCCGCGCCAAACGACTTTGCCGGCACCACCCGCAGATCAACATTGAACCCGCCCTTGAAACGGACCGACGATTTGGTAAGCCCCTTGCCCCAAACCTTTTCCACCTCCGGCATCACGGTGAAATAATCCATCGCCTTATTAACCTTTCCCGCCGGCCCGGATGCCAGAATGTCAATGTCGCCGATGGTTTCTTTTTGCCGGCGCAACGATCCGGCAATCTCGATCTTGTCGAAAAATTTTTTGCTTGCCAAATCCGCCTTGAGCGCCCGGGCTTGCGGCAAAATTTCGCCCAACAAAAATCTTCCAAATGATTTTTTGCGAAACTCGACTCCTTGGACAATGTTTTCCTGGGATTTTTGGCCGAATCCGGGCAGCCGGCCGATCTTGCCGGCGCGCGCGGCCGCCTCCAAATCGGCCAAATCGCGCACGCCCAATTTTTGGAAAAAAACCTTGGCTCTTTTGGGCCCGACTCCCGGCACCGACGCCAGCTGTTCCCAATCGATCGGCAAACGTTTTTTTAATTTTTCATATTCGGCGATCCGGCCGGTTTTGATATATTCTTCGATCTTTTTGCCAATACTTTGCCCCACCCCGGGAATTTCTTCCAGGGCCTCCAAACCGCCGCGCGCGTAAATCAAAGCCGCGTCCTTTTCCAAGTCCGCCAATGACCGCGCGGCGTTGCGATAGGCGGCCGGCTTGAATTCCACCCGATCAGCCGCCAGCATCCGCGCCATTTCAAAAAAAATTTTTGCCAGCTCTTGATTCATTTATTTCTTTCAATTACAAAACTTACCGAGGCGAATGTTTTTTTGCGAAGCATTGCGGCCGCGACCGGCGGACGCACCGAGCAAATTTTCAGCAGAAAATTTGCGTCTTCGCAAAAAACATTCGCCGAAATTAAAAGTTTCTTGATTCGAGATTATCTATGATTATACCATATTCAAGACGTGAAATTGACAAAAAAACAGGAGGGCATAGAATAGAAATAATATAATCCAAAGCCATGGAAAAAAACTGCTTCTACCTCACGCGCGCCGGCCTCCAAAAGATCAAAAAAGAATACCAAGATCTAAAACAAATCAAGCTTGCCAAAACCAAAGGCGAGGCGCCCGCGATCGTCCACTCCGAGGAAGTCAACCCGGAATTCATCGCCTTGCAAGAGGACTTGGAATTGCTCGACATCAAGCTCGCGGAATTGGAAAATGTTCTCAAAAACGCCTGTCTTATAAAAAATTCACCCAAAGCCGCCACCGTGGGCTTGGGGGCCACCGTGCTGGTGGATGTCAATGGCAAGCCGCATGAAGTCACCATCGTGGGCACCTTGGAAGCCGATCCGGAAAAAGGCCTGATCTCCGATGAGTCCCCGGTGGGCAAATTCCTGCTGGGAAAAAAGATCGGCGATCGCGCCGCCCTTGATCCGGCCGGAAAAATAATCTACAAAGTCAAAAAAATTTCCTACCACCTGTCATAAGATCAGAAGTTAGAAGTTAGAATCTGGAAGTTAGAATAAAAATACAAATGCAAAAATGCGCCGCAAGGCGCATTTTTCTAACTTCTAACTTCTATTTTCTATTTTCTATTTTCTATATTCTATGGCAGTTCCACATCCTCTTCTTGCGCGCCGCGCCGCCGCATAATTATAATTATAATCGCCGCCACGATCAGCAATATCAAGAAAATAAACAACACCGCCACCCAGCTGTTGTTCGACGATTTAACCACATTGGCGCAATCGCCATCGGCGTCATCACCGCTTTCCGGACAATCCGGATCGCACAAACAATCGGCGGTATTATCGCATTGGCCGTCCTTGTCCCCCAACGCCACGGTTTCGCAAGCCGGCGGCGTTGTCGTCGCCTCTTCGGCGGCCTCCTCTTCGGGATTTGGATTTTCAAACGTAAAACTTATCATTTCCGATTCGTCGGTCTTGTTGCCGTCGTTATCCGCGCAACGGACAAAATAAACATAATCATCATAATCCGGAAGATCGATCATCGCTTGGTGCAAGGTGCCGTCGCTGGTGTCAAACGAATCTCCCATATCGTCAAAATCAATATCGTCTATCGAATAGCGGCAAGTGGCGGTTTTATCGGTGCTCACCATCAGCGCCGCGCTGCTTTGATAGATCGTGCCCACGGGCTGGGCATCGGTGATCTTGGGCCCCTCGGGCAACACATAAGTAAAGCTGATCTTGGTGGCCACGGTGTTCTTATTGCCCTTCTCGTCCTGACAACGCACATAATAATTGTATTCCCCGGGTTCATCCAAATCCACGGTTTTTTTGTGGCTGGTGCCGGCCGGATCCAGCGACACGATGCTCCCCGGAACTTCAAATTTATCGGTCAATTCGTCATAACCGGCATCGGCAGTGCCGAATTTGCAATGCGCCGCTTCATCGGTCACGCAGGAAATTTCCACTTTTTTTTCGATCACTTCGCCAATGGGCGATAACTCCGAAATCACCGGCGGCGCGGCATCAGCCGGAGTTTTTGGCGTGGTGTCAACCGGCGGCACATAGGGCACGTTTGACGCGTAGCGGAACGAGATTTTGCCCGCCACTTGATTGACCGCGCCGCCGTCGCTCTTGCACCGCACATAGGCGACATAATAACCAAGATTGCTCAACACCACCGGCGCGGTATGATAGAGCTTGTTCGAGCTGGAAAACGGCGGCAAGGTCATTGATTCATAATCCTTGTCAAGCCAGCTATAGCGGCATTCGGCCGGCACATCGGTGTTCACCGACAAAGTCGTGTATCCGGTGTAAAGCGTTCCTTTCGGCAAAAGGCCGGTGAGCTTGGGCCCGCTGCCGCCGCTGGGAATCGTGGGACAATTTTCGCCCACGCAACTGATCTCGCCCACGGAAAATTTCACCTCTTTGCTGGAATCATTGGCATTGCCTTCAAAATCCTTGCACCGCACATAATAAGTGTATGATCCTTTGCTCAACGAACCCAACGTCGCGCTGTGTTCCAAGCCGTCGGGAGTGTCCATATCGTTGCCCATGCTGTCATAGCCGGTGTCGCTGATGGAATAACGGCAACGGGCCAGATCTTCGGTGTCCAACGTGATCTTGGCGCTGGCCGAAGTCACCGTGCCTTGCGGATTCACATTTTTTAATATCGGGCCGCCGGCAAAAACCCGGCCAAACGGCAAAGCGCAAAAAACCAAGGCCAATGCCGGCACCGCAATCGCGATCATTTTTGGAGCGGAAATTTTTTTCAATAAGGACATATTTATTTATTTTTGTAATTTTTTTAAACGATACGATTACATTATCCTCCAATTTTAGCGCGCGATCAAGCCCGCGCAAAATATCCGTTTTAAATCCCTCCTCCTATCGGAGTACTCCCTTTAAAAAAGGGAGAATAAATGCAAAATGCCATATCCGGCGGTTGCTATTCGCTCACTTCGAAGCGGATCGCCGACGACGCGTTATTCTGCGCGCCACCGCTCTTGCAACGGACAAAGAAAGAATAACTGCCGCTCTTCAAATCGCAAACCTTGGCTTTGAACGCCCCCGCGCCGCCCGTGGTCATTTGATAGGCCATGTTCGAGAACGGCACATCGTCGCGGTCAAACCGGCACTCTTCGGCTTGCGGCGCCCGCGCCGCCAGCGACACCATGCTGTTGGCAACTTTGCCCGCGGGCGACAACGACGAAATTTCCGGCCCAAAAATCCTTTCCGGCGCGCGGGACACGCGCACATCTACCAAGCCAAAGACCATGTGGTCGTATTTTTGGATATCGGTCTTAAACGTGTCGGCGCCGGCTTCCTGGCGGATGCCGGCCTCGATAATGATGTCGTTTATGTATTGCGGCAACATGCCGGATTTGTATTGGAAATAGACCGGCTTGTTTTCCACCCGCACGATCACGTAATAACGCCCGTCGCCCTTGATCTCCACCGGGCTGATGTTGGCGCAATTCCAACCGCCGTTGCCAACGATTTCAACTCCGGCCAATTCCGTGAAAGCGCCATTATAAAGGGAAACTCGATTGGTGACGCCGGTTTCAAAATAACCGCAAAGCTGGTCCACGGTGGCCGCCACTTGAGGCGTGAATTGATAGCCCGCGTGCCAATCAACTTTGGCAAACCGGTCGCGGGTGCCGGCCTGCATCGATCGCCACGGATAATGCGAGTCGGCGATCACCGCCGTGGAATAAACCCGATTGCCGTCGTTTTCGCGGTCATTGGAGGAAATATCAAGGCAAACATCGGCGTTCGTATTTGTATTAGTATTAGTATTCGTGTTGGTATTCGTGTTGGTATTTGTATTTGTATTGGTATTGGTGTTGGTATTGGTATTGGTATTATTGTTGCCCCCGGGAAGCGCCACTGTGAATTCGATCTTTAATTCGTCGCTCATCCCCTGAGTGGCATTATCCTGGCAACGCACATAATAGGTGTTGGCGCCGGCCGCGAGATTGGCCAAACCGGTATTGTGGTTGAAAGTGCCGGTGGTGGCAAACGCAATGCCGCTGTCAAAAGCAAATCCGGCCGTCTGGCTATAGCGGCAACTCGAAACCCGATCGGTGCTCACCGCCATCAACGGATTGGCGCTGGCCTGGGTATGATAAGTAAGATTCACCACCTTGGGCGGCATCGGCGCGGTACAGGGCTGGCCAAAGATCGCCGCACCGGTGTCCGAACAACCCTCCGGCGATTTGGAAACCAAGGTGCGGGTCTGCGCGCCGTTCACGCACGCGCTCCATTCGCTGTAGGTAAACGACGTGCACGCGCCCTCCGGCAAACATTTGCCGTCCTGGCACAATTGCGAACAACAATCACCCGCCGCGGCGCAATTGGCGCTCGCGTCCGCGCAATCGGTTTGCCCTTGTTGATATTGCCCTCCGCCTTCTCCGCCGCCACCGCCTTCCTCGCCCTCCGGCCCTTCAGCATCAATAATACTCCACGACGGACTGGCCGGCTGCGGAATATCCGGATCCAGCGGCCCCGTGGCATAATTCAAATTAATAAATTCTCTTTCTTGCGCGCTCAACCCCGGCACCGCCCCCAGCGATGTGCATGGCCCCAAAACCGGGCTGCTGGAAACAATAAAATTTCTTGATGCTTCATAAGCAATTTCATTAACCTGCGAATTCTGTTTGTCGATCACCGTCGCCCCGCTCACCGGATCGGTTTTATAGGCAATTCTATCATAGGGAATCCCATCGACAAATACGGCGTCGGTTGCCTGATAGATGACGGCTTCTTTCGCGGCATTTGGATTTTTTATCCCCACCTTTCCCAACGAGGTGCAAGCCAGCAACACCGGATCGCTGGACACGATCATACCGGCCTTGGCCTCATACGCTCCCACATCAACCAAAGAACCGGTCCGGTCAATGATCGGCGCGCCATCGCTGTCTTTTAGTATTTCTCCGGTGAGCGCGTGGGTTTTATAATTAATCTCGCTATAAGGAATGCCATCGATCCAGCCGCTCCGGGGCAAAAATTGCGCGTTTGCCGCCGGCGCGACTTGATTCGCGGTTTGAGATTGCGCCGGATCAGTTTTAGTGCCGCTTGGCGAAACTGTTTTCAAATTGGAATCGCCAACCGCCGGCATTTTTGAACCATCTTCGGTCGCGGTTCTGCTGATCAGCGTACGGGTGATCACCTCGGCCGCGTTTGGCTGTTCCACGACGCGATTTGCGGTCGGCGTCGTTTGCGGCTGGCTGGCCGTTTGCTGCGTTTGATCGAGCGGCTTTAACCCGGTTTTTGTGATCCCGGATTCAAGCTTGGACTCGAGCGTTCTTTGGATGATCTGCGCCGCGGTCTGATTTTGAACCGAACTCGCTTGCAATCCGCCCGCGCTTTGAACCGACGGCACGATTATCGGACCATAATATTGATAAGTATAGCTTTCCGGCCCGCTGGTCTCGCCCAAAGGCTTCAAACCGGCTCTTGTCGTGGTCAACGGTTCGCCGCTTGCTTCCGCCGCGGTCTTGGCGTCTAATGTCCGCTGAATAATACTAGCCGCCTCGCTGGTGGAATAAACCGCGGCTTGGCCGCTGGAAGTGCTCAATTGCGATACCACAACCGTAGCCGCCGGTTGTAATTTGCCATTGGCACCAAGATTAACCATCGCGCCGCCCGGATTACCATAATCGATTTGGAAACCGTTCTTACCGCCATTTATCGGGATTATCGTTCCAGCAATCGTTCCTTGCGGATTCACATTTATTTGTTGCTCGCTGGCCGTTCCCGGATGCGTACCATAATTAGTAAATTGATTGGCCGTGGCCGAATTCAATAAACCGCTAGCCGAAACCGATTCCCGCACCGCCACATAATAATAGCGTTGCGCGTTAATTTGATCGGCTTGCGCCGAAGTCACCGG
Organism: Patescibacteria group bacterium; assembly: GCA_034678605.1. GTDB lineage: Bacteria > Patescibacteriota > Minisyncoccia > Minisyncoccales > UBA5738 > UBA5738. Next base: position 29,203 of record JAXDBQ010000028.1, on the reverse strand, counting down.
CACCTGCACCGAATTTTCGGTGAAATAATTAGTGGCGCCGTTGTAAATATAATTGCCGTTGGCATCCTTGGTGATCAACGGTACCTTAAGCGTGCTTCCCGCTTCGATCTTTTCGCCGGGCTTTAACTCAACTTTCAAATATTCCACCACCGGCGCGTTCATTTTCGTACCCCAACCCGTGGTCAAATCCGACGGCCGGTTTTGCACCGCGTCTTTTTGCGTAAGTTGATCGCCCACATTCCCCGGCGCCAAAGTGTCTAGCAGCGCCTTAACCGCGTTTTGATTGCTTGTGGGCACGCAAACACCGCCCAAACAGGTCTGGTCGCCTTTAAACGATAATGTTGCCGGCGATTTTGCCACATCGCCCGGGGCCGTGGTCGATTGGATCACTTGAACCCGCGCGTTATAAAGTCCCATAATTTGTTCCTGCAATTTTTTCGAATCAGTGGCGTTCAAATTTCCCGCGCTCAACTGACTGGTTAACGCTTGTTGCGCTTCCTGCAGTTTTGCTTGCACCGCCAAACTGAATTCCGGATTCGTGCTCAAAAATTGTTTTATCTCCGTAGAATTAAGGGACTTCACCAAATTGGCCAGCATATCCGGGCTATTATAATCTTGACCCAAGATCTCAAATAACTTGACAATATAAGCTTGACCGCTGGCCATGCATTGGCTGATATAACTGGTGGTTTCGGCCGGGCAACCGGCGCCAAAACAAGACGCGTAGCAAGCGGCATAGCAGGGCGGATAACAACAATCGCCATCTTCGCACGTGCAGGGCGCGCACTCGGCGGCGCAACCCGCTTCGCAAGGCGGTTGCACGATCGCGGCACATAAAGCATCCTGCGACGCGTATGCCGTAAATCCTCCGCCAGTATTGCTATAAACTGTCGTTCCCGCCGAAAAAGTAAATGCTTGAGCAAAGCTTCCCGCGAAGATACCGCAAAGCGCCAGTAAAAATATAGCGATGATTGGTTTGGTTTTCATTTTTTTGGTTTGGCAAAGCCGCGCGTTAACAACAAATTAGGGCGCGACTTCAAAATTAATCAATGCCGAAGCGTTGTTGGCAACGCCGGCCGAATTTTTACAACGGACAAAGAAAGTGTAATTGCCGTCTTCCAAATCACAAACTTTTGCTTTAAAAACGCCGCTTCCATCCATTGTCATCGAATAGGCCATCTTTGAATATTCCATGTCGTCGCGGCTGAATTTGCATTCCGCGGCCTGGCTTGCTTGGGCGGTCAATTCGGTTGAATTGGCCGAAATTTCACCGCTTGGCTGGGTGGCCGAAATTTCCGGGCCGGCCGCGGTTTCCGGCGCGCGGGTCACGCGCACATCCACCAAACCAAAAACCATATAATCATATTTGCGGATCTCGGTGTTAAACTCTTCGCTCACCACCGTCTGGCGCACGCCGGCTTCGATCACCACGCCGTTCACGCTTTTGGGCAGCATGCCGGATTTATATTGAAAATAGATCGGCCCGTCTTCCGCATGGGCGATCACATAATAGCGTTTGTCGGTTTTGATCTTCACCGGGCTGATATTGGCGCATTCCCAACCGCCGCTGCCCTCGATCTCGACTCCGGCCAATTCTTTATATGATCCGTCAACCAAGATCACTTTGTTGGCGGCGCCGTCCTCAAAATAACCGCATAATTGGTTGATTGCGCCGTCGGTTTCGGGCGTAAATTGAAATCCGGCATACCAATCCACTTTGGCAAACCGGTCGCGGGTGCCGGTTTCCATGGCCTGCCACAAATAGGCCGAATCCGAATCGTCGCTTTCCGAAAAATCGCGCTGGCTGTTGTTTTTGCGGTCGTTGGAAGAAAGTTTGGCGCACCCTTGGGCGTCAACATCGGCCAGCACCACCGTGAATTCAATTTTTAATTCGTCGCTCACGCCTTGGGTGGCGTTGTCTTGACAACGCGCGTAATAGGTTTTTTTGCCGTTGGTCAAATTGGCCAAGGCGGAATTGTGGGTGTAACCGCCGGTGGTGGCAAAATCCGTGCCGCTGCCATAGCCAAACCCGGCGGTCAAACTATATTGGCAGGCGCACGGCCGATCGGTGGTGAGCGACAACACCGGATTAACCACGGTGACATTGGCCGCCGTGATGCTCACCAAATTGGGCTTGGTTTCCACGGTACAAGATTGCTTAAAGATCGCCGTGCCGGTGTCGGAACATCCTTGGGGAAGTTTGGAAGTGATCGTGCGGGTTTGCTCGTTGTCGACGCAGGCGCTCCATTCGCTGTAAACATAAGAGGTGCAACGCGCCGCCGAACCGGCCACGCATTTACCGCCCACGCAATATTCCGAACAACAATCCTCGCTTGCCGCGCATTGCGCGCCGTTCACCTTGCAAGTGCTTTCCTCGCTCCCGCCGCCACCTTCTTCACCGCCTCCGGCTTCCTCGCCTCCGCCCGCTTCTTCCGCCGGCGCTTCTTCTTCGGCCCCGGCTTCTTCTTCGGCCGGCTCTCCCCATGGACAAGCCGCGGCCTCGGCCGCCGCCAAATCCGACGCGCTCATTCCCCCGGTTTTCAATAATTGCGTCGCGGCTTTATCCTCTTTCCCGGTCAAGCTATTAATAATTGTTTTTGAGACCGGATCATATTTAAGCCCCAAATCTTCATTTACATAATCGCCGCTAACCGCCACTGTTTTCACCCAATCAGTCACCGCCTTTTTTGTGTCCGGAAGAATACTATTGTCCATTAACGCTTTCGAATAGGCGTCGGTATAATCAATTTTTACTTTTTCCACGATCGGTTTGCTCGCGCCCACCGCCTCATTGACGATATTTTGAAGCGCCAATTTAAACTTTGGGTCTTTTAATTTTTCATAAGCTTTATTTGCCGGAGAATTGGGATCGCCATTGGCCATCGCGAATAACGCATCCAATAAGCTGTCCACATTGCCGGCAAACATTGCGTTGATTATCGCCAGCTTTAACGCAATCGTTTCTTCGGCGGATAAACTCGCCGAGTTTGCCAAACTGCCGATTTGACCCTCCATTTTACTCCCGAAATTGAGGCTGTTATTGAATGTGCCAAAAAGCTGGCCGCCCACGCCGCTGGAACCAACATCAGTGGGTCCAAAAGGTAGAGCTTGCGCGATATTGGAGGACAGCAAAAAGACAAATCCCAAGACCAAAAATATCAATGCGAATATTTTGGCGCGGCGGAAAAAAAATGATGGGAGCGGCATGGGTTTGAAGTTTGATTTAAATTCAAGTTTAACGAGGTGAGACCTCGGCTTTTCCGCCATTAGGCGGAGCCGAGGACTCACCTCAAAATACAGAATGCGAATGCCTAATCGTTCACTTCGAATTGGATCAAAGTCGACGCGTCATTGGTGCCGGTGGCGCCTTTGCAGCGCGCGTACCAGGTGAACTTGCCGTCGTCCAAGTCGCAAACTTTTTGCGAGTGGGTTTTGCCGCCGGTCTGGCCAAACGCGTATTCCATTTCCGAATATTCCACGTCGTCGCGGCCGAATTTGCAGGTAGCGTCAATGTCGGTTTGCGCGGTAAGCACGGTGTCGCTTTCCTCGTCGCTGCCGGCCGGACCCACGTCGGTCACTTCCGGCCCGTCTTCATTCTCGCCGGTGAAATTAATCCTCACATCCACCAAGCCAAAAATCATATAATCGTATTTTTTCATCTCCTCACCGAATTTTTCGTTGGCCAATTGGCGCACGCCGGCTTCGATGGTGGCGTTATTCGCGTCCTGCGGCAACAACCCCGATTGATATTCATAGTTGATGGGCCCGTTGTCAACGCGCGCGACCACATAATAGCGTTTGTCGGCCTTCACTTCCACGGCGCTGATATTCACGCAATTCCAACCGTCTTCGCCCTCAACTTGGGCACTGGCGATCTCTTTGTAAGATCCGTTATACAAACTCACTTTGTTTTCCTCGCCGCTTTCGAAATAACCGCACAATTGGGTGGCGTAGCCATCTTTGTTGGGCGTGAACTGGTAGCCCGCGTGCCAGTCAACCTTGGTGAAACTGCCGCGCGTGCCGTCTTCCACCGACCGCCACAGATATTTGGAATCGTCATCGCCGCCGTTGTCATAATCGCGCTCGTCGTCATTTTGCTTGTCGTTGGAAGAAAGGTCGGCGCATGTCTGATTGCCCGCGCTCACCGTGATCATGATCTGCGTGCCGGGCTTATTGGCCACATTCGTCGCCGGATTTTGGCAAACCACATAATAAGTGTGAGTGCCGTCGGCCACATTGCTCAAAGTGACGCTGTGGCCCGAACCGCCGGTGGCGCCAAAGGGAGTGCCCGCGCCATAATCAAAGTCGGCGCCTTCTTTATATTGGCAATTGGCCGAAAGCAAAGCCCCGTTGGCGTCCTTGGTGATCACCGACAATGTGGGCGAATTGGTGGCCTGGGCCGCGGCGGTGGTGTTGTAGATTACCGGCGCGCCGGCTACGCCGCCCCGTTGCAATGTGGTCGAAATCGGATCTTCCATGGTTTTGGCCGCGCCGCTGGCGTTGTCTTTGCAAGCAACATAGAACTTATAGGTGCCGTCGGGATATTGGGCGGCGGGCAAGCCGTGCGAATGGGTGTAATCGCTGTCATTGCCGAATTTGACGGCGCCGCCATCGCCATAGGTGAATTTGTTATCTTTCATAAACTGGCAAGCGGCCGGCCGATCGGTGGTCACCGACAAAGTCGGATTGGCCACCGCTTGGATTTCGGGAGTGGTGCTCACAATATTGGGCGCGCTGCCGGCCGGGTCCACGTCGAGTTCGATTTCAACCTCGCCCTCGGCACAGGTCTCTTTGTCGCGGCAAACCACGCAAAATGTGTATTGCTTTTTTGTCAAACCGCTCAATTGCGTGTTGTGATTGTATTGGCCGGTGGTCTCGAATTTCTTGCCCCCGCCAAATTTAAAGCACGCGCCTTCTTTGTATTGGCATTCGGCCGCCTGGTTGGTGATCACTTTCAGCACCGGATCGGCAACATCGATCTTGCCCGAATCCATGGCGCTTTCCACCGTAGGCGCAAATTCTTCATTTTTGGACAAATCCACCGTGAACGTGGTTTTGGCCGAACCGATGGCTTTTGACGCTTGGCTGCCGCTGGCGCTGGCTTTGGCGTTTTTGCAAAGCACGGTGATGGCATGGGGATATTTGCAATTTTTGGCTTCGCCGTCGGTGAGATTGCTCAAAGTTGCCGAGTGACTCGTGCCCGAACCGCCCATCGACATGCCGTTGCCGTCGAAATTGGAGGCCGAAAACGACCCTTCGGCGGAATCCATGTATTTGCATTCGGCCTCGATGTCGGTGGACACTTCCAGCTCGGCGGTCTTTTCCGTGACTTCGCCCTTGGGACTGCTGATGGTCACTTTGGGCGCGGTGTTGTTGGCCTCTTCCTGTTCCTCCTCTTCCTCGGCCTCCTCTTTAGTCATACATTCACCATTCTCGCAAACCAAACCCTCTTGGCAATCCTTGTCGGTTTTGCATTTTTCGCCTTCCCCGGCCTTTTCCGCTTCCTGCTCCTCTTTTGCTTGTTCTAATTTATCACCCTGAACGCAAATCCGCGTCCCGTTCTTAGTGGCTGATTTGACATCATTCATCAAACAACTCAACCCCATGTCGCCGGCGGTTTTGAATTTTGAAAGTTCAGTCCCGCTTTTGCAAACCCAACCGGCGCCGCATTCATCGGCGCACTGTTTATTCGATGTGCAAACATTGGGCGTGCTCGCGCACTCCTTTGCTTTCTGGTCATCGTCTGGTTCGTCTCCCAAACGGCAAACACCGGTAAATTCCGCCTGAAAAACTCCTTTAAGAGTTGATCCCGAATCTTCACAAACCCAACCCTGGCCGCAATCCCGGGCGCACGCGGCATCGTCTCCAACCCGGCATTGCTTTGTTCCATCTTCGCAATTGCCCAATATAGCATTAACATTAAGACATTCGCCGGTGGTTTTATCGCAAGTCGTTCCCAAGGCATAACAATCGCCGGTGGGCGTCACTTCCCAGCCCGAAGCCGATGGCGGCGTTGTCGGATTAAGGCATTGCTGTGATTTGTTGCTCCCGCAAACGATCACGCCTTTGGCAAAATTTTTGCCGCCATTGGAAGGCGAATTGCAACCCGCCGTGCCGCAAATTCCTTGCGCGTCATTTAAATTTTGATAAATACAATAAGCCGATCCGCAATCTTGATTGGCGGTACAATTTTTGCCGATTTGCTCCGGCTCAACACCGCCGCCAACGCAGTTTTCGCAAGCCGCCCTTTCGGCATTTTTCGGATCCGGCGAGATATTGGCACAGCTGTTCACGTCTCCCGGCTGAATTGTCCCGCCACCCGAAGTGGTGAAAGTTTTTGTTTCTTGCACGCATTTCCAAACCGAAACCTTTTCTTCTTCATCATCCGGCACCACCGAATTTTCCCCGCCCCCCTCGCACGCTCGAGTCGCGTCCGTTTTATCCCAACAACGGCCAGTGGGGTATCTGTATACTTCAACATAGTCCTTATCGTCGCTTCCCGGATCAAAATTCTCCGGATAAACAATCGAATCATAACCACAACCATTGATCATGCCGCCATAAAGAGTAAATTTATCGCAAAGTTTCCATCCATCGCCGCTGCTTGCCCAATTAGAAGGCCGAAATTTAATATCAAAAACATTTATATCGATTCCGTTGTTTTCGCAATAATCCGCGCTGCCCTTTGCCACCCATTGCTTCATATGGCAACCAAGAAAATCATCGCATGTGTAAGCGTAATTTTTGAATTGATCGCCTGATTCCGTCGGGCAATATGAATTTTGCCTTAAATCTGACATTTTAAGACAGGCAACATCGTCCCATGTTATTGATTTTGTGATCAACGGCAATTGCGTTTTAACATTTTTTAAACCATAAAGCGGCCCGGAGCTTTTTGAGATCATTTGTTCAAAGGTTCGCAACAATTTCTTGGCCGCGTCTTCCTTGATGTAACCGCCAACTCCCAATTGTTTTACATACTGATTGATATAATATTCTTTTTTGGCTTTCACCGCGGCCGCCTCTTCATCGCCGGTTTTTTCGGATTTGATTTGCTCGATTGCTTCTTCTATATTGCCTTTGTTATTCAAATAAGCGTTAAAAGTGTTTTTTATCGCCAATGCTATCGTTTCGCATTTTTTATTTTCAGAACAATTAGGCGACCCTTGATTCAAACCGCAACTGCTGTTGTAACATTCTTTTTCATCTCCATCAAAATCAACGCCATCGGGAACTTCAAGGGAATATGATTCTTTCCATGATGATTGGCTTGTAATTTTTCCGCTGGCAGGATCCCATGACGGCCATTTGGCAACCGTATAATTACCGTCAAAACCAAGCCCTTTCATAACAACGCATTTATAGACCGCCGGGTGGCTGTCCGCTTTTGGTTTGGCGCAAGTTTCAGCGCCTGGGGCAACAAAATACCATTTGCTGTCAAAATACCCGGCGCATCCGGCTTCGCAGGTACCATTGTTGCAATACATATTGTCGCCCGCGCACTTTCCCTTACCCACGGTTCCGATTCCCTTGAGATCTTCTTCGCTGGCCGGATTGGCCGACACACTGCAATTCATATTGGTAAAAGCGATCGTATTCGTCGTTGCCGGCATCGGCGTTGTTGTTTGCGTTGTCGTGGTTGTCGTAATATTAGCCCACTTGTCATCAGCACCGCATTTGCAATTCCTAAAAATTTCACCCACTTTATAGGCCGAACAACTGTCGCCCACCATACCGCAATTCGCTGCTAATGTTTTTTGGGACTGGTTGCCATCAAATAATACCACCGCCAAAATTATTGCCACTACGCAAACCAACCCGGCCAGGGCCGCGATCTTTATTTTGCCGGGACTGGCCGAAAACCCGTTGAAAAGATTTTTTATGTCCATATTTTATTTGGAATTTAAATTAGAAAAGCGATTTCATTGTTTTATTTTCCCAAAGATAAATTGGAATGTCAATTGTGAATAACTCACCTTGATGAAAGCACGAAATCCGAATATCGAAATCCGAAACAATGTTTAAAATTCGAATGTTCAAAATTCAAAACAGATAAATTGAATTTTGTTTAAATAATTGAATAAAAGTTTTGAAAATTCGAATTTGTTTCGGATTTCGATATTCGATATTCGAATTTATCGTTGAATAATTTGTTTGGCCTTGGCCGCAATCGCTTCGTTTATTGGAGTCGCCACGCCAAATTGTTTTCCCAGCCGCGCCACCTCGCCATTGTAATAATCAATTTCCGACAGATCTTTGGGCCGGTTGCGGCCGCGAGCCACAACATTGGCCAATTTATTGCGGAAAGGCAGCAACAGCCAAGCCGGCAAGCGTGTTAAACCGGCCATCAGCTTCACCGGATAGCCGCAAAAATTAGCGGCAAACCCGCCCCGAAATCGCGCCACTCGCGCGAATTCCTTGAGCATGGCAATCTCTTGGGCAAAAATTTTTTTATCGCGCCAGCCCGCGGCCGCGTCCAAACCGGCCACCGCACTTGCCATGCCGATCAAGTTCAAAAACAATTTTGAATTTTCCATGGCCAAAACCTTTGGGCCGGAAAATTCTTGGGCCCTGATGCCGGCGCGATCGAAAACTTTTTTCAATTCCGGCAGAGCGCAACCGGAAACACCGCCAAAACCAAGTTTAATGGGCAGTTTGTAATTGATGATCGAATCGCCCTCGGCAAATTTCAAATCAACTCCGTTCAACAACGACACCCTTACAATTTCCACTTTGTCCCAACCCTGTCCCAACACCTCGGCCAAAGCCGCCTTCGCGTCACCGATTGCCGACAAGCCGTTTTGCGACAAAACAAGGGCGGGAATTTTGTCCCAACCATTGAAATGTTGATAATAAAATTTCACCGCTTCGGCCACCGGATTGCGCGCGGCCAGCCAAACAAAATCCGGCGGATTTTTTCGCGCCGCGGCGGCAAATTCGTCGGGAATAATCGCGGCCGCGGCAAAAACCGCGGCTGGCTCTTGTCCGCGCTTGATCTTGATCTTTCCCGCTTTGACCGCCGCGGCTTCGCCAGCCCGGACCACGCCGGTGATTCCGGCCGCGCCTTGCAGCTCGCGGACGAACAGCGCACCGGTCCGGCCGGCCGCGCCAATGATGTAGATTACCATAGTTTCAAAATCCAAATGTCAAAATCAAAATGTCAAACAAATTTTAAAATTAAAATTTTAAAATTAAAATTTTGTTTTACGCTGAAAGCGGTGCGCTTCGGGCGCAATCATTTATCATTTGGATTTTAACATTATTTTCTGCGGGCCGTGTTCCATTTTTCTCGCGCGAATTCCGTGATCCGCGCGTCGATCTTTTTGGCGTCATCGCCGTATTCTTTGGCCGCCCGCGCCCAGCCCCACGACAACAGCCAAACAAAACCGGCGACAATCGCGGCCATGATCGTAAAAAACTGAACCAGATCCGATTTGTCGTTTTTATTGGGCATATTTCAAAAAAAGGTCTAACTTTCCCAAAAATGGAAACGATAGACCTTTTAAAATTCAAGCTTTGGACAATTTAGTTCGCGCCCGGGAATTTAAACGACATCACCGCCGCACCCATCATATCCTTCTCTTTTTCCCAATTCGCCGCCACGGTAACGCCGGTAACCACATAAACATTGTCGCCCTTAAACGCCAGCAATTGCCGGTTGCGCAACGGCACGCCGTTTTGCGTGAACGACGCGTCGGTGAGCGTGGCCTCGCTGCCGTCGGCCAATTTCACCTTGCGCTCGGTCAAAATTTTGTAGTCGCTGATCTCTTCGACCAAACCGGCTTTGGCTTTGGCCATATAAGCCGCGCTGTCGGCCGCCTCCACCTGGCTCAAGCTATCTTGAGTAACGCTGATGTTCTCCTGAAAAATATCCTTGCCGGCGCTATCTTTTTCCAAAGTCGGTTTGAAATAAACCGCCAATGGCCGCAAACTGATAGTGCCTTTTTTCACTTGCCAGCCCGACGGCGCGGTGATCGACCCGGCCAAACCGTTGATCGCGGCCAAAACCACCGGATCGGTTTGCTCGGCTTGAGCGTTGGCGTTATTTTGAGCCGCGGCATTTTGATCGGCCGGCAAAGTTTGCTCTTGCGCTATCGGCAATTCTTCATTTTTGGGACCGGAAACCAAAACGATTATCCCGATCGCCGCCGCCAATGCCGCCAACCCGCCCGCGACCCACAAAATAATCTTGCGGTTCGAGCCGCCTTGGCCGTCTTCGCTCAAATCAACTCCCGAAAAATCCGCGCCGCCGGCCTGCGCTTGGGCAAACGCTTCGTCGATCTCGGTTTTGTGCCATCCCTGGCGCGAAAGAATGTCGGCGATCTTGTTTTTCGCCGCGCCGGCCGCGGTCTGCTGTTTAACGTAATCAACAAGTTCTTTGTTCATATTATATTTTTTTAAGGAGTGCCTTAATTTTTAATTTTAATTTTTAATTTAAAAAAATCCTCCTTTTTTTATTTTCGCAAACAACAAACCCATTGTCAACAATCAATTACCCACAACCCGATCGCCGCGGTCGCGCGCGTCATTTAGCCGAGCAAAAAACGCCGTTAAAAAAGTTTTCGCCGGAGCGCGGCCTCAACGAAACCAAAAACTATTTCTTATCTAATAACGAGAGCATCGAATAATTGATTTCGCGGACTATTTTAAACTTGGTGAATCCGTAAAAACAATAAAATTCGGCAATTATTCAACGCTTTAAAATTTATATTTTAAATATTCAACGATCATCGGAACAATCGAAAGCGCGATAATCGCAAGCGCCGCGTATTCTAAATTTTCCCTTATAAACGGCAATCCGCCGAAAAAATATCCGGCAAACGTGAAAGATGTCACCCATACCAGCGCGCCAAAAATGTTATAAAACAAAAAATTTGTGTAGCGCATTTTTCCGATGCCGGCGACAAACGGCGCGAAGGTGCGGAGAATCGGTAAAAATCGCGCGAAAATAATGGTTTTTCCACCATGCTTTTCGTAGAATTCGCGCGCTTTCTCCAGATAAGTTTTATTTAAGAATCGCGAGCTTTCTTTGGTGAATATTTTGGGACCGACGCGATGGCCAACCCAATAGTTTACGGTGTCGCCAAGAATAGCCGCCGCCAGCATTATCGCGTATGCCGGCCAGATGTCAAGCAAACCAACGCCGGCAAGAGCCCCCGCGGCAAAAAGAAGCGAATCCCCCGGCAAAAACGGCATCACCACCAAACCGGTTTCGGCAAAAATAACAGCAAACAAGAATACATATGTCCATGGGCCGAACAGCGCGATGATATTTGCCAAGCTTTCGTCAACATGCAAAATTAAATTTAAAAAATCCATAAAATGAGATCGTTGAATAATTGGTTTTCTGAACTATTTTAAACTTGGCAAATTCGCGGAAACAGCAAAATTTGGCAATTATTCAACGCTCTAATTATTTTAAATTACCTTGAATTACGAAATTAATCGAAGACGGCTATTTTCGCGGAGCGTTATTTCGCGCGACCGGGGCGAAATACCAGGAAATTTTTCAGCAGAAAAATTTCCGTGCTCCCGAAAATGGCGGTCGAGAGCTAATTTCGCGATTCAAGATAATTATTCAGTTAAACAAAGGCCGCGCTCTTATTGATTGGCGATAAGAAATATAATGTACCCGATATAAATCGCGACCATCAACGCGCCTTGCCCTCTTTCCATCGTGTGTTTTTTGCCTATAAACATTATTGAAAACAATATCAAACTGGCCAAAACAGTCATCATTATGTCCGCCGCGGAATTCGCGCTAAACGGCAAAGGACGGATAATCGAGCTCACTCCCAACACAAAAAAAATGTTGAAAATATTCGAACCGACAACATTCCCGATGGCAATATCGGTTTGTTTTTTATAGGCCGCGATCGCCGATGTGGCCAATTCCGGCAATGAAGTTCCAACGGCGACGATTGTTAAGCCGACCAGCGACTGGCTTATATTGAAAATTTCGGCGATTTGCACCGCGCCGTCCACGATCCATTTGCCGCCCAAAGCCAATCCCGCCAAACCGCAAACGATATAAAGAGATGATCTTAAATAGCCGAATTGCTTGACATCAAAATCATTGCCGTTATCCGCGTCATTGCCGCCGGCTTTGGCGATGCCAAAAGTATAGTAAAGAAAAATGACAAAAAACGCGATCAAAACAATTCCGTCCGTTCTTGTGAGGCCGGAAAAACCGGCGCCGTCGATCAACATATCGTTGGCCATCACCCCAAGAATAACCGCCGCCAGCAAACTAAGCGGAATTTCTTTCCAAACAGTGTTTTTTTTCGTCGCCAGCGGATAAATAACCGCCGACACCCCCAAAATCAGCAAAATATTGGCGATATTGCTCCCCAAAATATTACCGATGGCAATATCCGTGTTCCCGTTGGCGCTGGCGAAAATATTCACGATCAATTCCGGGGCGGAAGTGCCGAAAGCAACAATCGTCAACCCGATGGTAATCGCCGAAATTTTGAGTTTTTTCGCTATCGACGACGCCCCCTCAACCAGCAGATCGGCGCCCTTGATCAAAATCACAAAACCAATAACAAAAAGAATATATGTCAGCATATTTAAAAATTTTTAAAGCGCCGAACAATCGCCGGATTTAAAATCAATTATTCAACGCTCCAATCATTCCAATAATTATAAAAGATTTCCGCGATCTCATCAAGAACAAGTATTGTACAATGCAAGATGAGCCCCAAATCGATTCCCGTTCCAGCGCGAGATGAGCCCCAAATTCCGGCTCGCTTCTCCCTTGCGTTTCCGGCAAATAAGCGATCCTCGCTCAAATTTAAAGAGCCCTTTAAGAGGCTCTTTGAATTTGAGCGGGCGAAGGGAGTCGAACCCTCTTCTTAACCTTGGCAAGGTTACATAATGGCCATTATACGACGCCCGCGAAAAATTTTGCGACGCAAAATTTTAGTTGATAGTTATCAGTATGTGGACGAATTGGCAACGTTAACGCAAAACAACCTTATTTAATCGCAAAAACGGGCAAAAGTCAATAACATCCGGTATAGCGGCCGGTATAGCAGCCGGTGTAAGCCGGCATAAGCCGCATCAGGCAACGGCGAGTTTCTTTTTCACGATCGCGGATAGGTCATCCAGCGAATAATCCACTTTCACCAAATAATCATAAACTCCTTCGGCCAACGATCTTTCCACGGCTTCGGCGGTGTTGAGGTTGGAAAGCATTATCACCGCCGCGGTTTTGCCCCATTCATTTTGACGCAATTCCCGAAGCATGGTGATACCGTCCATCTTGGGCATGACAATGTCCAGCAAAATCAAATCCGGCTTTTGGGCTAGCGCCATTTCCAACCCCTCGTTGCCGTCGCGCGCCAAAATTGTCTCAAACCCCGCCTCGTCGAGCTTGGCCGCGAGAATCTCGCCCAAAGTCGGCTCGTCGTCAACGATCAAAACCTTTTTTTGTTTGATATTATCTTTCATGTTTTTTTAAGGGGCTGTCGCCAAATAGGGTTTGTCGCTAAATTTAAAGATTTCGTCGCGTTTGGCAACAGACCCTTTAATTATTTTTGGGCCAAGATCGCCAAGATTTTTGAAATCATCGCCGCCAAAACGCTCACTTTGTTTTCCAGCGCCGCGATCCGCTGGCTCAATTGGGTTGTTTGCGCGGTCGCGGCGGCAACTTGCGCCGTCGTTTGCGCCGTAGTCGCGGTTTGCGCGGTCGCGGTTGCCGGCGCGGCCACAGTGTCGCCCTCAACCGCTTCTTCGGCGCATTTATTGTCCAAAAAATCCGCCACGCCGTCGGTGTAAAGTTTTTTAGCCAAGCTGTAGCGGCAATTGCCATTGCCGGTGGCAATAAAGCCCGTTGCCGAACCGGCCGCGGCCGAATCGCTTGATTGGCCGGCAATCATTTCATTATGACACTGCGCGTCGGAAAATTTGGCCACGCCGTCGGTGTAATAACTTTGCCCGCTCACCTTGGCGCACGCCGCCTCCGCTCCCAACGGCAAAACCGCCAACCCGAGAACAAACAACAACCCGCCTCCCAATATTTTTTTATCCATATTTTTTATTTTCTTTTAATATTTTATGATTGCCTATTCATTTTACCTCATTTTTATTTTTACGCCAAAAAGCCGCCCTTCGGCGGCTCCTTAAAAATTAATTTCTCTTTAATATTTATTTTCCCTTCCAGTCCTCGATAAAAATTCCGCGGCCGCGCTTTTTGGCCACAACTTTCTGTTTTTCCTTGCTATAATTGCCGAGGTCTGGCCTCGGCAAAAATATTTTAAACTGTGATCTTGATCAAATTTACCAACTCCGGGAAGGATTCTTGCAGAAAGTGGCCGCGGTCGGTGAAAATGTGGGATTGGGCGGCGGGCAGGGCTTTTTGATATTTTGCCAAATGAGCAAAGGGCACGCAAAATTTATTTTGAATCACAAAACACTTCGAATCAAAATACTTTTGGCGAGATCTGACCTCCCGCGATTACGCGGGGATTAGATCCCAAAATACAAAAAATCTCGCGATTCAAAGTGAATTATTTTTCAAATATTCTTGAATGCGGGATTTGTCTTCGTTGGCCTGGTCGGATTTGTGATAAATTTCAATGAATTCGATTTTTGGCTCGGCCAGATAGAACGCGTAAATGATCCTGATGCCGCTTCGATTGCCTCGATTTTTCAACGATTTGCAAGCAAATTTCTTCAACTTGCAAATAACAACGTCTCCAAAGCAAAATCCGGGAATCGGAAAAATCGCGCGGCTGTCAATTGAACCAATGTGATAAGGTTCCAACACCTGGATCTTTGCTTCTTCGATATCCGCGAACAAAGAACCAAAACGTTTCAATAAGCGCTTCAAATCTTTTTCAAACTGCGGTATCGAATTATAATCCATCTTCGTCGTCATATTTCCTCACCGAAGTGGCGTCGGTCCGATAAAATACCGCTTCATAATGCAACGGCTTACCCGTCTCGGCCGTAATCCAAGGCAAATCTTCATGGGATAAGGCGGAAATTTCGATCGCGGTCATGTTGGAAAGGCGTTCGATCTCCCAATCGATATGCTCTTTTTCCCGGCCGTCAATAACGCTCAAATTCGGTTCGGCTTTCGGATTAATGATATATTTCGTTTGCGGATACTGGTAAAATTTGCTTTTGATCGGCTCAACTTTGTTTTCTTTTATCAAATCCCGCATTATCTTTTCGAACATCACAGGCGTCGGCCCGAAATTATTTTTTATATACAGCGCGCCCATCAGTTGCTCTTCGTATTTTTCATAATAATCGAAATCAATGAAATACAGGATCTTATACAAAACCGTCATGCCGACATTCGGCTTGCCGCCGATCTTTTTAAGGATATAAAGCAAAACCTCCCGGAACTTGTCGACCCGTTCTTGCGGCACATCGATCCTCATCTCGGTTTTCTTGCTTGCCGCGCCGCCTTTTTTGGATGTGATCCGCACCGAAACGCTTTTGATCTTTTCCGCCAAAAAATCTTCCAATGACAAACCAAAAACATCGGCCATTTTTCTGGCTTCGGTGACGGTCAAGTCCCGCTGGCCTTGTTCGATCTGGATATAGGTCGGCCGCGAAACACCGATCTTTTCGGCAAGATATTCTTGGGTCAGCCGATTATTTTCCCTTAATGATTTAATATAATCTGGATTCATTTTGATATTTTTCTTGATATCTTGATTTTAATTTATGTAAAACATTTTGTCAAACGCAATGTAAAAAATAATAACAATTTATTTTTTGATTCACCTAACCAAAATTCCCGCAAAACGGGGCAAGCTTCAATCAAAAAATAATCGGAAAATCAAAAATTACACTCTTGCCGCTCTTTGCCGTTGGGATTTTTTGGCGACGATATAGCCCTTCAATTTGCTTTCGGCCAAAACCGCGGCATCCGGCGCGCCGACGGCCGCGGCCACCGCGTCTTTTTCCTCGCCGCTCAATTTGTGATTTTTGGGCAGCTTCAATAAAACCGCCAGCGCTTGTTTTGTTTCCATGGCCAAAAATTATTGCGGCGCGGCTTCGGTTTGGTCCATAGCGCAATCGGTGTAATCCTTTTCAATGCCGCCTTCCAAGACCAAAGCGGTGCCGCCCTTGTCCCAAAAAACGAACGATTCATCCTCGTTGGCATAGCGGCCGCCGTCGGCCGAGACGGTCTGCGCCAATTCCAAATTCCGGCCATCGCTCAAATTTATTTTCACACTACCGGCGGGCACCGGCATTTGTCCGGCCGCCACTTCGATCTTTTCGCCCTGATAAAACTCGGCAGTGATGGTTTTACCGCCGTCGCAATTATAAATCGCGGTCGCGACCAAGGTTTGCGCCGGATTCTCGACTGCTTGCTGGGCGGACTGGTTGTCCGATGCCGCCGGCAACGGCGACCCCTCGCCCTCTTTATTGCCTTGGAAATACCAAACCGCGCCCGCAATGATCACCACCCCCAACCCAAGCACAAGAATTTTTTTCGCCATTTGATTTTGGCGGCGCGAAACCGCGTTTAAATACGATTTAAATACGATTTCGTGATCGCCGATTAAAAATAATTATCGACTGCGAATTTGAATTGTTCAACAAACAATTCTTTGAAATACCGGGCGCTGTTTTGTTCATAAAACAACACCACGGCCTTTTTATAGGCGGCTTCATCAATGCTCCGATAAGAAACGGGGCAAGCTTGATTTGCCAAAAGCAGAGCATTGGAAACGATTCTGGCCGTGCGCTTGTTGCCATCCTCGAACGGCTGGATATAGGAAACCATCAAAATCGCCGCCAACGCTTTCGAAAAAGGATCGACCAGCGCGTTTATTTTGGCAATTGCCGGATTTAAAGCATTGATTATTTTTGGCCTTCCCGAAAGCGGTAAATATCGGGTGCCAATGATCCGCACCGGAATGTTCCGAACGCCCGGTTTGACTTTCAACCCCCGCGTCAACAATTCATGGATTTCTTCGATATGGGAAAGATCCAGCTTTTTGAATTCATCCCTATGTTCGAAAATATGATCGATCGCGTTTTTGTGATTCAAAATCATGATCGCCTCATCCTTTTGGTGACCCATGGCCTCGATTCTCTCTTTGATCAAAATTTCGGTGTCAAACAACGAATAAGTGTTGCCTTCAAGCCGCGACGATTTCCAGCTTAAATCAATTGTTAATCGCTCAACTTCTTTTTTGATAAAAACCGGATCGGCCTTTTTTATTTTTTCCAAATATTTGCCGTTTGTTTTTTTTAATTCGGCAATTTCTGCTTTTGTAAACAAAAGCGGCAATTCATCGATTATTTTTGGCTCAAAAACCGGCTTAATGCTTCTTTGATCCTGATCTTCGACAAAATAAATATTCGGATCAAAAAACCCATTAATGCCTTGGGCCGCCGCCACGTAGCGCACCGCCCGGCCGCTTCCCTCCTTTTTAATCAGGCCGGCGGCCAGCAACAATTCCAAATCGCGCAAAATCGTGAACCGCGACACTTCATTGCCCAAAAACGCCGCGATCTGCGAATTGCCGGCGAATTTTTTTTTTGAAATAAAATCCAGTATTTTTTGCTGCCTTTGATCCAATTTTAATTGTTGCATAATTTTACCCTAATTGTAGCATTTTGATACAAATTGCGCAACAATTAGCCAAAACCCGGAATCGCGCCTTAGCGAATTTAACGCGTTTGTTTTGTTATTTTTATCGCCTTGCCGTTGATGAGCGCGTCGGCAACTTTTTTGTTGGCCGACGCCAGGATTCTTTGGAAAGTGCTGCGGGAAACGTTCATTTTTTTGGCCGCTTCTTCCTGTTCCAGGTCCTCGATGTTTTTCAAACGCAGCGCCTCCGCCTCTTCGGCGGCCAACGCCACGATTTCCAATTCTCTCAATGGCACGCCTTGGGGCTTGAAATAGGCAATTTTGGGATCAAACGATATCCGGCGGCACAATCTTGGTCTTGGCATATTATTTTCTCTGTAAATTAATCTTGCAATCGGGACAATTCAAATTCGAACAAGGAATGCCGCGTTCATGCGCGATCTCATAGCCGCATTTTTGGCAAAAGCATTCTCCGGCCGGCCCAAAGCCGGCCGCGCCTTCAATATCTTTTTTGAACCGGCCGGCCTGCCGCCAACCCATTCCCTTTCCAAACGCCGATTTATAAAATCCGGTTTCAATTTGATGGCTTTTGATTTGAATAGCGACAAACGCCAGATTTTTGATCTTGCCCGTAAGTTTTTTTCTCAATTCCTCGGCAATTCCCGCGGCGGCCTCGACTTTCAAATCTTTAGGCAGGTTTATAACCAAATTCGCCGCTGCCGCCGCGCCTTTTTTTTGAGTGGTCAACGAATCGATATCCACATTCATCTCCTTGGCCAAATCCGCGATCTTGCCTTCAATCTCCCGGCCCGCGGAAACATCCAGCAAAGAATCAGCCGCTTCTTTACCCAGCGAAAACGATTCTTTAATAATATAAACGCCGATCAACAAGGCCAAAACCGCGTCGGCATAAATCCAATATTCGACCAAAAACAATCCCGCGAAAACTCCCAGCGACGCGAAAACATCAACCCGGGAATGAACGCCATCCGAAAGCAAGCTAATAGAGTTTTCCTTTTTGCCGAAATGGATCTTGATCCGCGCCATTATTTCATTGGCCGCCGCCGAAAAAAACATCGCCGCGAAAGCCCAATAGCCAATTTCGGCTTTTTGGGGCGCCGATAATTTTTGGATCGCCTCCCAAACAATGCCCGCGCCGGTGGCCAAAAGGATCAATGTGATTGCCGCGCCGGCCAAAACCTCGAATTTGTAATAACCATAGGGATGTTTTTTATCGGCCGGCTTTTGGGAAATCTTGATCCCCCAATAACCAACCGCCGACGCGAAAACATCAACAAAAGAATGCGCGCCTTCGGCAGCAACGGCCGCGGAACGGGAAAAAACTCCGGCCGCGATCTTGGCGCCGGCCAGCAACAAATTAACTCCAATCGATATTGCCGCGATTTTTTCTTTCATAATTATTTTCTAACACGCAACCGCCCCTTTGCGCGAAGGGACGGTTGCACCCGCTGATTAAAAATCGCGGCCTACTTTTGGGCTTGCAACGCGGCCTTTTCTTCGCGGAGCGCGGCCAATTCTTCTTCAAGCGCTTTTTCCTCTTCTTCCAAGGCGGCCATCTCATTTTTTGGAGAAATAAATCTCCGGCGGCCGCGGCCAAATCCCATTCCAAAACCGCAGCCCCAGCCGCGCCGCGCGCCGCCGCCGCAAGAACCCATACCGCGCCCGCTCATCGGCCCGAGTCCCGCCGGGCCGGTTTGATCTAATTGTGGCATAGTTTTTTTTGATTATTATTTTGTTCGCGGAGGCCGGCCTTTCCATTTTTTTTGCCCTCCTATTATGAGCATATACCCATAACCACTAATTGTCAACCAAAAAAGCGCTGAGGCCTTGCCTCCGCGCTTTTTTCTTGGATCACTTGGCCGGATCATTAACCTTGCCCATAAAAAGAATGCTACTCGATGAATTGTGCACAATGGCAAAGATGAACGGATGGTCGGCATTGAATATCTTGGGCGGCTCATACGCACCCGGTGCCGCGCTGGTCGCCTGCATCGCCACGCCCGTGGCCGCGGCCGCTTCAGTACCTTCTTCGTTGACATCGATATACGCCTTGTGGATAACCAAACCGATATACAAATTTTCGCCGCCGGCCTTGTTTTTGTCATACATGCCCGTGAAATCCGCCGCGCCGGCGTTAAATGCTGTCGGCATCCCCATTGCCGCAAGAGTTTTGTTCATATTGTAATCGGTATCGAATTTGAATTTCGGCAAAAAAAGCTGCACGTCCTGGGAAACAAGCGAATGCTTGATCCCAACGAATTTTTCCGCCGACAATCCGGTTTCAACCGCGGCCATCTTGCCGTTTTGGGGCAAAATGACCAGCATCGAAAGATCGTTTTTCTCATAGGGAATGCTTATCGCCTGGTAATCGGCGGTTTCGGCATACCCGTAGTGCCTTTGGCTGGTCATCATCGAAACTTGGACCTTGGATCCGTCCGCGCGGGTGAAATCTTTGGCTTGCGTCGCTGTTTTTTGAAACGGAGAATACCATTTGCCCTTGAAATAAACGGCATTGGCGAGGACAAGCCGCGTTGCTTCGTTCAAGCTCCCGGGAGCGAACAATTCCGGGATCTTGGCCGCGGTTTTATCGCTCACCCAGCCGTTGATGGTTTTGCGCGCGCCTTCCGCGTTGGTTTTAAAATCCAGATTTTGGGCGCCGCCGCCATAATATGTTTTTATCGTTTTCAAATAATTCGCGTCAAAAGGATAATCTTTCTGCGCCCACAGCGCGTTGGCCGTGGAAAGCTGATAGCTCGCATCTTTTGGGTTGATCTGATCGTATAATTTGGCAAACGATCCCAATCTGGTTGCCGGATCGGCCGGAAAATGGAACACCGAAGCGATCTCTTCGGCGGTTTTGCCGCGCGCACCTTCATAGACCATACCCAATGCCGCAGCAATGCTGTAGGATGAGAAGAAGACGTTTTCCGAATCGCTTCCATACCGGCGGTACAATTCGAATCCGAAGCGATTGGCCGCACCCGCAACCGCCGAAGCGTCTTCGACGGCCGGATAATCGTTAAAGACGATCGGCGCCGCCGGAACAACCGGTGCGATCGGTTCATCGGCAACCGGTTCCGGATCCGAAACTAACTCGCCGCTATTAACATTTTCCACGGGCTCCCCTGGAACCGGTTGATTCTCCGCCGGCAATTCTTGGCCGGGCAAATCGCCGCTCGCAATGCCGCCATCCGTTGCTTCCGGCGCCGGCGGCGCGAAATAACGATAGGCCAAATAACCGCCCAGCGAAAACACGACCGCGATCGCCAAAACAACAATTATCGAATTTCCTTTTTGATTCATTTTTTTGTGATAAATCGACAACATTGGATTTGGCAACCGCCCAATGTTCTCAATATTATATTTTCTTTTATAAATTTTACAACGAATTCATAAAAACAAAAAGGCCACCTTTTGGCCGATCTTTGGCATTTCCTTATTCCTCATCACTCATTAACTCATCAACTATTCTTATTTGTATATATCATGGTCGCCGACCGCCAAAAGCGCTGCGCGGGATTTTGATTGGTAAGCAAAAACGATCCGGTATTTATAATTTACCGAAAAACTGTAATATTTCGAAAGCTTTCCTTTCAATTTGTGCACTTTTAATTGCTTATGGTTCTTTTTGTCTTTGAACAATTCTATTTTTTCTTTTATTTCCTGCTTTAGAGAGCTTTCAAAACAAGCATATTGCTTTATGAAAGTCGGCTTGTATTCGATTTCCATGGTTTTCAGCCAAGTTTTTTTGCCAATTTGTCCAAATCGCCGCGAATGGACGGCTCTTGTTCGGCTTTCAGCACGGACATGATCGCTTCTTGTTCGGCCAGCAAACGCAAGGCCCGGCGCACCACCGCCGCTTTATTTTCCAATTTTCCAAGCCGAACCTGGGATTCGATGAATTCTTCCAAATCCTTAGTCAAGGGAACCGATAAAGTCGCCATAAATTTTTGATTTAATATGATATTATAATATGATATAATCATATCAATCCGGCAAATCTTGTCAAGGTCTCGTAATGCTTTAAATCACCCCCCTTATGCAAACCAAAAATCCGCCCCATCGACGGCTTTTTGCATTTTCTCACCGCTCATCAACTCATTACTCATTTACTATTCTGGGTCTCGGACGCGACGTTATTATAACCGGTATATTGACCTCATTTGAGGACGAAAACTATATAAATTGAGAGCGTTGAATAATTGATTTCGCGAACTATTTTAAACTTGGCGAATCCGTAAAAACAATAAAATTCGACAATTATTCAACGCTCTAAAATTCGCTCAATTTGAAGCTGAAATCCATAAAATCGCCGGAATTAGCGGTTTGCTAAATAATCCAACAAATTTGGTCGTCAGCGACAACTTTTTAAAATAACGTTGGTTGCGCGAATTTTCTGATATCGGGTTCAACCAATATTCTTTGAACATCGGAATGGGTTATCATTCCTTGTGATGGTTTCGCATTTTTAAGCGGATCGACCGATAGAATTGAAAATCCGACATATTCAATTTTTTTGTTCAATCTTTTCCTCACCCAATCCATCGAAGGAACCAAATCGGTATCAGAGCTAACGATGATCGCAACGTCATATTTATTATCCACCGCGCCGACGATCAAATCCGTGGCAAGTTTGACATCAATACCTTTTTCCCTTGTTCTGGTAATTTGTATTTCTTTGATTCCCGCTCCAAGAATATGTTTGAAATTCGCGACCCTTTCATCAATGGCAATTTTTTCAGTCCTTGACCGCAACTTACTCGTCTTCAACTCCCAACCATTGGATTTGAGTTTTGTGAAAAGTTTGGTCTGCCGCGCCATCGCTTCCCGGCTGCGGACATCGCCAACTTTCTCTCTCACCGTGCCGATATAAAATCGCTTGCCCATCGCCGGAATCATTCTTCCGTTGGCCAAAAAATTGGCAAACCCGTTGAAATCAAAATTTAATTCTTCAAACCCAAGTTTCTTTACCGCCAAATGATAAAAATTTCCGCCATCAATATAAATATTGACCCAGCTTTGATTTGGCATAAAAGTTTTTATTTAAACGAAATCCTGCACACTACAAAGTAGGCGCAGGAGACTTTATATTGCCAGTATATAAACTTTTCGCCCGATGTCAAGCAAATTTTCCCACAATCATCGGCTCTTGCCAAAGCCAAACCTCGTCCAATCCGACGGACATTCGGCGGCTTTTTGCATTTTCTCATCACTCATCACCTCCAACTCATCAACTATCCTTGGGTCGTCTGGCAATCGATGTTCGAACCTGTTTAGCTTCGATAGGATCAATTTAAATAAAAAAGAATCAAGTTGATTAAACTTGTATTCCGTAACCGATCAAGCGAGCGGTTATATTTTCATCAGAAACAGCCCAGAAAAAACAATTCTCGCGCCCTTGCGAATAGACAATGATCAATTTGCCATCCTTGCCGATAATCAATGGCTCTTGAAGCATCATTATATTATCAAATATATCTGAGAAACAAGGATGGACTTTGGTCCCGGGCCTTCCCATAACTTCTATTAATATTCTTCCGGTCCACTTACTCCTATCGGTATGTTCGGTTGTCGGCTCTTCCTGCTTGTTGCCTTCGCCTTGAATCTTTTCTACTTTATACGGAAACTCATCCTTATAAGGGATCCAATTCACGATCTTTCCTCCGAATAGTTTTGCAAAAATATACTAAAACAAAAAATAGTTATTGTCAAGCCAATGTATGCGTCCACACACTTTAATATTGCCGATGTCAGACCTAGTCCAACCCAATGTATGCGTCCACCCACTTTAAAATTGCCGAGGTCAGACCTCGTCCAACCCAACTCAATCAGGCTTATCTTGCCAAGGTTTCAATAAAATTGTCTAAATGGCTATTTCTACCGATCGCTAAACCAAAAAACCGCCCCTTCGACCGGCTCTTTCTGTATTTTCTCATTGCTCATTGCTCACCACTCACCACTCATCAACTATCCTTGGGGATCGTCCTCCTTCGTTCCGCCATAACGGAACTACGGAAGGACAAGTCTGGCAATGGATCTTCGAACCTGTTTGTGCGAATATATGATCGCCAATACAGCACTAAAATAAGGTTTTTGGCAAGAATTCCAAGATTTCCAAATTTCTAATAAGAATCGTCCTGTCGGTGGTAAAAGTCAATCCTTTGTTTGGCATATTTTCAAATCCAAGATATATTCTTTTGACTTTGTGATTTTTCAACTCGCCCACCGCCGGCTGCAAATCGGAATCCGAACTTCCGATAATGGCCAGCTTGAGCTTGTCGTCACAGGCAAAGCGCACCATATCCACGGCAATTCTTACATCCACGCCTTTTTCTTTGAAAACCAAAGTTTCATGCCCCATTTGGCATTTTTCTAAATGGCCGCGGATCCTGCCGGCAATAATAATCTCAAAACCTTGTTTTTCCAGACTTGTTTTGAGTTTTCTTTGACTTTCGATCAGTTTAGCCGATTTTTCCAAAGTTTCCGAATGTTTGACTAATTTCCCAAAGTAGAACAGCCGCCGGTCGATCTTGATTCCGGCTAAAACTTTATTCATCAAACCGCCAAAATCATACAAAGAATAATCAACATTCTTGATTTTATTTTCACGCAACACATTTTCGATCTTATTGATAAAATTGCGGCCGTCGACGAATAAGATGCTTTCCATATTTAGGAAAACCCCGGCGGACCTTGCGGCTGGCCGGGGCGTTGATAACTTAAGGGTATCAGCTTTGCGCCAATTTTGTCAAGTTTTTCATCTAATAAATGATATCCGCGTTTGTTCGGCTTACGCATAACCACCAACGCAACGGCAAAAATCAGATTTTGATCTCGCCACTGACCTTTCTGGCAAATTCGAATATCCTCGCATACGACATTCCAAACGAAACTCCTTGCGGAATAACGCAAAATGATGTTTTGTCGTTTTTGGCAAAATACATCCGCGGAGAAACTTCCTTTGGGTTTTCGCCCATCACTTCAATCCAATCCGGCAAATAAGTAAGAGAATAAAAGATAATCAATCTTGGAGAATAATTCCTTATCAAGCAATTCAATTCTTTGATTCGTTTTGGTTTATACGCATCAAGATACTCCTTGCGCGACCCCAATCCTGGAATCCCATAATTAGCATATAACCAAGCATCCTCGTTGGCCTTATGCGCCGGCAACGGCATAAGCTCAAGCGCGGCCTCATTTTTTAATTCGCTATTGCCGAGCTCAAAAGCTTGATAATTTTGTATTTCCTGTTTGGTCGGCTCTTTTTTATTTTTCAAATACAAATATAAAGCTATCGGGAATTTCCAAGAATGCTGAACCGGCGCTCCCTTGCGAAAAAATCTTATATGATCAGACACTCGCGTCATATCGCGGCGCATATCAACAGTCGCCTTGCCGTCGGCGGCGAGAAACCGCGCCTCCAAATCGGCAGCCGACCTATTTTTGCCGAGCCCTTCCTCCATCCCCACAAACCAAACCGGCGCATCCAAGCTGCCATAACCCCAAAAATTTTTCAGCCGTCTTTTAATAAGATCTGGAGTAATCATAAAAATTATTTTTGATTCGCTTTCGAACACTGCCGGAGAGCATTATCTATCGCCATAATATTGGTATTGCTATCTTCCGCGAAAATTATCTTTTGAAATACAACTTCAGCAAAATAAAGTTGTATAAAAAAAGAAACTCAAAAAAAACCAAATTACCCTAAAATCCATTTTACCAAAAAGATTTATAATATTATTCGTATACTGCCACCCATATTGTTTTCACTTGAAAATACAAAGCAAAAATGGCGCCGCTCATAATAAAAATTAAAAAACAAAAATCATAATGTTGAACAAACGATCGCAATGGTATAAAAATAATACTTAAAAAAATAATCACTGATAAAAATATTAGTGACCGCTTAAAATTATTAAGCACTTTACTCTTTTTAATCACATCATAAGCAAATCTTTTTCCAATATTCTCTAAAAAAAGAAAAGCTTCTCTATCGACCGGAATTCTGGCCGAACCTATTCTGGAACTAATTTCATTGTTTATATAAAAATTTATTAAATTAGTCCTTTTAATAGGGTAAATATTCCAACTTGGTTTGCTCAAATCAATTTTTTTAAATTGCAAATCAAATAATTCAATAAATTTTTCATCAGGCATATCGTAATAAAAAGGCATATCTGTTTCCAGTAAAATAAACAATACATCAATTATCTTTTTCCTTAAATTTCCTATTCTGTCATTCAACATCTCAAGTTTAAAAATAGCAAAAGTCCCTCCTAAAGCCAAAATTGCCGCAAATGTTTGTGCAACCGTACTTAATGTATAAAACCAAATATTCGCATCTACTATGTTTGACATTTTATTTCTTTTTTCTAAAATTGCCGAGGTCAGACCTCGGCAATTCCACGCATCAACTCATCGCTCATTATTCATCAACTACCCCTGGGGTCGTCTGGCAATCGATGTTCGAACCTGTTTGTGCGTAAAATAGGCCTGCCGGAACTTCAATTACCTTAGTCGGCAAGATCGCATTTCTCCAGAATGGTTAAAAATGGCTCCCCCCATTTATCTCCATACACCTCCCTCACCATTTTCATGTGTTCGGCATCCGCCTCTTTTAAGAGATTGTCCAAGTAATCCAAAAACTCGGCTTTAGTACTGGTTGAAAATACCTTGGTAGGGTATTCTATAATCTCGTCCTTAAGGGGAGCCTCTCTAAGATAGGCGGCATTTTCATTATCAACGAAAAGCGCGTCGCAATAAGGTAAAAAGCTGGCTATTGCGTTAACATCGGTAAAAACTCCCCGACTCGGAGGATTCATCTGACCAGCCGCGGCTTTCCGTGCAATTACCGCAAACAACATCGAAGTAATTTTGATAGTAGGAACCTGAAGCACGTGCTTAGAATTGAAATAACCGCCGATTTTTTGAATTGCTTCTTCCCCTTCGATTTTTCTTCCGTGCAGCTCACGCATCATATCGTGAATGATATCATTGGATAACGGCGATAAAACATCGTCGATTTCAATCTTACCGGTTTGGACAAATTTTTGCTGAGCGACAAGGCTTCTCTTGGAAAAATTGATGAAATTTTCCCAAATCGCCTTACCAAAACCAACCGCTTCTTCCATTTCCCATTCTTCAAATTTTCTGCCCTTTTCCTTGCGCCATCTTCCAAAAATTACCTTAAATCCCTCGTATGAAGTTTCCCTGATACGTCTTAGCTCCTCAATTTCACCCTCTCGTGCACGATCTTTGATGCTTACCCTCATTCGGCCATACCACTCATTAAACCGTCCAAAAACGATATTTTCCGCCTCCAACAACAAGGGCGCGTTCGGCTTGCCGTCGAGATAGTTGCGGAAATGTGCATCAATTTGAAACCTTGTAATCGTATCTTTGGGAAAGAATGTTACCCCATTCGACAAATGTTCGTAAATTCTTTGCATTTTGGGAAAATCCTTGCCAACAAGCGATTCGTGCCTATGGTAAAACGAATCCGGACATATAATAAGCTGATATTTCGACAACCGATCAAGACGCTTGAACGCTTCAAGCCAAAAAGGATCGGCAATAACCTTCAGATGCGATTCATGGGAAAGATCAAGCGCTTTGGTTATGTTACTTATAACGAATTGGTCAAGATAAATGAGTTTCTTTTTGATGGGCGGCAACCCGAAAGATTCGGTATGCCAACATGAACGGCACCTTCGCATATAACCGTGTCCCAATATCGTCAATACGCCAAATTCTTGTTTTCCGCATTCCGGACAGATCATGTACGGTTCTGAAATAAAAATACGAGGATCGATTTTTACAATCCCTTCATCGCGTTCCCTTTTTTTTGTTTCTTTTTCGTCGTCTTTCTCAAGGCAGCATTTTTTATATTTTTTCCCACTGCCACAACGGCAAGAATCATTTCTACCGAGTTTATCTTTTGCCATATTGAATGAGCATTTTAATCACGACCATATTATCACAACGCCAAAGATGCGCAAACCAAAATTACTGGAAAAAAGAGGCGCTATCAACCGTCTGATTTGGCAATCTCGCTACTTTTTGATATAATTATAAGAGTAAAGTTTTATCAATATGGCCGAAAAGAATAAAGAATCAATAATAGCAGTAAACCTTAAGAAGCTTAAAAAGGGTAAGGGATTATCGCAAAGCGATTTGTGCAAAAAAACAGGGCTGGCTTATCACACAATCGCAAAAATAGAGAATGGCGCGACGGCAGATCCTCGTATTAGTAGTCTAAAAAAAATTGCCGAAGCCCTCGGTGTCACTATAGATGCCTTTTTTAAGTAGAAATATGCAAACGAATATTAAAAAAAATTCAAGTCAAATTAGGCCACCCCTCAAATGGGCGGGCGGGAAAAGATGGCTAATTCCCTATTTGAGACCACTCTGGGAACAACATAAGGACAAGCGCTTCGTCGAGCCTTTTTGCGGCGGCCTTGCCGTATCTTTGGGGTTATTACCAAAAAAAGCGTGGATAAATGATATCAATCCACATCTTATCAATTTTTATACCCAATTAAAGAAAGGATTCAAGGCAAACTTAGAATTTATCAACGATGTAGATTCTTATAAAACAAACAGGGATAAATTTAATAAATTATTAAAAGAAAAAAAAACGGAAAGTGAAGAAGCTGCAGAACTCTTTTATTACTTAAACAGAACTGGATTTAACGGCTTATGCCGCTTTAATAATAGCGGCTTTTACAATATTCCTTATGGCCGAAATAAAACAATCAATTACTTACGTAATTTTTCGGAATACAAAAAATCTTTTAAGAGGTGGAAATTCACCCATAAAGATTTCAAAAAAATGCGATTGGAAGACGATGATTTTGTTTATGCAGATCCTCCATATGACGTTCCTTTTACGCAATACTCCGTAGGAGGCTTCTCTTGGGATGATCAAACAAAGACTGCAAAATGGCTTGCCAAACACAAAGGACCAGTAGTGCTATCCAACCAAGCAACACCGCGTATCATTGATTTATATAAAAGCCTGGGATTTAAGATCGAAATAATCGAAGCACCAAGATCAATCAGCTGCACAGGGGAAAGGAAAAAGGTGAAAGAAGTATTAGCAACAAGAAATCTTTAATTCTTTAAGCCAGCTGCCCGTTTAAGTTGAGTCATTTTCTTATCTATATTTTTGATATGCTCCATCTCGTTAGGGGCAAATCCTTCCGATCCGATTTCGCCGAGGTTAATTTTATTTAATTCATTTAGCACAAGTTGAAGCGTGTTTTGAAGAGATCTATGGGAACGTTTTGTTTCAACTTCGGCCCTTACGACACTGGCCTTTTCTCTATCTATCGCAATGCGCCTCACGTCCTCCTCTGTCCCCTCAGAAACTACATATGAAAAATCGCGAACGTTAGAGCTACCAGCCGATGCTTCCGTTACGGCTGGCAGCTTACCTCGCAAACCAAAATATATATCCAATATCTTTTCCGCACCATCATCTGAAAATATGGCTCTTCTCCATTTAGCGTGAATTTAGGCCGATTACCGGCGGCAGGTTGAATTGCAATTTTCCCAGCCGGAGATAAATTAAAGTGATAAAATTATCAGTATTTTTAAATCCGCGAGCTTGGCGTT
>JAXDBQ010000027.1:0-6398 GCA_034678605.1 Patescibacteria group bacterium | reverse complement strand
GTTCTGTATATTGGACATATTTGAAATATTGGTTAATACTCCAAATATATCCAATTCGCGGAATAATATCCACCGTTTTCCGGAAAAATTCAAGAATACGAATCACGTAAAGTGGAGAAGAGGCATTTTTTCCAGATCCACCGATTGCTGTGATTGCGGCTGGTTTTGCGCCGCCTCCTTGATCTTGCTGATATCCAGTTTCATGCCGGTGCCGGCCATGGGCCCGTTGTCATACCAGGCATATTCAAAGCCGTCCTTGACGATCGCGTGTATGGTCATTTTTTCCTGGCCGGGCATTTCGATGTCGACATCCGAACGTACTTGCCCGTCCGCGGCATAGACCGTGCCGTTCATGGCGCCGCCTTCTTGGGAATCGATCGCCATCGAATAGGTGCATTTTGTCGGAACGGCGCTGGCCATGATCTCGTTGAGCGATTTGCTCAAAATTTGCTCCCCGCCGCTGTTTTGGACGCCGGTGTCTGCCGGTTTATTTTGCGCCGGAGCGGTGCCGGAATTGCTTGGCCCGCCTTGCTTTGGCATCATAAAGAAAAATCCCAAAACCGCGATCACGATCACGGCGGCCAACAAATAAACAATTTTTTTATCCATATTTTTTTAAATTATCGCGGCCTTTTGGCCGCGCTTGTTTGGATTTTACCAATTCCGCCCTGATTTCGCAAATCCTGCGCGGGGCGGGGTTAATTCGGATTAATTTGGGGCGGGGCGGATAAATAAAAAGAACTTGATGAAAGTTCTTATTTTTTGGAATTGGTCAATGGTAAATGAGGCGATTTATTAAAATGTCTAGATAAAAATTCCCATTTCGCGCAGCTTGCGCAACGCTTCCAAATGGATCTGTTCCAAACTTTTGCCGCAAGCGAGCTTGAGCTTGGGCCGCGCGACGCGGCGCGACAAACTTGGGGCGGTTTTGGCCGGGCCGGCAACGCGGATCGCGGCGCGTTTTGTTTTTTTGAGGGTGGTTCGCATAATGGCGGGCCGGATCTGGCCGGTTTACGGCCGGAATCCGGGGTTGACCTCAACATTAAACCGATTTTCCGATTTTGTCAAAAATTTTAATAAAAAACCGGGTACAACCCTCTTTTTAAATTTAATCGATGAATTTGTGCTGGCCAGGGTTCCATGCCGGGGCGCAGGGCAAAAACAGGGTGAAATTGCCTTGCCAGTAGAATTTTTCGCCCGGTTCAATGGCGACCAAATCGCCTTCGCCCAATTCCAGCTCTTGGTCTTCGGTGCCGATCGATCCCTTGCCGTTGATAACATATCCCAGTTCGCGGCAAACTTCATTGACCGCGAAACCATTTTCGGGATAGCGCCCGGAAATTTTGGCCACCGAGCCGTTGATGTCGGGATATTCCAGCGGATACTCCAAAACCACGCAATTGGCGGCGTTAAAAATTTTTACTTGATCTTTTTTAATGATTTTCATAACGGGTTTTTATAAAAAAATGGCTTAAAATTTTTAATCAAGCCAACTCTTCGATAGCCAAAATCTGATTATTTTCCGCCTCAAGCGATAGACTAATGTCGGCTCCATCGAAAATCGAGAAGCGGCGATGCGCGAAGATATAAAATAACTTGATCGGCAATTTTTCAAAAGGTATCACCTGCTGTTTGAAATTTAACATTATAAAATCAATTTTTCAAGTTGATGGTGGTGCCCACGGGCTTGCCGTCAAGGGCGTCTTTGAGCGATTTGTGGTGTGCGATTTGGCAAACAATGCCGGATTGGGCCGCGTCGACCAGTTCGATGTATTTTTGCTTCATGCCGCCGGTGACATCGGTGGCGGCGCTTCCGGAAAGATATCCTTCGACTTCTTTGTGGTTGGCGGCGGTGATCTGCGGGATTAATTTGGCGTTTTTGTCGGTTTTGGGGTTGGCGGTGAAGATCCCTTCCACGTCTTCGGCTTCGATGATCTTGCCGGCGTTCAGCCGTTTGGCAATGTAGGGCGCGATTTGGTCATAAGAGAGGATGGACGATCCCCAGATGCGATCAAATGCCGGCACGCCATAGGTTACCGGCGTCATTCCCAATTTGATGAGGCCAAACATTGCCTCCACTTCCATTTTCACCAATCGCCCTCGCTCCATGATCGCGTGGCTGGAGGCCTGCGCCGGAAATGCCGGCACGCCGGCATTGATCAAAATATCGCAAAAAATGTGGTTGAGCCGGTTTTGCAGTTCTTGGATTTTGGCAAACGCCAGCAATTGGCCGCGGCTGATCACGGTTTTGTCCACGCCGGTTTTTTTGGCCAGCGGGTGGCCAAAAGATCCGGCGCCATGCACCAAAACATAAGGCGAGTCGTAGTCTTTCAAGATTTTGGCAATGGCGCGGATATTCCCGGTGTTTACCTTGGGTTTTTTGGCGGTTTTATCGGTGATCACCGCGCCGGCGATTTTGATGATGGTGAGATCCATATAAAAGCGTAAAAGTTAAAGCGTAAAGCGTAAAGTAAAAATTGCAAATTTTACTTGCCGAAGCGTCGTTGGCGGTTGGCATATTCGGCCAGGGCCGCGTCCAGGTCGGCTTCGGAAAAATCCGGCCAGTATTTTTTCACGAACAGGAACTCCGAATAGGCCGCTTGCCACAGCAAGAACCCCGAAAGCCGCTGTTCGCCGCCGGTGCGGATGATCAGATCCACATCGGAAGTCCAAAGATTTTCTTTTACCGTGTCTTCGGTGATCTTGTCGAGATCGATCCCCTTTTTGACGATATTTTTGATCGCGTCCACCAATTCGGCCCGGCCGCCATAACTCATGGCCAAATTGAGCGTCATCCCGGTGTTGTTTTTGGTTTCTTCTTCAACGATCGCGCTTTCCTTGGCGACTTTTTCGGGCAAGGTGTCTTTTTGGCCGATTATTTTTATTTTAATTTTTTCTTTTTGCAATTCCCCTAATCGCGAAATAAATGCTTCGTGCGTTAATTTCATCAAATAATCAACTTCTTCTTGCGGCCGTTGCCAATTTTCGGTGGAAAAGCAAAAAAAAGTTATTGTTTTGATGCCTTTTTTTTGCGCCGCGATCGTGATTTTTTTTAAAACCTCTCCGCCTTGGCGATGGCCTTCAAAAACCGGCAGATTTTTTGCTTTTGCCCAGCGCCGGTTGCCGTCCATAATGATGCCCAAGTGGCGGGGCAGATTTTCGGTGTCCATGCTTTCCATTATTTTTTGAAAAAATTGAGTAAAAAATCGCTGTCCAAACTCACTTTTCCGGGAATTATCCACGGGAAGCCAAATCCGGCGCGATAGGCGCAAAATTTGGCCAATTTGCCGGCGGCGATCCGCAAATTAAAAAAGCGTTTGGATGCTTTCCTGTATTGTAGGAAATTTGGGAAATTTTGCAATAGAATATCGGCCTGCGTCAAGTTCCACACCACGCCGCCGCCCGACCACGGTTTGGTGAGGCCGGAGGCGTCGCCGCACAAGGTTATTTTTTTGTTCTTGGGAATTACCAAACCTTGCGGGATGATCGCGGATTTTATATTTTTCAGTTGCAAGTTTTTTCGCGCGATAAAATCATTGAATATTTTTGGCGCCGATTCCGGGTTTTCCATTATCCCCCATTCGATATCCTCTCCGCGCGGAATTTTCCACAAAAAGCCGTTTTTGGTGGCCCAGGTTTCCACGAAATTATTTTTATCCGGTTTTTGCTCAAATCCCTGTATCCCCAGCCAAAACTCCAAATCAATCTTTTTGTAGAGGTTCGGCCTCTGCGAATCCGCAGAGTCCCGGACTCTGCGGGTTTTGCTTGCGGGGGTTGGATCCACGCAAAGGTAGGCGCGGACGGTTGAGAGGGCGCCGTCGGCGCCGATGACGCGGTCGAATTTGGCTTCGATTTGGCGCAAGCGGGTAAAATCAATTTTTTCACTAACGCGGATCTGCGCGCCGGCTTGCACGGCAAGTGTGGCCAGCAACAGGTCAAGCTGCGCGTGGTCGAGCGTGAAAAACGGCTGGCGAAAACGCAATTCAATTGATTTTTTGGGAAAATTGATGACGCAAGCATTGATCCGGTTCGTTGCCAAAGCGCGCGCTTCGGGCACAAAATCAAAAAGACGCGCCGAAAACAAGCCGGAACAACATTTCTTGCCAATGGTGGATTTTTTTTCAAAAACCACCACCTCGTGTTTTCGTTGCGCCAAATTTTTTGCCAGGTATAACCCGCACGCCCCGGCCCCAATGACCGCAATTTTCATGATAATAAAAACTAACTATTGAATTTAACATTATACTTTGTTAGTATCTTTTTAGCCAGCAAAATTAAAAATTAAGGAGGCGGTCAACACGACAATAATGTTTGCGCCAAGATTTTCAATTGAAGCGGGAAATTTTGGCTTTGCATGGGTAAAAGCGTTAAGCAATGCTTTGAAGGGAAAGGATATTGTTTTTGGTTCTTTAAAAGAGCCAAAATACGCAAGAGATACCGTGCATGAAATCGTTTTAACCGGTGGAGCGATTGAAGAAATATTGGATGGAAAATTGCATCCGAAATTTTCTTTTAAATCAATCGATCAATACAAGCGAGAGTTTGAGCCATGTTTTTTGGCGGAATACGATCAATGGCCGTTAGAAAAGAAATTTACCTATCTTTATATTGATCGTATTTTGAGGTGGAAATCTTTGGAAACAAAAACAGTGGTAAACCAACTCGAGGATTTGCGGTTGCAATTGGAAGCGCAAATTTCATCAAATGTTGTTTCCAATAGATCGCAAGCCATAACATGGATTCCGCCAATAGACAGGGTAAGCGACGCTTCGCCTTGCCTGCAAAGAATATGGCAAAGACCATATTTTGATAAAGAAGATGACGTTTGGTTGGTCGATGTGCAAAATGATTGGAGGTCTCGTGATCTTTTTAATGCGTGGCAACCCAATTTAATCACACTTGTTGGAATGCTTGATGAATATATTTACGAACCGCTTGGTTGTCGTATCGGGCGCGTAATTGACAGAATTAATTCTTTGCATATATACCGAGGCGACATAAAATTGGCTGAGCAAATAGTGAATGAATATCTGCCTTTGTCTATGCGGATATAAAGAATGGAATAGCCATTCTATTTTTTTTTGTAAAAAAACAAGGGGCGGCCGATTTTTGAATCCTCAACCCCTGGCGCCAATGACCGCAATTTTCATATTCGAATTTTAGCTTAATTTGTTGATTTTTAAAATAGTCTATGATATGATTTTGGTGGTGATGAATTGTTAAAAAGAATAATATTAGTTATTGTATCATCTGCCAGCTTGGGTGGCGGATTATCACTGGTCGGCCTTTTTCAGCCAGCAGTAGATTGGCTCCCTGATATTTTTGAAGGAGCAGTCGTTGGGGTGGTTGTTGGATTATTTTTTTATTTAATCCTTCCCGATTTGAAAAGATGCCGCCAGTGATTTTTTTTGACAAAAATCAAATTTTGGGCTATAAGTTAGATGTTATCAGGATAAAATTTAGATGCGGTTTTATATTTTAAATTAACGGCAGATATGGCCCTTGAATTTGATGAGGATTGACCTCTTAAAATTCTTGAGGTCAAAC
Source organism: Patescibacteria group bacterium (assembly GCA_034678605.1). Lineage (GTDB taxonomy): Bacteria > Patescibacteriota > Minisyncoccia > Minisyncoccales > UBA5738 > UBA5738. Next base: position 851 of record JAXDBQ010000027.1, on the reverse strand, counting down.
CTCCTCAAATTCAAATGTCAAAGACAAAGAATACCGGCGGGACAAAGTTGGGAAGAGATCCAAATCCCAAATATCTGGGCGTCAAATTATATGACGGCCAGCCGGCCAAGATCGGCAGCATCATCGTGCGCCAGCGGGGCACTTCGATTATCGCGGGCAAGAACGTGAGCACCGGCCGCGACAACACGCTGTATGCGATTGCCGACGGCGTGGTAAAATTTCGCGAGATCCGCAAAAAGATGTTTTCCGGAACGCAAAGGAAGGCCAAGGTGGCGGAAGTGGTCCCTGCGGCAAAATAGGTTGTTGCCAAATCGTTTGTTATCAAAAAGCACCTCGCGAGAGGTGTTTTTGGTTGGACAAATATCGAATATCGAATATCGAATATCGAAATCCGAAACAAATCCAAATGTTTGAAATTCAAATATTTCAAACAAATTCGAATTTTAGTTTTTAATTTTGATATTTGAAAATTTGATATTGTTTCGATATTCGATATTCGGATTTCGGATTTCATTTTTTGGTGGCGGCGCGAATAAATTCGCGGAACAGGGGGTGGGGTTTTTGGGGCCGGGATTTGAATTCGGGATGGAATTGGCTGGCCATGAAAAACGGATGGTCCTTCAATTCGATGATCTCGGCCAGGTTCTTTTCCGGGTTGTTGCCCGAGATCACCAACCCGTTGTCTTCCAGGGTTTGGCGGTAGAAATTGTTCAATTCGTAGCGGTGGCGGTGGCGTTCGGAGATCATCTTGGCTTTTCCGTATGCCTCCCAGGCGCGGCTCCCCTCTTTTAATTTGCAATCATAGGCGCCCAGGCGCATGGTGGCGCCCATTTTTTTGGTTTTCACCAGGT
>JAXDBQ010000026.1:0-3097 GCA_034678605.1 Patescibacteria group bacterium | reverse complement strand
ACCGAAACCGGCCGGAATTGTTTTGCCGAGGGGATGGCGCGGGTGGAATATTCTCTCGGCGGGCAATCATATTGTTGGGTAACTTTCACTGCCGAGGAAAGCGATGCGGATTGCGCTTGCGGTTATTCGCCGTGGCAAAACAGCGGCTGTGCGGGCAATGGCACGATGAATCAAACGCGGACGCAAACCACGCAATTTGATTATTGCACGGCGCTCACGCAAACCGTTGCCGACGCTTCTTGCGCTCTGCCCGATCCGGTTCCGGGTTGTACCGATCCCGACGCTACCAACTACAATTCTTCGGCCACGCAAGACGACGGTTCCTGCACCTACGGCCAAACTTCCGATCCGGTTGACGGGGGCTGGAGCGATTGGGGGGCGTGTTCGGCGGACTGCGGGGGCGGCACGCAAACGCGCACTTGCACCAATCCCGCGCCGGCCAACGGCGGCGCGGATTGCCAGGGTTCTGCCCAACAATCTTGCAACACGCAGGCTTGCGCTTCGGGCGGATCTTCGGGTTCCAGCTCCGGCCAGTATATGCCCGGCTACGGGCCGAACGCGGGCGGGGGGATAACTCCGCAGGTGGCGGGCGCGGCGATTGATTTGGACGAGATTGCGCGCCAGATTGAGGCGATCCGCCAAAAGGTGAACAATCTTGCCGATCAGGTGGCTGGTTTAAACAAGGGGGTTTTGGGCGCCACTTCGGTGGCCACGGGGGTTTGCGGCGTTGCCTTGCCCCAAGGCGGCGACTATGGCGACGAATTTTCAACGGCAATGATCTATGCCAAACTGCGCGCCGAATTCTGCCGCCCCGACTTGATTTTGGTCCCCGCCAAACCCAAAGAATAATCATCAACCATCAATCATCAACCATCAATTATCAATTATCAATTATCAATTATCAATTATCAATTACTAATCTCTACCCGCAACACGCCGGGTTTTCCGGCGTTTTGTTTTCAAATTTTCAGAGGGTCCAATCCTCTGATTTTTCAACAAAATCGTCGTTTGTCAACGGTTGTGTTAATACAAAAAAAATGCTAGTCTTTTTTCAGAATTTGAAAATCAGTTCTTTTTATTCAGGGAACAGCGTTGAGAATTTTGAAAATGAATTTTCAACGCTGTTCCCTGGGCAATTGGGCAAGTAAATCAGGGAACCAAAATGGGCGTCAAGCAAAAGGAACCAAGGAGATAAAAGCAAAAAGCATAAAAGATCGCTTGCAGTAGCTATTCTCGCCAATGAGCGTATCAAGGCAAAATAGCGTATCGCCGAATAAGAAAAAATTATCTCCAATCTCCAATGGAGGATTTATGAGAGTGTCATCAGTTTCTGGCCCCCCGAGCGTCTACATGGCTCTGGGCCTAAATGCTGCCGTCGAATGCCGTAGATGCTCTTCCTGACTCCTAGGAGGAATTCAAGGAAAGGATAAGAGATCAATGAGATAATATGGCGATTAATTCGCCCTTGCCCAAACACCTACGGGTGGCCAATAAAGGTGGAGTTGACCCATTTCTCCACTTTAATTCTTAAATTTCTCCGGCCGGATTTTCCGGCCGGTTTTCGTCCATGGATGCAGTGGAGGTTTGACTTCCACTGCACCGTTGCATTCCACTAACCGCTCCGCCCGCCGCCCTGTCAAATGATAATAGAAATGTCATACCTTGGATTTTTTTAGAAATGTCATACTTGGAAAAATTTTTAGAAAATTCAGCTTTTTAAGAAAAGACTCTTTCGCACTCTTCCAGCTTGGCAAACTTGCCGCGCCAAGGATGATTTGGTGCCGGAGCGTGCGCTTTGCTTTTGGCGGGAAGCGCAAACATCGTTTGCGCCGCTTTTTGCGGTTTGGCCGGCAAGAGTTTGAAATTCAAATACTTGCCGCGCAACCGGATCGCCGGCGATCCGTTGAGCCGTTCTTCAATGAGCACTTTTTCCAGACGCCGGACAGTTGCCGGCTGTTCCTTGCCCAGCTGGTACCAATGATTTTTAAATTGGACGGTGAAATCATTTTTCACTTGCCTAATCGACTGGACCGAGAATATCGCGTCCAGATTTGCCAATTCCTTGGCGGTCAATTTGCGATGCAGATCGGTTTTGCTTTTGGGAGCGACGGCAAATCTTTTGCCATAGTCTTCGGCCCAGAATTCTTCCAAAAACTTGTTAGCTTCTTCAACGGTGGAAATATTCCGCAAACGCAATTCCTTCACCAGCCGGTCTTGAAAAGTGCCAAAGGGATTTTCCACCCGGCCCTTGGCTTGCGGGCTGTGGGCGGTGATTAGGGTGATATCCAGTTCCTTGCACGCCCTCTGGAATTGCGTCAGCAGCTCGTGGTTGTCCTTGGCGTTCTTGTGGTTGATTTTGTAGGTGCTGTATTTGTCCAGGTAGATGGCAATCGGCTTGCCGTATTTTTGAATGTATTCCTTCCAGTAGGCGAAGACTTCTTGAATGCTTTCGCTTGAGCCGAGTTTGAGTTTAACCGGCTTGCCGGTGGCATCGTCAATGCCCGAGAGCAGGCACGCTTCTTGGCCACGATCTTCAAACCAGAGGTGGTAACAACCGTCAAACTGGATCATTTCGCCGAAGCTTGCCTTGCGTTCTCTTTGGGATCGATATTGCTTGTTGCGCTTGCGCTTTTTGGGAATCCAGATTTTTTCCGCAATCATCAAGTTTCGCGTGGCGGCCTGGCCAATATCCAACCGGTGGATTTCCGTTAACTTTTCATGGGCGAATGTGGGGCCAAAATCCGGGTAATCGGTTTCAATCAGCTCTTTGGCTTTTCGGTACAATGCCGGATCGGTTTTGCGGTTGCTTTCTTTGCCCCTTAGTTTGTGGATGATGCCTTTGGCGCCGTCAACTATCGCCCTTGCCTTCAAGCGTTTTACTTGCCTTACCGACAAGGCCAGTTGCTTGGCCGCGTCCGTGCCGTTAATGGATTTGGCGATCAGATTCTTGATCACTTGATACCTTGCTAAATCTTTTTGCGTCATACCGATGATTTCTTTTTCCATGGTTGATGAGATTAATTTATTAACCCCATCATACCGCGAGGTATGACATTTCTATTATCACCGTACTATGACATTACTATTATTAAATGAC
>JAXDBQ010000025.1:0-4408 GCA_034678605.1 Patescibacteria group bacterium | reverse complement strand
TTCCTGGGGCTTCAATTGGGCGATGAGCGCGATGATCTGCGCGATTTGCTGCTTGAGCGACTCGATCATTGCCATCATTTGCGCGATCGTGGAATTGGTGTTGGCGGTGTCGGTTTGCGCGGTTGCGTTATTAGCGCCGAATATTCCGAATCCGGCGATCATTGCCGCCAATCCGGCGGCCAGGATCTTTTGTTTGAGATTCATATTTATTGATTTTAAAATTTTTTAATTAATTTTTTTAGTTAACGATTAACAATTAACGATTAATGATTGATAGAGGCCGACCTTTGTTAAAAAATCGCGGTTTAGATCAAATTGAAGGTTGATTTCACGGAGTCGATTATTTGTTGCAGATCTTGGATCAAATTTTTTTGCCAATCGGTTTGGGTTTTCGGCGGGGTCGCGTTGATCTTTTTCCATTGAGACGCAAGATCGTCGGCTTGTTGGTTGATGGCGCCAACCTCGTTTTTGATCGCGGCGTTTTCCGCGGCGGTTCCGCCGCTGTTGTCGAGCAGCGGAATCAGCTGGGCCATTTCATTTTGGGCCGCCCGGATTTGTTTTTGCAGGTTTTCGATGGTTTCGGCATTGGCCAAAGAAAATATCGCCGCGGCAAATCCGGCCAACGCAACGCCGGCGATAAATATGGTTTTTTTATGCTTCATTTTTTTGCGATCAATAAAGGCATGTTCAATTTCTTTAAATTACCAAACTTCCAAAATTCGAATACTATTAAAGGAGTCTAACCCCTGCTTCGCCGGCTGGCGGATATACAGGGGATAGATCTCGAAAACGCAAAATACAAAAAAATGTTTCGTAATTCAAAGTAATTTAATTGATTGGGCCGGATGGTTAAATTTCTTGATGCCTGGTCTGAAAAGTTCGTTATTAAGCAAGATCTTTGGATTCGCGATACCGTTGGTTTGCCGAAACTTTAGTCAAACGATAAAACCGCCCGCATTATTATCGGCGTGCAGGTGCCGCTGGTGATAACATCCAAAGTGCAAGATATTTGCAAGAGGTTGCCAATGGGCCATTTTTCGGTGATGCCTTTGTATGGATTTATTTGGCTGGCCGAGGTAAAAGAGGTGCCGGAAATATCCGGGGTTCGAAGAGGCGTGAAAGTGTAGTTTACGCCATTCGCGCTTGTGTCGGTTTTAACGCAAGTGCCGGCATAGGTTTTATAGGTGCATTTTCCGCCCACAACGGCGCCGCAATCCGCGGGGCAGGCGGCTGATGTTTCATAAGCGTCGCAAACGCCGTTGCCGCAAGCGGCGCTAAAGATTGCAGACGGGCAATCGGCCGGACAGCCGCAAATATTTTCCCCGGCGGCCGCGTTGCAAATGCCGTCGCCGCATTTGAGGCAAATCGCGGTAGTTTCCATCACCGCGTATTGTTTGCGAACGCAAATCCCGTTTTGCACAGTGTAATTCGCGCCTGAATAGGCGGTGAGATCGGCACAGCAAGATGTCGGCATCGTCGAGGGTTGCAATGGGTTGTAGAGCTTGTTTATGGTTTGGCCTTCGCCGGCGCAATTGCTTTTGCAGGTGTAGCAGGTTGCGTCCGAACAGGCGGCGCGTGTTTTTTGCAGTCCGGAGCAGCATTGCCGGTTGGCGTCAATAAAAGATTCATTTTCCCGCACGCATGATTGGGAAAATCGGCCGCAGTCCGCCGGGCAATTAATCGCCGTTTCGCCGGTTTCACAAATCCCGTTGCCGCAAACAGGAATTTTATGAACGACTGGCCTTTCGCAATCGTCGCCGACGCAAATATTTCCGGGGCATTGGCAGCGGGTTGTCGGGGGCATGGTTTCCTGCACTAAAAATTGGCCACCCGCTTTTTTACAGAGGTCCGCATTGAGCGATGATTTGCAAATCGTCGAAGTTTTGCAATCCGCTGGGCAAGTATCGGCGGTTTCATAAGTGTCGCAAGCGCCGTTGCCGCAAGCGGTGGTGAATTTCGCAATACAACCTTCTTCGCGCGAAGCCCAGTATTTTCCGGTCGGGCATTCGCAAAGATAATCGCGAAGGCACATTGTGACGCAAGCCCTTTCTATCCCCGACAATCTTTCCACTTTGGTTTTAAATACGCAGGCGGAAGCGCAGTCGCTGTATTTCCAAACGCCGCCCGTGGCTGCGCATTTATCTTTGCCATTGTCGTTTGTTGGTTTAGCGCAATCAGCGGGGCAGGTGGCCGCAGTTTCGCCGAAGCGGCAATAGCCGTTGCCGCAGGTTTCCTGGGGTTTCAATTGGGCGATGAGCGCGATGATCTGCTGGATCTGTTGTTTGAGCGACTCGATCATGGCCATCATTTGCGTGATTGTGGAATTGGCATTGTTGCTGTCGGTTTGGGCGGTTGCGTTATTAGCGCCGAATATTCCGAATCCGGCGATCATTGCCGCCAATCCGGCGGCCAGGATTTTTTGTTTAAGGTTCATGTTGGTTTATTTTTTTAATTTTTTAAATTAGTAATTTTTAATTAGCGATCAGTGGTTGTTGATCTTGTGGTCGCTCGACAACGCAGCCGCAATTTAATTTTAAAATTTATTTTATGATTAAGCAAATGATTTTTAGTTTTAGGTGCGATAAAAACATTTTAGTGTTAAAGATGGCGAGTTGTTTTTTTTGGAAAAGGGATTAAAATAAAAAAGTATCGTATACGCAATGTAAAAAGGTCGAAAATTCAAGCGAATCAAGAATCTGTGTTTTAATTTTCAATTTTTTAAATTACCTTGAATTACGAAACTATAAATTAAAATGCTTTTGTCGGGGTCTAACCGCCGCGCCTATTCATTGAGAATAAGCGCGGGGTTAGACCCCAAAATGCAAAATACAAAGCGTGCAGAAAAATTAACGCGGCGATGTTTATTGCCGCGGGGTTATGTTTTGCGGCGGTTGCCGCCCAAGCGGCGGTTATGGCCGGTCAGCAAGGATCGGCCGGATCGCTTTTGAACCAATATCAAAAACGTTATCAGGAGAACACTGCCGGCGCCAATGCCCGGATAGGGGTGGTCACGGCCAGAGATGGTTTTAGCATCACTATGGACAGCGCCGCGATTTTCGTGGGCAGCAATGCCGCCACCAAAGTGCAATATACGGTGGATGCTACAAATGCCAATATTTATGGCGTTAACGGCACCACCACGATCGACAGCATTACGACGGGCGACCGAATTTCAGTGCGTGGCAGTTTGAACGGTACCACGATTGCGGCCACGGAAATCCGCAAAACCGGCAATGTCGGCACGGCCAACCAAAATCCTGACGCAAACCGGGGCGTGCCGCAATTGCTGGCCAGCGGCGTTTTCTATCTTGGCGAAGCAGGCGCGATCAGCGGCAACGCTTTGACTTTAACCATGATCACCCGGCGGGACGGCAATGCCACCACCACCACAATTTACACGGTTGACGCGAGCAATGCCAAGATTTATGTCAACAACGCCACCTCCACCATTGCCAGTATTGCGGCCGGCGACCGGATCGCAGTGCGCGGTACGTTGAGCGGCACCGCGATCGCGGCCATCGGAATTTGGAAGGGCAATTACATGGGCGGCGCGGTGAGCGAAATTCGCCAGGAGCGCGAAAGGGAAGAAAATCGTTTCCAAAACGCTTCCAGCACGCAAAATTTCGGGGTTAAAAATTGGCTAAATTGGCGCAATGATCCGGTATTGGCCGATCAAGTGCGGCAACTGATCGCCCAAATGCAAGAGCAGATCAAATCATTGATGCAGCAACTCAAAGATCTGCTGGCAAAAAAACCAGCCGTGAATTGATTGATCGTTAAAAAAAAACGATCTCGGGAAAACCGAGATCGTTTTTTGTTTATTTATCCGCCAGAATAACCCGGGGCTTTGCCCCGGGGATGAATGGCGGGGAATCAAACTTTTCCGATCGCGTAGCGAAGCGGAGCGCCGGAATACCTCGGGGCTCTGCCCCGGGGTAGTTTATTGCCATCGGCTACTGGCATTTGTAGGTGGTGTTTTGGAAGCAGGCGTACCGCGCGGCTTCGGTGGTTTCGCCGCCGGTGCAGCCATTGACGGCAATTACGATTTTTGTGCCGTTACAGCATGTCTTTGTCCCGGGTTTGAATGTTTCATTTGCCGCGGCGCAAGGCAAAGTTATCGATGTTCCGGAAACCGTTGGATATTTGCAATATGTTTTTGTGAATATCGTGCCGTTAACGTTTACTCTTGTTGGAGTTAATCCTGCACAACAGGTTTTGCCGGTTCCGGTGATATCGGCGTTTAGTCCGGCGCAAGTCGCGTTGGTTGCGGTTGTTGATGTCTTGCAAACATAATTGGAAGTAACGCTGGTACAAGTCAACCCGTTGCCGTTATCGGTGGTCGGGCCGCATCCGGCCGGCACGCGCGTTTGGCTCACGTAGGTTTTGGTTAAACCGGCGCAACAAGTTC
>JAXDBQ010000024.1:0-11783 GCA_034678605.1 Patescibacteria group bacterium | reverse complement strand
TAAGCGTCATGATCGCCCCCTCGCCGAATTTTTCCCGAATCTCGTCGAGCGCGGCCTGCAACCCCTTGTTTTCCTTTTCCTTGCCGGCCTTCACCTTGTCCCCCTCGCTTGTTTTTTGCTTTTTCATATTATTTTGAGTTACGAAGCTCTTTGAATTTTGCATTTTGGGGTCTAACCCCCGCGTAATCGCGGGCGATTAGACCCCGACAAAAACATTTGAATTTGAATTTTGCAATTCAAAGATATTATTTATCCCAAAAATTGCCGACATCATAATCGGTATTATTGATTATACCCGTTCTTTCCCCGCCCGCCAACTTGACAAAATCTAATAAATGTGATATGATTGAAACATGAATCCCATTGCAAGATTAACATGGATTATGGGCGCGATACTCATTATTTTAGGGGGCATCGGTCTATTCCTTTCGATAGGGGAAATCCTCGAACTCGATCCCTTATCCATGTTCGGAGAAGGAATAAAAATGAATGAGAACGCGCCGGTCGCGTCATTCTTTATGGCATTAATCGGAATATTTTTGATGGGGTCAAGCTCAAAAAAAACAAGCTGACCTCACTTTTTTTATACAAACGCAAAACGGGCATCGCCCGTTTTAAAATTGCATTTGAATTTTTCTAATTACTAAATACTAATTACTAACTACTGAAAGTTTAACCCAAGGGGTTAAACTTTCTGCCAGCCGTCGTCCCCGCCCCCCTCAACATCATTCACATCGCCCGACAAGCCGCCGGGCATGTCAACGCCCGCGTCCATGGCCGACACTAAAATTTCGCGCGGCTTGGCGCCGTCGCCTTGCCCCACGATACCCCGCTCTTCCAGCAAGTCGAGCAAGCGCGCCGCCCGGGCATAGCCCACGCGCAAACGCCGCTGCAAAAACGAGGCCGAGGCCTTGCGCGACTGCACCACCACCGCCTTGGCCTGCTCATAGAGCGGATCATCGCCAAAGCCCTCGCCGGTCGATTCGGTGATGTTAAACATACTCCCATTGCCGTTGTATTCTTTGGAAACCTCGCCCAGCACCAAACTTTCCAGCACCCCGTCTTCGATCTTGAATTCCGGCTGGGGATTATTGTCTTTTATCCAATCCAGCACCCGCTTGCTTTCCTTTTCCGAAACATACGGCCCCTGAATGCGCTTGGGTTTGGGATATTCGGCCGACATAAACAACAAGTCGCCCGCGCCCAATAATTTTTCGGCGCCGGCCATATCCAAAATCGTGCGCGAATCGATTTGCGACGCCACCTGGAACGCCACCCGGCAAGTGATATTGGCCTTGATCAAGCCGGTGATCACTTCCACGCTCGGCCGCTGGGTGGCCACGATCAAATGAATGCCCACGGCGCGCGCCATCTGCGCCAAACGCACAATGCCCGCTTCGATATCTTTGCCTTTGGTGGCCATTAAATCCGCCAATTCATCGATCACAAAAACGATATAAGGCAGCGGCTCGTCGCCGTCTTTGGCGCATTTTTCGTTGTAGCTGGCAATATTGCGCGAATCCTTTTCGCTCAAAACATCGAATCTCCGGTCCATCTCGGCAATCGCCCATTTAAGCGCGCCGATGGTTTTGTTCACGTCCGAAATCGTGGGCGTTAAAAGATGCGGCAATTTGTTATAGCCCTTCATTTCCACGCGCTTGGGATCAACCAGGATCAAACGCAACATTTCGGGCGGATTGCGGTATAAAAGCGAAGTTAAAACGCTGTTTAAAAATATCGTCTTGCCCGTACCCGTGGCGCCGGCAACCAATAAATGCGGCATTTTGGCAATGTCGGTGTAGATCGGACTGCCCAAAATATCCTTCCCCAAGGTTAACAACAAATTGGCCGGCGATTGCTGGAATTGCGGCGTGGATAAAAGTTCGCGCAAGCCCACGCCCTCGCGCTCCTTGTTGGGGACCTCAATGCCCACCAGGGCCTTCCCCGGAATCGGCGCCTCGATGCGAATCGATGAGCTGGCCAATGAAAGCGCCAAATCGTTGGATAATGCCGTAATCTTGGACAATTTCACCCCTTCGGCCGGCTTTAACGCGTATTGCGTCACCGACGGCCCGATTACCGGATTGGGATCCATTTCCACCGGAATGCCAAAATTTTCCAGGGTCTTTTTGATCGTCGCCGAATTATATCCGGTATCGCCGGCCTGAGGGGATGAATCGCGGCTATCCAGCAAATCCAACGGCGGCATCTTGTATTGCAATTTGGCGATCAACGCGCCGCGCGCGGCCGCGAATTTTTTAATCGACACATTCTCGGATTTTTCGCCTTTGGCATCCGGCCTTTTAGCCGGCGCGAATTTGGGCAAAGCAAACGGCCGGGTGTCGATCTTGGCCGCGGCCGGCCTTGCCGCCGTTATCGGTTTTTGGCCAATGACCAAAATTTTCTTTTTTTCTTTTTTGGCGGCAAATTTCAATCTGGAAAAATCCGGCAAGGGCTGGCCCAACAGCCACCAAAACACCGAAGCGCCGGCCAAAACCAGCGCCGCGAAAAATATACCCGCCACCCAACCGCCAAAAAGATTGGCCATGGGCAACGCCAAAAAATAACCGATTTGCCCGCCGATCCGCGCGGTGGTGTCGCCGTTTGCCAACAATCCGGCCAATCCCAGCAAAACCAAAAAACCGGCCAAAACCAGCGCCGGCGCGAAATTATCTTTTTTGGGCGAAAAACTTGTGATCCCGCACAACAAAAAAACGAAAACCAGCGCGTAAGCCGCGCCGCCCAAAGCAACTTGCGTTGATTGAGCGAACCAATTGCCGATCATTCCGGCCAAGCCAAAAAATCCCAGCGCCAGCACCAGCGCCAAAACCACCAGCATGATGCCGGCGGCCCAACGGCCGGTTTTCCCGGGAAATTTTATCACTCGCGGCACCGCCAAAGAAATATTGTTTTTCTTGCGGCGGCCAAGCGTCTTGTTTTTTTTCATACGCAGATTATGAAAAACAAACCAAAAACTAAAAATTTATAACAATTTAAAATTAAAAATTTTTCAATTTAAATTTTGATTTTTGCCTTTTAACTTTACTGCTCGTTTTTTTCTTCCGCCTTACCTTCGCCTGATCCATTTTCCACCGATTCGGTTGTTTTATCAACCTCAACAGCCGGCTCCGGTTCTTCGCCTTGATAGTTAAAGCCGGTGCCCGCCGGAATCAGCTTGCCGATGATCACATTTTCCTTTAACCCGTCCAGCCGGTCTTCCAGCCGTTCCAAGCCCGCCTTGATCAGCACCCGCGAGGTCTCCTGGAACGATGCCGACGACAAGAATGATCCGGTGGTCAACGCCACCTTGGAAACCCCCAACAACACCGGCGAATATTGCGCGGGCTTTTGCTTTTGCGCCAGCAAACGGTTGTTTGTTTCCAAAACCTGTTTCAACTCGATCACTTCCTTGGGCACAAACAAGCTGTCGCCCGGATCTTTGATCTTGACCCGGGAAAACATTTGCCGGATGATCACCGCCACATGTTTATCATGAATGGTCGCGCCCTGCGAACTGTAAATATGCTGGACTTCTTTAAGAATGTAGCGCTGAGTGGCGTCGCGGCCAACCAGCTTGTAAAGTTCCTTCAAATCCAAACTGCCCTCCCAAAGCGGCTGGCCTTTCTTGATCTCATCACCGGCCTTAACCAGAACATTAACATTGCCCGGCACGGCAAACTCGATTATCTGCCAACCCTTGGGCAACGCCTCTTGAGCGCCAATCTTTTGAATTTCCTCTTCTTTGGCCGCTTTTTTGGTTTTTGAAACTTTGCCTTCTTTGGCCGCGGCCGTTGATTTCACTTTTATCTTGATAACTTTATTTTGCCCTTTTTGCGAAATCACTTCAAGCACCGTGCCGTCGGCCGGGCAAATTTCGGCCTTGCCGCCCGGAATGCGCGCTTCAAAAATTTCCTCCACGCGCGGCAAGCCGGAAGTAATGTCGGCGCCCGACGCCACCCCGCCGGTGTGGAATGTCCTCATCGTCAATTGCGTCCCCGGCTCGCCGATCGATTGCGCCGCGATAATGCCCACGGCTTCGCCCATCCGCACCGGCTGATTGTTGCCCAGATCCCAGCCATAACATTTTTGGCACAAACCCTTTTCGGATTTGCACGCCAGCGGCGAACGGATTTTGATCTTGGCGATGTTCTCGTCGATCAGTTTCCGGCCGATTTCCCAATCAATAATCTCGCCGGCCTTAACGATCGTTTTTTTGTCTTTGGCCGATTTGAAGGTTTCCATGCAAACATGGCCCACAATCTTGTAAAGGAAATTTTGGCCGATCTCTTCGGATTCGGAAAAAGCGATCTCAAACCCTTCGGCGTCGCCGCAATCAACCTGCGAAATAATCGCTTCGTGCGCCACATCCACCAAGCGCCGCGTGAGATAGCCGGCCGTGGAAGTGCGCAAGGCGGTGTCTACCGTGCCCTTGCGGGCGCCGTGGGTTGAATTAAAGTATTCCAGCACATTCAAGCCCTCTTTGTAGGAATTTTTCACCGGCAACTCAATGATGTCGCCCGATGGGTCAACCACCAAGCCCTTCATTCCGGCCATTTGAACCGGCTGCGACCATGATCCGCGCGCGCCCGCGTCGATCATTTGATAAACCGAACTGGTGGCCGCCAAAGTTTTAGGCACCAACGCTTCAATAGTCGACTTGGCCCGCGACCAAATTTCGATGATCTTGTTTTTTTTCTCTTCTTTCGAGAGCAAACCTTTTTGATAATATTCCTCGGTTTTTTCCACTTCCTTTTCCGCGTCCTTGATGATGCCGGATTTTTCCGCCGGCACATGCAAATCATCCATGCCCCAAGAAATTCCCGAAACCGTCGAATATTCAAAACCAAGCTCTTTTAAGCGGTCCAAAGCTTCTTCGGTGGCGCGAGTGTCATATTTTCGGATGATATCTTCGGCAATGTTTTCCAGGTCTTTTACTTTAACCATCCGATTAACAAAATCAAAGTCATCGGGCAAGGTGCGATTAAAGATGATCCGCCCCACCGTGGTTTCGGTGAATTCCGGCAAAAACGCTTTCACTTGCCGCACTTTGATCTTGGCGCGCAAATCAATATCGCCGAATTCGTAAACCATGATCGCCTCGTCGGGATTGGCAAACATCCGTCCCTCGCCTTTGGCGCCGTCAACTTGCGTGGTGAGCCAATAACAACCCAAAACCATATCCTGATAGACAGTCACCACCGGCGTGCCCTTGGCCGGCTTGAGCAAATTCAAGCTCGAAAGCATCCTCTCGCGCGCTTCCTTTTGCGCCATGTCCGAAAGCGGCAGATGCACCGCCATCTGATCGCCGTCAAAATCGGCGTTAAACGCCTTGCAAACCATGGGATGAATTTGCAACGCTTCTCCTTCGATCAGCACCGGATTGAACGCCTGAATGCTCAAGCGGTGCAAAGTCGGCGCGCGGTTGATCAACACCAATTTGTCTTTCACAACCTCTTCCAAAATCGCCCAAATCTCGTCGGTCTCGGCCTCGATCAAACGCGACGCGCCGCGCACGTTGAACGCCATTTCTTTTTCCAATATTCGATGAATCACGAACGGCTTAAACAATTCCAACGCCATCTTTTTAGGAATGCCAACCTGATTCAGCCGCAAGTGCGGCCCCACCACGATCACCGAACGCCCCGAATAATCAACGCGCTTGCCCAAAAGATTTTGGCGAAAGCGCCCCTGTTTTCCCTTGAGCATATCGGCCAGCGATTTCAACAGCCGGCGACCGCCGGTGGTCGCTTGGGTGGTGGTGCTTTTGCGCATGCCGTTGTCGATCAACGAATCCACCGCCTCCTGCAACATCCGTTTTTCGTTGCGCACGATCACTTCCGGCGCGTTAATTTCCAGCAAATATTTCAACCGGCTGTTGCGATTGATCACCCGGCGGTACAAATCATTAAGATCCGAACTGGCATAACGGCCGCCGTCCAATTGCACGATCGGGCGCAAATCCGCGGGCAGGACCGGCAACGCCGTGATCAACATCCACTCCGGCCGGATGCCGGCCAGCTGCATTCCCTGCAATAATTTCAAACGGATATAGATCTTGCGTTTTTCCTCGGGCGACACGGTTTCCAATTGCTTTTTTAACTCGTCAATGGTTTTGCCGATATCCACCTTCTCGCACAATTTGCGAACGGTTTCCGCGCCGGTGCCGGCCGAAAAACACTGGCCGTATTTGAGCGATAAATTTCGGTATTCGGCTTCCGAAATCACCCGCATAAACTGAATCGACGCCAATTCCTGCTTGGCGCGATCGCGCGCGTCGCGCAACTCTTCCAACACCGCCTGCAATTCTTTTTGCGCCGATTTTTCGCTTTTTTCAAAGATCTTTTTTTGAGTTTTGGTTTTTTCGTTAAACTCCGCCTCGATTTCAATGGCAATCTTTTCTTTTTCCGCGCCGTCAACCGAAATAATCACATAAGACGCGAAATAAATCACTTTTTCCAAAGCCAGCATGGGCAAATCCAAAACCTGGCCGATGCGCGACGGCACGCCCCGCAAAAACCAAATGTGCGACACCGGGCAAGCCAGTTTGATATGCCCCATTCGCTCCCGCCGCACGCTGCTTTTGGTAACTTCCACGCCGCAACGATCGCACACGATCCCCTTGTAGCGCACGCGCTTGTATTTGCCGCAATAACATTCGTAATCCCGCTCCGGACCAAAGATCTTCTCGCAAAACAGGCCTTCCTTTTCCGGGCGCTGGGTGCGATAATTGATCGTCTCGGGCTTGGTGATCTCGCCGTGCGACCAGGAAATCACCTCTTCGGGCGAAGCCAATTTTATCCGGATTGATTGTAAATCTTCTACACGCATAATTTTAAAATTCGAAACACGAATATCTAAATCCGAAACAATTATTGAATTTCAAAATTATAATTTCAAAACAAAATTAATTTAAAAATTTTGATATTTGAAAATTTGAAATTGTTTCGATATTCGAAATTCGATATTCGATATTTGGAATTTATTGGTTTGATTTTTCCTTGACTTCGACCGAAAGGCCCAGCGATTTTAATTCGCTCACCAAAAGATTGAACGACGCCGGAATGTTGGGAGTGCGGATCTTTTCGCCGCGCAAGATCGTTTCATAGGTGGCCGCGCGACCGGCGATATCGTCGGATTTAATGGTGAGCATTTCCTGCAAAGTGAACGCCGCGCCATAACCCTCCAGCGCCCAAACTTCCATTTCGCCAAAACGCTGGCCGCCGAATTGCGCCTTGCCCCCCAGCGGCTGCTGAGTGATCAGCGAATACGGCCCGATGCTTCGGGTGTGAATCTTGTCCTCGACCATGTGGATCAATTTCATCATATAAATATAACCCACGGTGATTTTTCCGGGAAACGCCAAACCGGTGCGGCCGTCGAAAAGTTTTTCCTTGCCGTCCTCGGACAAGCCGGCCTTTTTCAATTCGGTTTTGATATCGGTTTCGGTGGCGCCCGACAACGACGGCGTGACCGCGTGATAACCCAATTTATTGGCCGCGTAACCCAAATGGGTTTCAAGTATCTGCCCCAAATTCATGCGCGACGCCACGCTCATCGGATTCAAAACAATATCCACCGGCGTGCCGTCTTCCAAATAAGGCATTTCTTCAATCGGCAGCACGCGCGAAATCACGCCCTTGTTGCCGTGCCGTCCGGCCAGCTTGTCGCCGGCGCGCACCTTGCGCAATTCGGCAATCTCGATTTCAATGCGCTTAATCACTCCCGGTTCCAATTTGTGGCCTTGCTCGCGCGAGAAAATTTTCACGCCCACCACCCGGCCGCGCTTGCCATGTTCCATCACCAGCGAAGTGTCCTTGACATCTTTGGCCTTTTCTCCGAAAATCGAGCGCAAAAGCCGCTCTTCGGCGGTTAACTCCTGCTCTCCTTTGGGCGAAATTTTTCCCACCAAAATATCATTGGGCTTCACCTCGGCGCCGACGCGCACCACGCCTTCTTCGTCCAAATCCTTTAATTTTTCTTCCGAAACATTGGGGATGTCGTAAGTGGTCATTTCCGGACCCAGCTTGGTTTCGCGCACATCGCAAGCGAAATTTTCCATATGAATCGTGGTGAATTTATCGTTGGCCACCAATCGTTCGGAAATCAAAATCGCGTCTTCAAAATTACCGCCGCGCCAAGAAGTGAACGCCACCAAAACGTTATGCCCCAATGCCAAATGGCCGTCGACGATCGAACCGCCATTACACAAAAACTCGCCCTTTTTCACTTTCTGGCCCTTTTTGGCCACCGCTCCCTGATGGAAACAAGTATATTGGTTGGTGCGCAGGAATGTGCGCAAATAATAAGTTTTTTCGCCCAAATCCTTGTCGTCATATTTAACTATAATATGATTGCCGTCGGCTTCGGCCACCGTGCCCGCGCCTTCGGCCAGCAAAATATGGCCCGAATCGCGCGCGATCCGCTCTTCGCTGCCGGTCATTACCAACGGCGGTTCGGGAAGCAATAACGGCGTTGATTGGCGCTGCATATTGGAACCCATCAAGGCGCGATTGGCGTCGTCGTTTTGCAAAAACGGGATCAACGACGTCCCTACCGAAAGAATCTGTTGCGGCGAAATATCAATGTAATCGATTTCCTCCCGAGGACAAAGCGCCGGTTCGCCCTTGATGCGCGCTTCCAGCTTTTTGGGAATGATGTTGTTTTTTTCGTCCAAAGGCGCGATTGCCGTGGCAATATTGTATTTTTCTTCTTCGTCGGCAGTCATATAAACCAATTCATCGGTCACTCGGCCCTTGTTTACCTTAAAATAAGGCGTTTCCAAAAACCCGAAATTATTGATCTTGGTGTAAGACGACAAATAACCCACCAAACCCACATTGGGACCTTCGGGAGTTTGAATGGGACAAATGCGGCCATAATGGGACGGCTGCACGTCGCGCACTTCAAAACCGGCGCGCTCGCGCGTGAGTCCGCCCGGGCCGGTGGCCGCCAAACGGCGCTTATGCTCCAATTCGGACAAAGGATTCTCGTTGTCCATAAACTGGCTCAGCTGCGATGACGAAAAAAATTCTTTGATCACCGCCATCACCGGCCGGGGATTAATCAATTGCAACGGCGACAAATCGATGGCTTCCAGCGTCGACATGCGATCTTTGATAATGCGTTCCATGCGCATGAAACCCAGCCGCAAACGATTCACCAGCAATTCATTGAGAGTACGCACGCGGCGATTGCCCAAATGATCGATCTCATCGGGTTTGCCCGCCGGATCGTTGTTCAAGCGAATGATCTCGCGCACCACCGCCACGATATCTTCCACGGTCAAAACCCGATCTTTCAATTCCACGACATCGGATTTTTTATCCTTGGATTTTAAATGCGGCAAACGCTTCCACATTTTCCAGCGGCCCACCTTGGAAAGATCGTATCTTTCAAAATTGAAAAACATATTCCAAATCAATTCCTTGGCGGTATCGGCCGTGGTCAAATCGCCGGGGCGCAAACGCTGGTAAATCTCCACCAAGGCCTCGGCCTGATTGTGGGTGGGATCTTTTTTGATGGTTTCCTCGATAAAATCGATTTCCCCCTTGTTAACGTCGGCGAACAATTCCTTGATCGCGTCGTCGTTGTCAACGCCAAACGCCCGCAAAAGCGTGGTGGCCGGCACGCGCCGCTTGCGGTCGATCTTCACGCCGATAAAGCCGGTGTGCGCGGTTTCGAATTCCAGCCACGAACCGCGGTTGGGAATGATCTTGGTGCCAAAAAAATTCTTGCCGGCGATGTTTTGCGCCGAAAAGAAAACCCCCGCCGATCGGATCAATTGCGAAATGCAAACCCGCTCCACGCCGTTGACGATAAAAGTGCCCCGCTCGGTCATCAGCGGAAAATCGCACAAAAATATTTCTTGCGTTTTGGTTTCCTTGGTTCTCAAATTCACCAGCCGCACTTTGACGCGAATCGACGCCTCATAGGAATCATTGTTGATCCGGGCTTCAAGATCGTTTTTATGCTTGGGTTTGTCGAGCTTGAAATCCTCGATCCAAAGCTCCATCTCTTTGCCGGTGTAATCGCGGATCGGCGATATCTCGGTGAAAAGCTCTTTTAAATCGTTGCCCCAAAACATGTCCCAGCTTTCTTTCTGCAACACCAGCAAATACGGCAAAGGCAGGGACACTTTGGCCTTGCCGAAATTTTTTATTTTTAAAACCGACATCGTGGCAAATTAAAAATTAAAAAAACAAAATGAAAAATCAAAATTTAAATTTCAAAATTTAAAAAGTTGACATTCATGGCCATTGGCTCGATTTTGGTTTTTTAATTTTTAAAATTTAACATTTCGCGAAAAATCATGAAAATACGGCCCGAATGGAGCCCAAAAATGATTCCATGCGGGATTTGGGCGCAAAAAAAGCAAAAATACCCGTTTGCCTTCAAGGGTATGATCGCGCTTTTGATTATAGATTTAATACGATCAAGGACGCAAAAATTAATTAACGCTCCAACAAATTAAAATTGTAGCAAACAAACCGCGACTTGTCAATTTTTCGCATTTAATTTTGCATTTAATGTTATTTTTCGATGATCGAAGCGCGAGAAGAAACGATGATCGATTGGGCGACGCCCAGCAACGCGAAGGTGGCGATCAAATTGGAACCGCCGTAACTGACCAACGGCAGGGGCAAGCCGATGATCGGCAAAAAACCCACGTTAACGCCGATATGGATCGCCGCCTCGGCGAAGATCAAAATCGCCAGCCCGGCCAAAAAAAGCCGGGAAAAATTGTCCGGCGCGGCAATCGCGGCCTTGGTGAGCCGGCCGATCAAAAAAAGCAGCAATGCCAAAATGGCGGCTATCCCCAAAATTCCGAATTCTTCGCCGATGGCCGAAAAAATAAAATCGGTTTGCGGTTCGGACAAAAAACCATATTGCGTTTGCGGCCCATTGCCGAATCCCTTGCCCAGCAATCCGCCGGTTCCCAGCGCGATTCGCGCCTGGTTTTGGCTCCAAGAAACCCCCAAAGGATCATAACCGTTAAAAAAACTCAAAATCCGGTTTTTTTGATAGTCCTGCAAAAAAAACAACCAGCCCGCCGCCAAAAACGCCAAAAAACAAACCGCGATCGCCAAAAGATGTTTTGCCCGGATTCCGGCGACAACCAGCATTCCCAGCCAAAAAGCGGCAATCACCAAGCATGGGCCAAGGTTGGGCTGAAAAAAAATAAGAGCCAGCGGCACGCCAACATAAAATCCGGTAAGAAAAATATGGCGGATTTGATACATCGCGGCATAACGCCAAGAAAAATATTTCGCCAGCAGCAGCAACAGCGCGGGCTTTAGCCATTCGATCGGATCGATCGTGGCAAATCCCAAATCATACCAAGTGCGCACTCCCCGGTTGGCCGACCCGAAAAAATACAACCCGACCAACCCCGCGATCGAAAAAAAATATAGCGCGAGGATAAGCGCCGAACTCTCGCGAAAGTTGCGCCAATCAAAAAAACTCGCCGCCAAAAAAATAAAAAAACCGATTCCAAAAAATATCGCTTGTTTATTGAAATTTAAAAAATCGCCCGAACGCGACGATCCGCTGGATATCGAAACCAAGCCAAAAATAACCAACGCGGCCGCGGCCAAAACCATTGCCCAATCAATTTTTTTCAAATGAAAAACGACTAAATTCATCTCCGAAATTTAATTTTCTTGAATTACGAAACTATAAATTAAAATGCTTTTGTCGGGGTCTAACCGCCGCGCCTATTCATTGAGAATAAGCGCGGGGTTAGACCCCAAAATGCAAAATACAAAGCGTTTCGTAATTCAAAG
>JAXDBQ010000023.1:0-4207 GCA_034678605.1 Patescibacteria group bacterium | reverse complement strand
CGAGAATACAAAAAACTCAATAACTTTGTATCCTCGGCGGGACTTATAATCTTTCGATTCGCCCGCTGTCTGTGGAACAATTTGTTTATAACAAACTTAAGCGATCAAGTCAACCTTGATAAATTAATTTATTGTTCCACGCAAAGCAGGCGGTGGTTGGAATCGCAAGTGTCGCCGCCCAAAACAAACGCGCCGGAATCGTCAACGCCCGAAGCCACGGCGCCATAGTGGTTGGCCTTGATGCTTTTGCCTTCGGCGCTGTAGCAGCGCGGCAAATCGGCTTCGGCCGGCACCGCACCGGTGTAGATCTGGCGCTTGGCAATGGTCCAATCCTGGCAATTGTAGTTGCTGCTGAACGAATCGGCCAAGCCCCTTTTGGTGATCTGCAAACACTTGGTTTCGGTGGATTGGGTGCGCCGGCCAAACCACACGTCGCCCAGCCGCTTGTGCATGGTTTCGCTCAAACCCATCTGCGCCAGCGGCTTGGTCATTTGCATAATATCCAAAAGTTTTTGCGTGCTTGCCGCCAACAGGCGATGGCAGGTTTTGCCTTCGGCCAAGGTGCCGGCGGGTTCGGCCTCCACATAAATCCATTCCTTTTGCGTCCGCTCGGAAGCCGATTTGGAATCAACGCCCAAAAACGCGATAAAAGTTCCTTGATAGCCGGCCTTTTGCGCTTCCTTGGCGCAATTGGCGTCGGCGCCGGCAATGCCGCCCAAATTTCCCGAATAGGCCTGCGCGGTCACAAACGCCTTGTGGATACCCGGAAAAGTGTTGGAAATATGAGGCCAGCTGAATTCCACCGAATAATTGTCGCACGACGCGTATTTTTGGCCCACGATGGTGATCGGCGCGGCGCTGTAGGCAATGGGATTGCCTTTCTTCCACGGATAGGCGAAAACCGCGAACCGGTATTCGGTGCCGGCGGCCTGATAGGGATCGGAATTCCAAACATACTTTTTTGATCCGGCCGGATAATTTTGGATGATCCACTGCCCCTTGGAACCGTTGAAAAGCGCGATCCCCACCCGATCGACGTTTTTGGCGTTCCAAGAAATTTCATAGGGCTCGCCGGCTTTGAAGCTTAATTCGCCGGTTTTGAGAGAAACCGCTTTATTTGACAAAACCGTGTTGGCCAAAAAGATCACGCCCAGGATCACCGCGGCCACCACGGCCACGAAAACCCCTTTGTAGTCCGAAAAAAATGTTTCTTTGTTTATTTCCATATTATTTTATTATTTATTTCAATTAAGAAACTCGTTGAGGCAAATGTTTTCGCGAAGCATTGCGGCTGCGATCGGCGGCCGCACCGAGCAAATTTTTAGCAAAAAATTTGCATCTTCGCGAAAATATTCGCCGAAATTAAGAGTTTCATAATCCAAAATTGTTTAGTCCAAAAATCCCTTTTTTTCTTCTTTGATTTGCTCGATTTGGCCGGCGACCGAACCATCGGCATTTAATTCCGGCGCCGGCGGCAATACATAGGACGGCCCGGGCGGAAGCGTGGCCGGCGCCAATGCCGCGGCAAAAATCCCGCGGCTGTTTTTATAGTCGCCGATCACGCCGGTTAAAATAATGATCGCCGCCGCGCCGCACGCGACCGTCGCGGCCAAAAAAACTCCGGACAACGCTTCGCGGCCGATATCGACATGCCTTTCCTTTAATTGATCGACCGGATCGGCCATGGCGGCCGACACCGCGCGCTTGGGTTTGGCCGCCGTCAAAAAGCCGAACAAAAACAACGGAAACAAAACCATCGAAACATAGAGCATGGGCGGCACTTGCGCCAAAGTTTGCATGATTGTCATATGTTTAAGGTTATGATTTTATTATAATAAAAAATTATTTAACCGATAAATTCGCCATTTAGAACTTGATGGTTTTTAGTTTTGAAAAATCGCCGGCGGAGAAAATTTCCACGCCGTCGTCGCCGGCAAGATAAAGATTGCCTTTATCGAAAAACGCCCGCGCCGCGTTGATCCCCGCGATATTTTTTTTCATTAAAAGCTGGTTTTCGGCGTAAGAAAACAGCCAGCCGCCTTTTGCCGCCGGCAAAAAGAACATTTTGCCGGCGTCGTCGCGCGCGAACGCCCGCCAACCGGCCGAAAAATCCGCCCAATAATCGTTGAGCGAATATTCGGCGACGATTTCGGTTTTTCCCGGAACCAGCGCGTCGAAAACTTTTAATTTAATTTTGCGGCCGTCTTTGGCCGCCGTCAAAAACCGGCCGTTGCCCAACGGATGAAAATAAGCCGGTTCCGAAATGTTTTCGGTTCCCGCCAAACGCGCCGCGCCCGCGGCGAAATCGATGAAATAAAAACCATCCCGCGGCCGGCAGGTGGCCGCGTAGGCGCCGCCGTCGGCAAACCGCGCGCCGCAAATCCCGGCCGGCAGATCCATGTTTTCGGCCGCCGACACGGGCTTCATTTGCCCATCAAAAACATAGGCATTGACAATCTCGGCTTGCGGCGAATCCGGCTCGATCTTGCCGGTAAAAAACCAATTCATTTTTTGCCGGATGCCGGTGTTTGAAATCGTGATCGCGCGAAAACCGGAATCATCCTCATCGATAAAACCGGCGTCGGGCACGTTGCCAAACACCAGCGCCGGCCCCGAAAAATCAAACGAATCGAAATCGATCTTGACAATCTCCCCCCGATCGGCGTCGCGATAATTTTGGACCAAATAATCGGCCAACCGCCGGGAAACTTCATCGCGCACCCGCTCTTGTTCGTCTTTGTTTTGCGCGTCAAACCATTCCGAAAGCAAACTCCGCAACTCAAATTCTTTGGCCGCGGCCGAGACCTCGCAATTCGCGGCCGCGGCCGCTTTTTTTAACAAATAATTGGGCAAAAGGCCTTTGCATTTTTGATTTAAAAAATCGGCCAAAAAAATCGCTTGGTCGTGATCGCGCCCCCAAGTAATATAGATCGCGTTCTTGCCGATTAAAACCGCCGAGTCGTCCTGCTTGATCGCCAATGAAATATCTTGCTCGACGGCGCCGGTTTTGGCGTTGATGGCAATTATCGTGAGAATGGAATCCACCGCCATGGTTTGAGAAGAGTGATGGATCGCGCCGCAATCGATCACCAATGTTTTTTCGCCGATCACCAGCGGTTTTATGGGGCAGGGATTCACGCGATCGATAGCCGTGGCCACGGCCAAATATAATTTTTGGCCGATCATTTGGCGATCGACAATTTCGCTGTCTTGACCCAAGCGGCCGCGCCACAACTCGGTAGTGGTGGCGACATCGTTGATACCGTAGACCGCCAATGTGTTGTTTAAAAACGCAGCCAATGAGTTTTGGCCCAGCAAAAACTCGCCGTCTCGCGGAATCGCGCCAACTTGAACCGCTTCGGCCGGCCGGCTGATGTCAAAAATCCGCGTTTCGCCCACCGGTTTTTTTTCGCCCGGCGGCACAAAAAACTGATTTTCGGGAGAAAAATATAATTTGCCGGCAAAATTCCGCAAAATATCGGCTTGGCCGGCGCGGATTTGCCCCAAAGCCAAGTATTGGCGCGTTTCCTCGGGCGCGAGAGCAATATCGGCCGCGGCATTTTTTTTGTCACCGGCGGCCGCGATTTTGGGCGCGGTTTTTTTCACGTCCGTTGTTTGACCGGCGACTACCGGGGCGGCAACTTGCTCTTCAAAAATTCCGGCCCAAAACGCCCGCCGGCCGCCGTCGAAATAACTTTTAAAATCGTCAAGCGAAATGAATTTGACCAAAGTTGACGGCGCGTCCTTGATCGAGACGCCGTTTTCTTCCCGATCGATGCTGACGGCTGATAAACCGCCGACGAGCTGATTGGGCAAGGCCTGCCGGCGCGAATTGGCCGCCAGCAAAAAGACCGTGGCAAGAACATAAAAAAACAGCAATCCGATCGCCAGGCGATTATCCACCTTGTCTTTGTGAACTTTGCGGCGCTTGCTTTTGGGCGGCCGAGGAGGAAACATCATTGAGAAAATTTTTAAAAAATTATTTAAATTTGATATTTATATTTTACGAAAAAAATTTTTAATAATCAAGTCAAAATTCCGCACCAAAGGCGCAGACTTTTGCCTTTTAACTTACTATCATTTCTTGAATTACGAAACTATAAATTAAAATGCTTTTGTCGGGGTCTAACCGCCGCGCCTATTCATTGAGAATAAGCGCGGGGTTAGACCCCAAAATGCAAAATACAAAGCGTTTCGTAATTCAAAG
>JAXDBQ010000022.1:0-2878 GCA_034678605.1 Patescibacteria group bacterium | reverse complement strand
ACACCAATTCCACGATCGCGCAAATGATGGCAATGATCGAGTCGCTCAAGCAGCAAATCGCGCAGATCATCGCGCTCATCGCCCAATTGAAGCCCCAGGAAACCTGCGGCAACGGCATCTGCCGCTTTGGCGAAACCGCAACCACCTGCGCCGCGGATTGCGGCAAGCCGGCAAGCGACAACGGAAAAGCCAAGTGCTCGGCCACCAGCGGCGTTTGGGCATACAGCGACTGCGCTTCGGGTTGCGTTTACAATACCAAGGCCGAAAGGGTTGCCGGCGGCAAAGTTTGCGCCACGGTTTGCGTGAAAGATTTCACCTGTGAATGCGCCGGCGGCAAATACTGGGCTTCCCGCGAAGAAGGCTGCATTGCGAAATTCACCGCCGCTTGCGGCAATGGCACTTGCGACACCTATGAAACCGCCGATACTTGCCCGGCAGATTGCAAAACCGCCAGTTGCGTCGCCGAATGGCATTCATGCTCACCGGATACAATAAGAGAAGCATTGGCGGCCCAAATGGCGATCTTACAAGTACAATTGGCAAAAGCTACCGATTCCGAAGAAATCGCTTCATTGCAAGCACAATTACAAGCATTAATAAGCCGGCAAAAAACAACTTCGGCCCAGTGTTGTTCGGGAATGATTTGTCGAATCGGTAATAACGACGTATCGGGAATTTGCGTCAAAGAGACATCTTGCGGCAATGGAACTTGCGAAGCCGGCGAAACAAACGCGAATTGCGCCAAAGATTGCCCCGGGCTGGTTGCGTCCTGCGCGCGGGAAAATGAATCTTTCATTGACGCCGGCCGGCAATGCTGCGACGGCTTGCAAAAAACCCGCGCCGCCTGCTCGGACGCAACCTGCTACACTTGCAAAAAAAATTGCGCCAGCGAAGGCCAAACCATAAACAAGCTATATAGCCCCCTGCAAACATCAACCCTGCCAACAGCTTGCTGCGCCGGCTTGACCGCCTATTCAGGCGCCAATTACACCGTGCAAAACGGCGTTTGCGCGCGCAAACAATACACAGTAATGGAAACCACTGCCGTGTGTCTCAAATGCGGCGACGGCGTTTGCAATGCGGCGGCCGGGGAAAACATTTGCGGCTGCCCGGCCGATTGCACTACCCCTGCTTGCGTTAATGAATGCTCGTCTGCCGGCGCCAAGCAATGTTTTGGCAATAGCTATCAAACCTGCGGCAATTATGACACTGATAATTGCCTTGAATGGTCAACGGCAACCGCTTGCGCCAGCAACCAAATTTGCCAAAATGGCGCATGCGGCGGAGCCCCTGCGGTAACGCTCAAATCCTATGGCGAAGTTTGCACTGCAAACAACCAATGCGTTTCGGGAAACTGCGCGCTAGATTCATGTTTTACGATTGCGAATTGCCTCAGCCATTGCCGCTAATAAACTACCCCGGGGCAAAGCCCCGAGGAATTCTTTTGATTAAAAATCCCGATGAAAGTTTTAAAAACCCCGCGCGCGCCGCAAGGTTTTTAATTTTTTTTGTTTTGCCGACAAGAAAATGATATTATAAATCTACCGGATAAAACACCGGATTAATAATCACCCATGAAACACAAAAAAACCATCATTGTTGCCGCCGGCGCGCTTGCGGCGCTCGCGATCGCGATTTTTTCTTTGGTCAACGCCGAAACCATTGAAAATCTTGAAAAACAAATCCGCGCCGCCCAAAAACAAATGGCCGATTTGATCCCTCTGCTGGAAACCAGCGGCGGCGCGCCCGAAGAAAACGCCGCGGTGAAAAGCGAAGTTGAAACGATCAACCGGCAAGCCGACACTCTGACATCAATTGATATTCCAGCGGCCGCCAACCAAAAAAGTGGTCCGGATCCATGGCAAAAAACAATCGAATCCGTGCGCCAAACCATTGATGCGGTAAAATTAAAACTTGGGATATAACAAAAAACACCATGAACCTCAAACAAAAGATCCTGGCCGCGGGAATGGCGGCAATCATCGCCGGATTTGGAATATTCCAAACCAACATCGCCCAAGCAACGCCCGGAAGTTTGCCAAACGATACGTTAATTGCCAATATGCTGCAAATGATCGAAACCTTGAAACAGCAGATCCAGCAGATCATCGCGCTCATCGCCCAGTTGAAACCCCAGGAAACCTGCGGCAACGGCTACTGCCGCTTCGGCGAAACCGCGGCAAGCTGCCCCACGGATTGCCCTCAACCAACTTATAATAATCATACCGATAATAATTCCACCGATAATTCTTCAATGGAAAATTGCGTTTCAAGAAACTGCGGCGATATGGATCGTGATTGCGGAATTTGGGCCGATGGTTGCGGCGCCAAAGTCAATTGCGGCGATTGCACTGCTGGTTTTGTTTGCAAATCAGGGGAATGTCTTGCCGATAGCTCCGTTTGCGCCAACGAATGTGCGTCTTCGGGCGCCAAGCAATGCTCGGGTAACGGAGTTCAAACCTGCGGCAATTATGACAACGATACTTGCCTGGAGTGGTCTACGTTAACCAATTGCCTATCGGGGCAAACTTGCGCCAACGCAACCTGTATGGCAAATTGCACCCCAAACTGCGCCGGAAAAGCCTGTGGCAGCGACGGCTGTAACGGTTCTTGCGGAACCTGCCCTTCCGGCCAAAATTGCAATTCCGAAAATACTTGCGTGGCATCCTGCGCCAACGAATGCGCGTCTTCGGGCGCCAAGCAATGTTCGGGCAACGGAGTTCAAACTTGCGGCAATTATGACACCGATACTTGCCTTGAATGGTCAACGATCGCGGCTTGCGGCGCCAATCAAACTTGCCAAAACGGAAATTGCACCCAATTATGCCAGCCGAATTACACAAAAAAATGCTACAATGGCGATGTTTACTGGTATGAT
>JAXDBQ010000021.1:0-4089 GCA_034678605.1 Patescibacteria group bacterium | reverse complement strand
TGTTCTGTATATTGGACATATTTGAAATATTGGTTAATACTCCAAATATATCCAATTCGCGGAATAATATCCACCGTTTTCCGGAAAAATTCAAGAATACGAATCACGTAAAGTGGAGAAGAGGCATATTTTTTCATCGAAAAATAATATTTCGCAAGAATTGCGAACCGGCGGAAGCGGTTATTTTGATGTGTTTGAGATCGAAGCGGATATTTGGGGCCGCGATTTAAAATATCGCAAGCGGAAACGATAACAAAACAACCCTCCTCGCGGAAGGTTGTTCTTGGATGTAATGCCCTTTCGGTTTTATGGCTAAAACCAAAAGACAATTATTATATATCATAATTTGGAATTTAAAGCAACAAATTCTAATCAATTAAATATATATTTGTAAAATTTTAAAAAATAATGAAAAAAATATTTTGGTGGGCGATAGGGGTGGTTATTGTGACCGGCGTGATAATCGCGGTGGGGTTTTTGGTTTGGCAAAGCGGGCAGAATAAAGATGCGGGTTTGGTCGATGGGGAAAGGGAAGTGCGGCAGGCGGACGGGGAGGCCGAGTTGCGTAAAATAAAATTATATTTTTATAATCCGGAAAACGACAAAGACGAGGCCGGGGATGTGAAATGCGGCCGGGACGGGCTGGTGGCCGTGGAGCGGGAAATTCCAGTTTCCAAAACACCCATCCAGGAAGCGATCAATTTGTTGCTGGAAGGCGGGTTGAACCAAGTCGAAAGGGAAGCGGGAATCACCACGGAATTTCCGCTGGCCGGTGTGGAATTGAAAGGCGTGAATTTGCAAGACGGCGTTTTGACGTTGGAATTTGCCGACCCCGGCAACAAAACGAGTGGCGGTGCCTGCCGCGCCGGAATTTTGTGGTTCCAGATCGAAGCCACGGCCAAGCAATTCGAAGGCGTGGCCGAAGTCCGCTTCACCCCCGAAACCTTGTTCCAGCCGTGATTTAAAATGAAAAATTGTAGCCGCGAGTGGCGCGGTTTTTTTATTGGTGTGATATAATTATCTTGAATTATGAAACTATAAATTAAAATGCTTTTGTCGGGGTCTAACCGCCCGCGAGTACACGGGGGTTAGACCCCAAAATGCAAAATACAAAGCGTTTCGTAATTTAAAGTAATTAAGCAATGGGCAAAAATATTAAAAAGCCGGCAAAAAGCGATAATGGGGAGATTGATTTTTCCGCGATGGATAGCGGCGAGGTGTTGCGGTTTTTGGGTACCAACTTGGAGGGGCTAACGGTGGCCGAGGCCCGGCGCCGGTTGCTTGCCAATGGGAAAAACGAAATTTCCCAGGAGCGCGAAACCAATATCTTTTGGCAATTTTTGTCGTATTTTAAAAATCCGCTGATCGCGATTTTGCTGGCCGCGGCTTTGATTTCGGGATTGATGGGTGATATTGCCAGCGCCGCGATCATTGTTTTGATGGCGTTTTTTTCGGTGATTTTGGATTTTTTTGAAGAATACAGCGCCGGCAAGGCGGCCAAAAAACTCAAAGAAGCGGTGAAAATAACGGCCGTGGCGGTGCGCGACGGCAAAAAGCGCGAAGTAAAAGCGGCCAATCTTGTTGTCGGCGACATCATTTTTTTGAATGCCGGCGATCTGGTGCCGGCCGATTGCCGGATAATTTCGGCCGATGACCTTTTTTTGGACCAGTCGGCGCTCACCGGCGAGTCATTTCCGGTTGAAAAAGGCGCGATGGCGGTCGATAAGCGGAATTTGCTGTTTTTGGGGACCAGCGTGATCAGCGGCCAGGCCACTGCGGTCGTGGTCCGCACCGGAAAGAACACCGAATACGGCAAGATCGCTTCGGCGTTGGCCGCGCCCGAGCCGAAAAGCGAATTCGAGATCGGCGCGGCCAAATTCGGATTGTTCATCGCGCGGGTGGTGCTTTTTTTGGTGTTGTTTATTTTCCTTGTCAATGTCGTCAAAGGGTTGGAAAGCGGTGATCAATTTCAATACAAAATTATTCAGGCGTTATTGTTTTCGGTGGCCATCGCGGTGGGATTAACGCCCGAACTTTTGCCGATGATCGTTTCAGTGGCCATGGCGCGCGGCTCGATGCGCATGGCCAAAAAAGGGGTGGTGGTCAAAAAATTGAGTTCGATCCCAAGTTTTGGCGGGATGGATGTTTTGTGCACCGATAAAACCGGCACTTTAACCCGCAATAAGATCACTTTGGTAACATATGTGGATATCAACGGCAACACCGACATTGAGGTTTTGAAGGCGGCCCGGGCCAACAGCTATTTTCAAACCGGCATCGAAAATCCGCTTGACGAAGCGCTACTTGATGTAAAAGACGCGCCCGCGCCGGATATGGAAAAAATTGATGAATTGCCGTTTGATTTCGAGCGCCGGCTCTTGAGCGTGATCTTGGCATCGCGAAACAAGCATTTGTTGATTGCCAAGGGCAGTCCGGAGTCGGTTTTTGACCGTTGCGCGGTTTATCGCGCGCGCGGTATTTTCCAAGAGTTTGACGCCGCGGCCAAGACTCGAGCGCGAAATCAATATCATCGCTTAAGCGAGGATGGCAACCGGGTTTTGGCCGTGGCGCGTAAAGAAATAAAAGCCGCCAAAGAGGCCTATTCCAAAGAAGATGAAAGCGGATTGGAATTTTTGGGATTCGTTTCATTTTTCGATCCGCCCAAAAGCGGCGTCAAAGATGTATTGCGCGATTTGGGATCAATCGGTATTGAAGTGAAAATAATCACCGGCGACAACGAGTTGGTGACGCAAAAAATTTGCCAAGAAACGGCGTTGCCGGTTTTGGGAGTGCTTACCGGCAATCAGATCGATCAAACCGCTGATCAGGCGTTGAGAGAATTGGCGCTTAAAACTACGATCTTCGCTCGTTGCTCGCCGATGCAAAAAAATCGGGTTATCGCCGCGTTGCGCGCGCAAGGCAAGGTGGTGGGCTATTTGGGCGATGGCGTCAATGACGCGCCGGCGCTCAAGGGCGCGGACGTGGGGATCTCGGTGGACAACGCGGTGGATGTGGCCAAGGAGGCGGCGGATTTTGTGCTCACCAAAAAAGATCTGGCGGTGTTGCAGGACGGGGTTTTGGAGGGCCGGCGGGTGTTTTCCAACACCATGAAATACATCATGATGGGGTTGAGCTCCAATTTTGGCAATATGTTTTCCGCGGCGGGCGCGGTGGTTTTTTTGCCCTTTTTGCCGATGCTGCCGATCCAGATATTGCTCAATAATTTTTTATACGATCTTTCGCAAGTGGCGATCCCGGCCGACAATGTCGACGATGATTGGCTGTGCAAGCCGCGCCGCTGGAATTTGGATTTCATAAAAAAATTCATGTATTTTTTCGGGCCGGTGAGCTCGCTGTTCGATTTTTTGACCTTTTTTGTTTTGCTGGCGGTGTTTGCCGCGCCGGAAAGCGTTTTTCAAACCGGCTGGTTCGTCGAATCATTGGCCACGCAAGTTTTGGTGGTGCATATCATCCGCACGCGAAAAATTCCTTTTGTCCAAAGCCGTGCCGGAAAATATCTGCTGGCCGGCACTTTCGCGGCGGTGGCGGCCGGCTGGATCATCCCGTTCACGCCCTTGGGCGGTTTTTTCGGTTTTCAACCTTTGCCGCTGCCATTGGCCTTGGCGCTGGCCGGAATCTCGGCAACCTATCTTGTCGTTGCCGAAATCGCCAAGCGGATATTCTACCGCCGCCATTTTGAAATGTTTTAATGCAATCGCTTGTTAGAGTTTGCATTTTTAGAGCGTTGAATAATTGCCGAATTTTATTGTTTTTACGGATTCGCCAAGTTTAAAATAGTCCGCGAAATCAATTATTCAACGCTCTCATTTTATAAAGGTCGTTCCCCCGTAAAGCAATTATACGGGGGTGCGACCTTGGCAACTTGCATTTTTGGGTTTTTTTCTGATGATTAGCCATTCTTTGATCGCTTGACTGCTCCTTTTTATTGCGTCAAAATGAATTTGGAATCAATTGAAATTTTTGCATTTTGTATTTTGGGGTCTTACCCCCGCGTAATCGCGGGCGGTTAGACCCCTTCAACAGCATTTGGATTTGATGGTTTTGCAATCTAATATTTTTAAATTTATG
>JAXDBQ010000020.1:0-59200 GCA_034678605.1 Patescibacteria group bacterium | reverse complement strand
GCTAAAAACCGCAAGCAATGCTATAACGGCGATGTCTATTGGTATGATTCCTGCGGCAACCGCGGCGAGGTTTACGAGGCTTGCGCCGTCAACGAATCCTGCTCGAATGCCGCTTGCGGATCGGGATCAGGATCAGGATCCGGATCAGGGTCGGCCAATGTCGATTCAACCGATCTTTTGGCCCAGATCAATTTGCTGAAACAAAAGATCGCGGAACTGCAACAACAATTGGCGGCCTTGACCAATACGGCGGGCGGAACGGGAAGCTTTCCCGGAACTATTTGTAATCGACTCACAAAATATTTGTATTTTGGAATCAGCGATCCGGAGGTTTATTGTTTGCAGGACTTTTTGAAGACGCAGGGTTACGCGGTGGTTTCGAACGGATTTTACGATCAGGCCACCAAAGCGGCCGTGTCCCAATTGCAATTGAAGTATGCCGCCCAAATTTTGACGCCCTATGGATTGACGGCCGGTTCGGGAAACGTGGGCAACGACACGCGGGCGAAAATAAACCAATTGATGGCGGCTAATTAATTGAAAAATATTTTTTAAAAACCGGCCGGTAAACGGGCCGGTTTTTTGTTTTTGAAAAAATTTGTTATAATCCAGCATTGGTAAAGGAATTTAATAACGGTGGATTGCCGATCAAACAACCATGGATAATATCATCGAAAAGATTAAACAAGCGGATTTGCGGGGCCGGGGCGGCGCCGGATTTCCCGCGTGGCAAAAATGGCAAATGGTAAAAGATGGCGCGGGCGATAAAAAGTTTGTTGTCTGTAATGTTTCCGAAGGCGAGCCGGCGGTTTTTAAGGATGGCTATATTTTGGAAAAATGGCCGGAAGTTGTGATCGATGGCATTGTTTTGGCGATGGAGGCCGTGGGCGCGTCAAAGGGATATTTATATTTGCGCAAGGATTATTTTGACCAATTCAAGGATAAATTAACTAAAATTATCGGTGATAAAAAAATAGAAATAATCCGCGAGCCGGGAGGTTATTTGGGCGGCGAAGAAACCGCGCTTTTGGATTCAATCGAGGGAAAACGGTGTGAACCGCGAATTAAACCGCCGTTCCCACCCCAGATGGGACTTTGGAGATGTCCTACCCTGATCAATAATTTGGAGACGCTTTTTTTCGCGGCAAAAATCGCGAAGGGGGAATATAAAAATACTCGGTTTTATTCGGTTTCCGGCACGTTGGCCAATCCGGGCGTTTTTGAACGCGGCGAAAATTTGACCGTTAAAGAAGTTTTGGAAAAAACCGGCAATTGGCCGGATTTTGAATTTTTTGTCCAAGTGGGCGGCGGCGCCAGCGGCACGATTTTGTTGCAAAACGAACTGGAAGCGTCGGTGAGCGGCGCGGGATCGATCGTGGTTTATGATTTGCAAAAAACTGATCCGCGTCAATTGGCGTTATTGTGGCTGAATTTTTTCATCGCCGAAAATTGCGGCAAGTGTGTTCCCTGCCGCGAAGGCGTTTATCGCTTGCGCGAAATTTTTTCCCAAGAAACTTTTGAGCCGCTTGACAACGCCCGCGCGCGCGATATTGTCAAACTATTGGCCACTGCCAGCTTTTGCCCCTTTGGCAAAGGCGTGGCCAACTCCCTCGGCAGTTTGATGGAGAAATTTGATTTATGAGATCCAAGGAAAACAATTATGCGTTTATTGACAGCCAAAATGTAAATTTGAGCGTGCAATCGCTTGGATGGCGTTTGGATTTCGCGAAATTTAGAGTTTATTTAAAAGAAAAATATGGAGTATCGAAAGCATTTTTATTTATTGGATATGTTGAGGGGAACAATGATTTGTATGCTTTTTTACAGAATGCCGGTTTTGTCTGTATCTTTAAGCCGACATTAAAACATAATGATGGGTCAACCAAAGGAAATTGCGACGCCGAATTGGTATTATGGTCAATGATTGAATATCGAAATTATGACAAAGCGCTTATTGTTACCGGCGATGGCGATTTCTATTGTTTGATTAAATATTTAATAGAAAATGAAAAACTTTTGGCAATAATGATTCCAAATAAATTCCAATTTTCCGCACTTTTAAAATTTAAAATTTGCCGGATTTTTTTGAGATTTATGAATGATTTGAAAAAGAAGTTGGCGTATATTCCAAAAAAGAAAAAGCCCCATAAGGACGAAACCTCATAGGGTTGTTTTTTCCGCTCGTGATTGTATTATAAGTTTATCTTATCAATCTATTTTGTCAAGTAAGTAAGAAAAATTATGAAAATAACAATTGACGGGAGGGAAATTCAGGTAAAGGAAGGGCAGACGGTGCTGGAGGCGGCGCGGGAAAATGAAATTGAAATTCCGGCGCTTTGCTATCATCCGGACCTGTGCGTGAAGGCCAATTGCCGGTTATGCTTGGTTGAAGTCGAGGGGATTGCCGCGCCGGTTACGGCATGTTCGACCAAGGCCAAAGACGGCATGGTCGTGAAAACGCAAAGCGACAATTTGGCCGCGTTGCGCAAAACCAATTTGGAGTTGATTTTGGGCGAACACCGCCGCAACTGCCCGCAGTGCATTTGGCAGGGAAAATGCGCGTTGTTAAAATATTCGGCGCAATTCAAGGCCGATCTGGCCGGCGTTAAATTGCGCAAGCCCGAACCGGATATCACCAAGTTCGGGCCGATCGTTTTGGACCGGTCGAAATGCGTCGAGTGCCGCAATTGCGTGGATATGTGCGCGCGCCAGACGGGGTCGCGGCGGGGCACGGACACGGAAATGAAAAGCGATGGATTTTTGGAAATTTCCGACCAAGGCAAGGATATTCATATCGAGCCGTCGGCCGATCCAAAAAAAGATTGCATCTATTGCGGCCAGTGCGTTGTGCATTGCCCGGTGGGCGCGCTGGATTCGGAAAGTCCGGCAGAGGAGATCGACGCGCTTTTAAAGGATAGAAAAGAAAAAACTTTGATCGTTCAATTCGCGCCGTCGATCCGCGTGACCATCGGGGAGTTGTTCGGCATGGAATATGGCGCCAATGTCACCGGCAAACTGGCGGCCGCGTTGAAGCAGTTGGGATTTGACAAAGTGTTTGACGTGAATATGGCCGCGGACTTGACCACGGTGGAAGAAGCCAAGGAATTGGTGGATAGAGTTAAAAATAATCTGCCTCTGCCGATGTTCACTTCTTGCTGTCCGGCGTGGATGCGCTATATCGAGTTTTTCCGGCCCGATCTGATCCCGAATATCACCACGGCCAAATCGCCGCAAAATATGCTGGGCGCGCTGATCAAGACCTATTGGGCGCAAAAAAACAATGTCAAGCCCGAAGATATCATCGTGGTGTCGGTGATGCCCTGCACGGCTAAAAAATATGATGTTTCCAAGCCTGAGGAAAAAGTTAATGGCTTGAATCCGATTGATTATGTCCTAACGACGCGCGAGTTGGCGCGGTTGTTGCAAAAGAATAAAATTGATTTGAAAAATATGGCCGAAGGCGCGGCCGACGATCCGTTCGGCGTCTATACCGGCGCGGGTACGATCTTTGGCGCCACCGGCGGCGTGACCGAAGCGGCCACGCGCACCGCGGTTTGGCTGATCACCGGCAAAAATTTGGAAAAAGTGGAGTGCGAGAATGTGAGGGGAATTATCGGTTTTAAAAAAGCAGTGGTGGAGATCAACGGTATAAAATTGAAAGTGGGAATTGCCAATGGTATGGAAAATGCTAAAATAATTCTTGACGATCTGGCCAAAGATCCGCGCGCCTACGATTATATCGAGATTATGGCCTGCCCGGGCGGCTGCATCGGCGGCGGCGGCAATCCTTTGCCCGTGGACGACGAAATCCGCAAAAAACGGGCCGCGGGGTTGTATCAAGACGATTGCGAGCAAAAAATCCGCTTTGCCCACGAAAGCCCGGCGGTGAAAGAGGTCTATGACCATTTTAGCGGCGACGAGCACGCGCTCCACGCCACCCTGCACACGCGCTATACCCAAAAACCAAAAAGTAAAATTGAAAAATAACATGGAAACAAACCGAACGTTAATGAAAGTTTGGCGTTGGACAAAAAATAGTTCGGCATTTGTCTCTTTATTTATTGGAGTAATAAATTTAATAATCGTTGCCTGGATGATTTTAGATTATAAAAATTGCGAAGCGATTGATTGCGGACCTGGTGCTATCGGCGTCGGATTTGTTATTCTTGCTTATGGCAGACATGGTTGGATTATTCCAGTAATTGGAGCGGTTATCGGTGTTGTCGGGATTTTTTCTAAATTCAAAATTCCAGCCATCGTCGGTTTGTTTTTATCAATTGTTGGTTTTATAATCTATTTACTGCTATTGTTGTTGGTTACGGCGTCTATAATTTAAACAATATAAACATATGAAAAACAATATCAAGGCATTGGTTTTAAATAAAGAGGCGGTTTTGACGCTGGCGTTGGCGGGCGCGGCGGTGGTTGCGCCGTTGTTCCATCAGCAGTTGGTGACGGGAACGATCGTGAACGCGGCGTTGTTCAGCGCGGTGATGCTGGTTGGATTCCGGGCGGCGGCGGTTGTGGCCGTGGTGCCGAGTTTGATCGCGCTGGCGGCGGGAACTTTGCCGGCGGCCATGGCGCCAATGGTGCCGTTTATCATGGCGGGAAATATCGCGCTGGCGGGCGTGTTTTCGCTGTTGAAAAACCAAAATTACGCGTTGGCCGCCGGAATCGCGGCGCTGGCCAAATTCGGGATTTTGGTTTTGAGCGCCAATGTTGTTCTGGCAGCGCTCACTCATGGAAAAATAACTTTGGCGTTGGCCTCAATGATGGGCTGGCCCCAATTGGTTACGGCAATCTTTGGCAGTATTCTTGCGTTTGCATTGATTAGAAAAAATAATTAGTTTAAGCAATCGTCCTGATTTAAGAATAAAGATTTATGATTTAAGAATGAATTCCAAAATCATAAATCATAAATCCTAAATCTTAAATCACGAATTATTGAAGATGGAATTCACCGAGGATTCGACGTTGCAGGAGGTTTTGGAGTTTTCCGAAGCCGAAAAGATTTTGCTCAAATACCGGGTGCCGTGTTTGGGTTGCCCGATGGCCAAGATGGAGATGACCGGCTTGACGTTGAAAGATATTTGCGCCAATTACCGCATCGATTTGAAAAATTTATTGATCGATTTGAATTTGGCCACCCGCGATTTGGCCATGTGATTGCCGGTTTTGTCAACATTGCAACCCAAAAAGTTTGTGGTATATTTAATTTGTTTGAAAAAAATAAATAATAAAAAAATATGGCGGTAAACGAGAAAGTGAAGAGCGCGGTGCAAAAAATGAAGGCGTCCAAGAATATTTTGATCCCGGTTGCGGGGCTGGCGTTGTTCGCGGCATTGGCGGCAGTGGTTTATTTCAATCCGGGCAAAATAATTCCCGAAAAATATTTGGGATCAAAAATAATCAAAGCCGAAGCCGCGGCCGAAAAAGCGATCAAATATGTCAACGAAAATATGCTTTCGGAGGGGATCACCGCCTCATGGAAAGATGTTAAAAGCGAAAACGGGTTGTATGCGTTCAAATTGACGGTGCAGGGCAATGATTATTCCGCTTATGTGACCAAAGACGGCGCGTTGTTTTTTGCCGAAGGCATTCCGCAAGCAATCGTTTTGGACAAAAAATTGGAGGAAGAGAAAGCCGCCGCCGAAGTGGTGAAATCCGACAAGCCCGATGTCAAGGTCTTCGTGATGAGTTATTGCCCCTATGGCTTGCAGGCGCAAAAGATGTATTTGCCGGTCTATGATCTGTTGAAGGACAAAGCCACGATGGGAATTTACTTTGTTAATTACGCGATGCATGGCAAGGTTGAGATCGATGAAAATTTGCGGCAATATTGCATTCAAAAAGAGCAGGGCGACAAACTGGCTGATTATCTGAAATGCTTCACGATAGCCGAAACCGGCAGTGATGGCACGGCCGAATATGCCAAATGTTTGACCGGCGCGCAGATTGATCAAGCCAAACTCAAGGCCTGCGTGGCGGCCACGGACAAAGAATTCAAGATTACTGCCGATTTTAACGACAAAAACACTTGGGTGAGCGGCCAATTTCCGAAATTCGCGGTCAATGACGATTTAAACACAAAATACGGAGTGCAGGGCTCGCCCACGGTGGTGATCAACGACAGCGACGCGTCGGATTTGCTCTCGGCTCGTTCGCCCGAAGCGTTCAAAAAGTTGATTTGCGCGGCGTTTAACACCGAGCCTGAAGAATGCAAAACCGAACTTTCCGGCGACCAGCCGTCCACGGGATTTGGCGCCGCCGCGGCCGCGTCGGGCGCGGACAGCGCGTCGTGCGGCGGATAGTCCGGGCAGAATATAGAATTTAGAAGTTAGAAACTGGAAGTTAAAATTCAGAATCTAAAAAAAGAAGCCGGGTAAATCATAAATTATGATAAAAATTTATTCCACGCCTTATTGCCCTTATTGCGTGACGCTTAAGGACTATTTGAAAAGCAAAAAGATCGAATTTGTCGATGTCGATGTTTCGGAAAACGAAACCGAGCGCGACGAAATGATCGAATTGTCCGGCCAGATGGGCGTGCCGGTGGCCAATATCGACGGCAAGATCATCGTGGGATTCGACAAAGCCGAAATCGATCAAACACTGGGGATAAAGTAGGGTTTTGCAACACCAAACTGACGCGTTTAATCGCGCCAGTTTTGCTAAGTGTTAAAAAATTCGAAGCACGAATATCGAAATCCAAAACAAGCACGAATTTTCAAAATTTAAATTTTCAAAACGGAATTTTGGTTTATTTTTTGTTTTTGAAAATTCGAAATTTGATATTGTTTCGGATTTCGATATTCGATATTCGAATTTAATTTTTATGGTTAAAATCGCGATCAATGGCCTTGGCCGGATCGGCCGGCATGTTTTGAAAATAATCATTGACAAGCATCCGGAATTGGATATGGTGGCGGTAAACGATCTTACCGAACCCAAAGTGCTGGCACATTTATTGAAATATGATTCGATTTATGGCCGTTGGGACAAGGAAATCGAGGCGGCGGAAAAAGAAATTGTAATTCGCGGCAAGAAATCCATGACGCGAGTCGCGGTGGCCGCGCTTGCCGAACCGCATGATTTGCCGTGGAAAAAATATGGCGTGGATGTGGTTTTGGAATGTACCGGCAGGTTCACCAAATATGACGACGCGGCCAAGCATTTGATCGCGGGCGGCAAAAAAGTGGTGATCTCGGCACCGGCAAAAGATGCCGATAGAATTCCGTCCTATTTGCCGGGCATCAACGCCGACAATTATGACTCGGCCAAGGATAATATTGTGGACATGGGCTCCTGCACCACCAATTGCTTGGCGCCGGTGGCCAAGGTTTTGAATGAAAATTTCGGTATTGTCAAAGGTTTTATGATCACGGTGCACGCCTATACCAACGATCAAAAAATCCTTGATTTGCCGCACAAGGATTTGCGCCGTTCCCGGGCGGCCGGATTGAACATCATCCCGACAAGCACCGGCGCGGCCAAGACTATCGGCAAGGTCATTCCCGAGTTAAAAGGCAAATTGGACGGCATCGCCTTGCGCGTGCCCGTGCCCACCGGCTCGATCGTGGATTTGGTGTGCGAGCTGGAGCGGGAAACAACCGTCGAGGAAGTGAACGCGGCCTTGGAAAAGGCCAGCCAAAAAAAGCCGCTCAAAGGCATCATGGCGTTCGAAACCGCGCCGCTGGTTTCCAGCGACTACATCGGCAGCGGCTATTCGTCGGTTGTGGACTCGGGCTTGACCATGGCCAACGGCAATTTGGTGAAAGTGGGTGCCTGGTATGACAACGAATGGGGTTATTCCACCCGTCTGGCCGAATTCGCCGAATTTGTCGGCAATAAAATTTAATTTAAATTAAATTTATGATAAAAAAAGGGGAACTTTATTGGCCGGACGCGGCGGCAAAAAAAACGAGCGTGGTTGAATTAAAAATATTTATTTGAAATTATTTTGTAATTAATACATGGCAGAAGAAAGAGAGGGGAAAAATCAAATAATTATATATAAAACGCCGGATGGCGCCAGGCGCGTCGAAGTGCGGCTTGAGGATGAAAATATTTGGCTGTCGCAAAAATTGATGGCCCAGCTTTTTGATGTTAATGTGCCGACCATTAATGAACATTTGTCAAATATATTTAAAACAGGAGAATTAGAGCAAAATTCAACTATTCGGAAATTCCGAATAGTTCAGAGAGAAGGTAGCAGAGATGTTGGGCGCGAAATCGAATTTTACAGTCTGGATGCGATTATCGCGGTGGGCTATCGGGTTAATTCCGAGCGTGGGTTGATATTCCGCCAATGGGCGATCGAGCGGTTGAAAGAATACATGATAAAAGGGTTTGCGCTCGACGACGCGCGGTTGAAGCAAGGCGGGCATAGGTCAAGGTATTTTGAGGAGTTGTTGCAAAGAATCCGCGATATTCGTTCCAGCGAGCGGATGTTATATCAAAAAGTAACCGATATTTACGCCACCAGCATTGACTATCGCAATGATGCCGAAATCACCGATCTTTTTTTTAAAACCGTGCAGAATAAAATGCATTACGCGGTAACCGGCAAAACCGCGTCCGAAATTATCGCGTTTAGAGCGGATGGCGGAAAGCAAAATATGGGATTGACGAATTTTCCCGGAGACAATTTCATCAAACGCGACATTTATATCGCTAAAAATTATTTAAAGGAAAACGAACTTCAAAATCTTAATCGCATTGTTGACGCGTATCTTTCTTTCGCGGAAATCCAGGCGCAGAGCCAAAATCCGATGAAAATGGCTGATTGGATCGTTAAATTGGATGAGTATTTAAAGATTTTGGGCAAAGGGGTTTTGAAAAACGCGGGCAATGTGAGCATGGAAGAGGCGCAGATAAAAGCGGATACCGAGTTTTCAAAATTCAAAGCCGCCGCGGACAAAAAATTTGTTTCCGATTTTGACCGCGCGGTGCGAAATTATTTGGAATCCGGGAATTAAAAATAATTTAAAAATGGAAAAAAATAAGCACGAAAAATATATTGATTTATTTAATGGTTGTTTTTGTTATATTCGCGGTTTATATTATTTTTATTGATCAAAGAGGCGAGATTTTTTGCTCCGAGGGGCGCACAATGCGGCCGGGTCAATGGGGATGTGTGCCTTATTTGGAATAATTGAATAATTTTTGAGGGAAATCATTATTAAAAAAATAAAAAACTATGATAAAAAAAGGGGAACTTTATTGGCCGGACGCGGTGGCAAAAAAGCGCGCGTGGTTGAAGGCGAAAAGCGTTTACACGGTTGCCGAGAAAAATCCGGTGAAGTTTTGGGAGGCGGCGGCCAAGGAATTACTTTGGCGTAAAAAATGGAACAAGGCCTATGTTGATAATCCGCCGCATATCAAATGGTTTGCGGGCGGAAAATTAAACATCACCGAGAATTGCTTGGATCGGCATTTAAGCACACGCAAAAACAAGGTGGCCATCATTTGGGAGGCCGATGATTCGGCTCAGCCGGCGCAAATGATCACTTATTATGATCTTTATCGCCGCGTGAACAAATTCGCCAACGCGCTCAAAAAATTAGGGGTCAAGAAAGGCGATCGGGTGGGAGTGTACTTGCCGATGATTCCCGAAGTGGTAGTTTCGATGCTTGCTTGCGCGCGCATCGGCGCGGTGCATTCGGTGGTGTTTTCGGCATTTTCCGCCCAGGCGCTGCAAGTGCGTTTGCAGGATGCCGGCGCCAAGGTGTTGATTACTTGCGACGGGTATTTCCGGCGGGGCAAAGTCGTGGATTTGAAAAAACAGGCCGATGAGGGTTTGATTGATACCGGGGTGCAAAAAACCGTGGTCATTAAGCATGCCGGAAACGAGGTTGCCTGGACCGAAGCGCGCGATATTTGGTATGATCAGATAATTCGCGGCGAATCCGACGAATGCGCGGCCGTAACCATGGATGCCGAGGACCCGATGTTCATTCTGTACACCAGCGGATCCACGGGCAAGCCCAAGGGTGCCTTGCATACATGCGGCGGTTATATGGTATCGGCCTATGCCAGCGATAAATGGATATTCGATCTCACCGACGATGATATCTTCTGGTCCACGGCTGATATCGGCTGGGTCACCGGGCACACTTATTCTTGTTATGGGCCGCTTTTGAATGGCGCGACGTTTATTATGTTTGAGGGCTTGCCGGATTATCCCAATCCGGACCGCTGGGCCAATGTGATCGACAAATACGGGGTAACCGTGTTCTATACCGCGCCCACGGCCATCCGGATGTTCATGAAGAACGGCACGGAGATCTT
Source organism: Patescibacteria group bacterium (assembly GCA_034678605.1). Lineage (GTDB taxonomy): Bacteria > Patescibacteriota > Minisyncoccia > Minisyncoccales > UBA5738 > UBA5738. The sequence continues at coordinate 48,910 of JAXDBQ010000020.1, read as the reverse complement.
GAAGCCCTATTCGATGAAGACGCTGGAGGTTTTGGGCTCAGTGGGCGAGCCGATCAGCGAAAAGGCCTGGAATTGGTATTTTGCCGAAGTGGGCAAAAAGCGGTGCCCCATCCTTGATACCTGGTGGCAGACCGAAACCGGGGGGATAATTGCGACGTCTTTGCCGGGCATCGGGCCGTTCAAACCGGCGCATACGGGCTTGCCGTTGCCGGGAATCCGGATAAGAGTTGTTGACGAGGCCGGCAAAGTTTGCAAAGCCGGCCAGGAAGGCAGCGTGGTGCTGGTGCCGCCGTTTTGCCCTAGTTTGCTGCACGGGGTTTGGGGCAATGAGCAAAAATTTGTTGATACTTATTGGAGCCAATACCAAAACAAATATTATTTTTCCGGTGATTTGGGCGTGCGCGACAAGCATGGCTTGTTGCGCGTGGTGGGTCGGGCCGATGACATGATCAAAGTGGCCGGCCATCGGTTGACCACGGGTGAGTTGGAAAGCGCGGCTTGTCATGAACCGGCCGTGGCCGAATGCGCGGTGGTGGGCGTGGTGGACGAGATCAAGGGCGAAGTGCCGGTGGCGTTCGTGGTGGCCAAAAACCCGGCCGATACCGCCGGATTGAAGGAGAAAGTAATCGCCGCGATTAGGTCCGGCATCGGGCCGATCGCCACGCCGCACGAGGTTTTTATCGTGAGCGACCTGCCCAAAACCCGTTCGGGCAAGATAATGCGCCGTATTTTGCGCAAAGCGTTCACCAAGGAGGAATTGGGCGACCTATCCACCCTGGCCAATCCCGAAAGCGTCGAAAGCATCAAGAATGCGGTGAATCCGATTTAAGATTTAAGATTTAAGATTTAAGATTTAAGATTTAAGATATTGCTATTCTTGAAATGGAAAAAAGTTATATTCAAATTATATTTAAATATAACTTTCGATATTTATCGACATTCTCACATTCTCAAGAATGTGAGAAGGTTTTGTTGATAGATCGGCCTTTTATCGAGGGCTTGAATATGGTAAAATGTTGTTATGGAAACGATGGAATTCCGGCAAAGCTTGTTTTGGGACGTGAATCCCAAAAATATCGATCCCCAAAAAAACGCCCAATACGTGATCGAGCGGATTTTGGATTTTGGCAATGATTTGGAAGTGAAATGGATGTGGGATTATTACGATAAAGCGCTGATCAAAAAGATCGTTGATAAATCGCGGTGCCTTCGTCCGCGCACAAAAAACGCATGGAAACTGCTTCTGGAAAATTATTGAATTTTGACATAATGCCCGCGCAAACAAAAAAAGCGTTTGAATTTTTGTCGTCTCAAGATTGGTTAAAAGATAACGGCTGGTATTTGGCGGGTGGCACGGCTTTGGCGTTGCAGGCTGGCCATCGCCAATCATATGACTTGGATTTTTTTACGGTGGAACGAAAATTCGACACAAAAAAAATTTTGGATAAATTTTATGATATTCCGGATTGGAAAACAAATCTTGATGAAGAAAACACAATTTATGGCGAATTGTTTGGCGCGAAAGTGAGTTTTATCGCTTATCCGTTTTTTATACCGGCAGAAGATTTCATTAAGCATGGCGTAATCAATATTTTATCCGCGCGGGACATTGCAGTAATGAAAATCATCGCCATTTCGCAACGCGGCCGTAAGCGTGATTTTTTCGATCTTTATTGGTGCGCGAAAAATGTGGAGCCGCTGGAAAATACGATCAAGCGATTAAAAAAACAATACCCCAGCGTTGCGCACGACTATCATCATATTTTGCTAAGCATGGAGTATTTTGAAGACGCGGAGGTGGATTCTGGCCCGGAAATAAATTTTAAAGCTGATTGGTTGGAAGTCAAAAAATATTTCGTGAATGAAGTGCCGCGAATAATGAAAAAGTTAATGGAATTAAAATAGGATAAGTTGGTTTGGCTTACGCAAAACCAGTTTGTGTAAATTTTGCGCATACTTCCGCCAAAGCAATGTGCAAAAAATGCACATTGCGAATAAAAATTAGTTATCGCAAAAATAGGCAATATCTTAATAAAATCCAGATAGTTCCATTTTGGAACTAACCGCCGATGTTTACGGCCCAAAGCGATCCCAAGGAAAAGGAAACCATGATAAAAATCATCAAAAATTTGATCGCGGATTAAAATTATTTTTGGAAATATATTTATGCGGTTGCCAAAATTTTGTAATTTGATTGTTGAGGGAGTGATTTTATCAGTAATTTTGGTTGCGATTGGCGTTTGGTTTTTGCAAAAGTATTCTTTTGGCGTGAAAGAGTACAAAACGATTAAAATTGGCATGGCGGCGGCGGAAAAAGCAAATGATCGCATTGGTTGGGCGCCGCCATATGATACGGTGCCCGAATCGGATTTTTATGTTTATTCGCTGGGAGACGAAACAATGTGCATCCGCGCGGATTGCGGCATGGGGGCGTATTTCGTTGAATGCCTTGGCGGATGGATCTCCGGATATAAAGACATCGGCGATGTGGCCGATTACGGATTGCGCGACGCGGGAGTGGATATTGATAAGCAAAAAATCATCACCATTGCCGATAAAAACGCCCAAATCGTGGGTATTTATCCGGGCGCGGCCATCCGCAATTTGCCCTACATTATGAAGAATCACAAAGATCTTGTTTCCAAAGAAATCTTTGATGCTTGTTGGAACATCATGCCGCGGCTCTGGAAATAGCTGTTTTGAAAATAATCGTTAATTTGAATCGCGTATTTTGTATTTTGGGGTCTAACCCCCGCGTAATTGCGGGTGGTTAGACCCCGACAACAGCATTGATAATTTAAATCCAGATGCTATTGAAGGGGTCGCACCCCCGTGGCGCTCCGCTTTACGGGGGAACGACCCCGAAAATGCTAATTCTGCGTTGCGCTGGGCGAGCGAACGACATTCTCACATTCTCAAGAATGTGAGAATGTTTTACCAAGGCCGGAATTTTGATTTGGGGTTTTGGTGTGGTAAAATCAATTATCTGGTTTTGTAACCGCCGGGTGAAAAATTTGATTGTTGATTAGGTTAAAAAATAATAATATTGTCAATATTATGGAAACAGAAAATCAAAACATAAACGAGAGGAATGTGGCGTGGTTCAAGGAAGTGACCAAAAAGGACGTGGAGCTGGTCGGGGGAAAAAACGGATCGCTGGGCGAGATGTTTTCGCAATTGGGCGAAAAGGGCGTGCCGATCCCCAACGGGTTTATTACCACCAGCACGGCCTATTGGCGCTATTTGCGGCACAACGGCATTGATAAAAAATTGGAACCGATCTTCAAAGATTTGGATGCTTCCAATTTAGCTAAACTCAAAAAAGCCAGCACTTTGGCGCGCAATTTGGTTTTGAAGGGCGAGTTTCCGCCGGATTTCAAAAAAGAAATTTTGGCGGCCTACAAGGAATTGTCGGCCTATTACAAAACCAAGAATGTGAATGTGGCGGTTCGGTCGTCGGCCACGGCCGAGGATTTGGCCGGCGCGTCGTTTGCCGGGGCGCATGAAACCTATTTGAATATCGATACGCCTTTGGAATTGCTGGACGCGGTGAAAAAATGCATTTCGTCGCTGTTTTTGGAGCGAGCCATCGTTTATCGGGTCGAAAAGGGCTTTGACACGCTCAAAGTGGCGCTGTCGGTGGGAGTGATGAAAATGGTGCGCTCGGATCTGGCCTCGGCGGGCATCATGTTCACTTTGGACACGGAAACCGGATTTCGCAACGCGGTTTTGATCAATTCGATTTTTGGCGCGGGTGAAATGATCGTGAAAGGCCATGTGGTGGCCGACCAGTTCTATGTTTTTAAACCTTCCTTAAAATCAGGTAAAACTGCGATCATTTCCAAAACATTGGGCAACAAGGATATCAAATACATTTTTGACAAGAAGGTCGGTTTGAAGGAAGTGAAGGTTTTGCCCAAAGACCGGGCACGGTTTTCGTTGACCGATAAAGAAGCCGAACAATTGGCTAAGTGGGGGGTGATCATCGAGGAGCACTACCATGGGCCGCAGGATATCGAATGGGCCAAAGATGGCAAAACCGGCGAATTGTTTATTGTGCAGGCGCGGCCGGAAACCATCTATGCCGGTAAGGTTGCTCAAAATACTTACGAAGAATACGAAGTCAAAACCAGCGCCAAGCCGTTGGTTGCCGGCATTGCCGTGGGCCACAAGATTGGCCAGGGGAAAATTCACATTATTCCCAATGTCAAACAGATCAATCAGTTCAAGGCCGGTGAAATTTTAGTAACCACCATGACTGACCCGGATTGGGTGCCGATTATGCGCATCGCGTCGGCGATCGTGACCGATGAGGGCACCAAAACCTGCCATGCGGCGATCGTGTCGCGCGAATTGGGCACGCCCTGCATTGTGGGCACGCGTGATGGCAGTAAAGTTTTAAAAAACGGCGTGATGGCCACGGCGGATTGCACCCAAGGGCTGGAAGGCCGGGTTTACGCGGGCAAGATTCCTTATGAAAAAAAGGAATATGATTTAGGTATGATTCCGGAGTTGCCGACAAAGATTATGCTCAACGTGGGCACGCCCGAAGCGGCGTTTAAGGCCTCGTTTTTGCCCAATGATGGCGTGGGTTTGGCGCGGGTGGAATTTATTTTTGCCGATCAAGTTAAGGTGCATCCGCTGGCGCTGATAAATTTTGGCAAGTTGAAAGACAAAAAACTGAAAGCGCAAATTGAGCAGATCACTTTCGGATACAAAGATAAAAAAGAATTTTTCGTGGACAAGCTTGCCGAGGGCATTGCCACGATCGCGGCGGCGTTTTATCCCAAGCACATCATCGTGCGGTTTTCGGATTTCAAAACCAATGAATACCGCGCGTTGCTGGGAGGGAGCGAATACGAGCCCGAAGAATCAAATCCCATGATCGGTTGGCGCGGCGCGTCGCGCTATTATGACCCGCGCTTTGCGCCGGCATTCGCGCTGGAATGCGCGGCGATCAAAAAAGTGAGAGAACAGATGGGGCTGGATAATGTGTGGGTGATGATTCCGTTTTGCCGCACCGTGGAGGAAGGCAAAAAAGTGATTGAAGTGATGAAAAAAAACGGCCTCGAATCGGGTCAGAATGGGTTAAAGATTATGGTGATGTGCGAAATTCCCTCAAATGTGATCTTGGCCGATCAATTCTTGGATATTTTTGACGGCATGTCGATCGGTTCCAACGACCTCACGCAATTAACGCTTGGTTTGGATCGCGATGCCGGCCAATTGACTCATATTGCCAGTGAGAACAACGAGGCGGTGAAAATTTTGGTCAAACAGGCGATCGCGGCCTGCAAGGTCCGGGGCAAGTACATCGGCATCTGCGGCCAAGCGCCCAGCGATTATCCCGAATTTGCCGAATTCATCATGCGCGAAGGCATCGAAACCATGTCATTGAACCCCGACAGCGTCATGAAAACCATCATCAAGTTGGGCGGCTTGCAGAAATAAAAAAAGAATTTTATTGATTTATAAAATTCTTTGGAAAAAAGTCACCAACCATAACGCAAGTAGTACCACTATAACTATTATTGCAAAATAAAGAGCGAGCGGTTTGATATCTTTGCGCGTAAATGGTTTGTATTTTACCGGATCCGGGCAATCGCCGCAACTCATAAAATCACCGATTTTAAATTATACCAAAATCCGATTTTGTCAAGGATTTTGCGGCACGTATTTTGAAAGTTGAAATATGAATTTCAAAGCTAACAAAATTTTAGACGAATATAAAGGGAAATGTGTTGGGATTTTTGTTGACGAGGCGAATTTGTTTTATTCGCAGAAAAGCGCGGGTTGGCGGATCGATTGGGGCAAGTTCTTAATATTTTGCCAGAAGCATTTTAATGTAAAATTCGCAAAGTATTATTTGGGAATGCCGCTGGAGAAAGCCGCTTATGATAAAAATGTATTGATCAAAGACAGAATTGAAAAATCGGGTTTTGAAATTATCGAAAAGCTGCTTAAAAAGATTTATTTGGACAGCGCCAAATCTAAATTCAAATATAAATGCAATTTTGATGTGGAAATTACTTGCGCCGCGATAAGAAGTTTGGATAAAATTGACGCGGTGCTGCTTGTGAGCAGCGATAGCGACTTTATTGGATTGAAAAAAGATGTTATTCTCAACGGAAAGCGGTTGATTTTCGCTTGTTTCGAAAGGAATGTCGCATGGGAAATCCATAAATCGCATCATATCTTTTTTGAAGACATCAGAAGCGAGATCGAATATTTGAAATTGGAAAGCAAATAACAAAAGCCCCGAAGATTAATTCGGGGTGAAGTCACTAAATCAATAATAGCAAGCAATAGAATAATGTCAAGGGAACTTGCGGCCAAGCGCCCAGCGATTATCCCGAATTTGCCGAATTCATCATGCGCGAAGGCATCGAAACCATGTCGCTTAACCCCGACAGCGTTATGAAAACCATCATCAAGCTCGGCGGTCTGCGGAAATAAAAATTACTAAAAAAAGATTGAAAACAATTTTATAATAAACTACATCAGGTATAGCCCCGAAGTATTATGAGGAATGAATAAAAAAAAGCGTCAAGGAAAATATATCCCTCGACCTGTTATTCCTTTTGTTGCCCACTCTTTCCTCGCTCCGGCCGGGGAGGCTAGTGGTTCGAAATCAATTTTTTCGTTGTTGCCCGATGAAGGGGCTTGATATTGCCCTGGGTGACTCTCCACACCGCTACTGCAATCGTAAAAATCGTAAAGCAATAACCCAGTGGCGATGAGTAAACCTACCACCACTCCCCAATACAAGGCTTCTTTCCAAGTCATATAAACATTTTAGCATAAAATAATAAATTTGTCAATATGTACGATGTAATCACTTTCGGGAGCGCGGCGTGGGACGCGTTTATGGACATGCCGCCAAAATTTGTGAAAAAAGACGCCAAGATGATCTCGGGGCGGGGGTTTGAATTCAACATGGGCTCCAAGATCGATGTGCCGCAGATGCGGTTTGCGTTTGGCGGCGGGGGGGTCAACACGGCCACAACTTTCGCGCGGCAAGGTTTTAAAACTGCCTATTGCGGCATGGTGGGCGACGATATTCCCGGCCGCGAAGTGGCCGAGCATTTGAAGCGGCTGGGCGTTGGCACGGAATTGATCTGCAAAACCAAAGAGCGGGCGACGAATAATTCCGTGGTGCTCAATGCCGCCGGCGAAGACCGGGTGATCTTGGTTTATCGGGGCGCATCCGAGCTTTTTGGCCATGAGTGCGTGCAATGGGACAAAATGAATGCCAAATTGTTCTATCTGGCGCCGCTTTCGGGCCGGTTGTGCCGTTTGACCGAGCAAATCACGGCATTCGCCCGTAAGAACAATGTGATGGTGGCGGCCAATTTGGGCAATTCCCAATTAGCCATGGGCCGGGCGTGTATCAAGGGCTTGCTGGCGCGCATCGACGTGTTGATCTTGAATTTGGAAGAAGCCGCGACATTAACTGGCATTGATTACAAAGATGAAAAAGCGATCATTAAAAAGATCGTGTATATGCACCCGGGCATCAATGTGATCACCAAGGGAAAAGAGGGCGCGCTGATCATTGCCGAGGGCAAGGTTTATGAAGGCAAGGCCAAGGCCTTTAAAATAATCGACGTTACCGGCGCGGGCGACGCGTTCGCTTCGGGCTTTATGAGCGGGATGCTTTCTTCGAACAACGATATCGAATATTCGATGAAATTGGCGCTGGTGAACGCCAAGCATTGCCTATCGATCCGCGGTTCCGACAAACTTTTGGCCAAAGAAGACAACTATCTTGTGGGCCAAGAAAACATCAAAATTAAAATTAGAAACGTTGAATTGTAGAATCGTTGAATCGCCGAACTGCAAAAGCAGCTGGCGGCAATGCCCAAAACCAATTAAAATAAAACAATCAATAGTTTTTTAAAAATCAGAAAGATATTTTTGGTAATTTTTCTTGCGGTGTTGTTGTTTTTTGACGGTGATAATGTTCTGGATGCGCAAAATGCGGCGATGGCGTTTGCAATAAAAATTCCGGTGAAAATAGTATTAGTTGTCCGAAAGATTGCAGTCAAACCGCTTGCGCCGACAAGAACAAAAAAACCTTGAATAACGACAAAGGCTTTATCGACAGCTACAACTCCTTAAATACCGCCGAAACTCAATTTTTGGGAATATTAAATAAAAACGCCGTGAATGCGGGCGTCGCGGACACTCTGATGAGATCGTCGCTTTACAGCTTAAACGGCCGCAATATTTACGCCCCCAAAGACGATTTGTCATATTACGCCGGTAAAAAAGTCGTGATTTACGGCAAGCTGGCCGATTTTGAATTGGAAGGCTAAATGGTGCACGAAATCTGGCCGGTGGGCATTGCTTGCGAATAATTCGTATCGGAAAATTTATGAGGGAAATCAATGTTCCGTTATTTCTGGCGATACTAATTTGCGGTATGTTTTTTGTGGTTGGCGCGGACAATGTCTTTGCCGCGGATTGCCAAAATTGGACGGCGGTTGCCAATATCGGCGGCGTAATTAAATATGATCCGGCAATTGCGGCAAGCGCGGATGACAAACTGATTATTGCGGCCGTGGGCACGGATGATTCCTTGTGGATCAACGAATTTAATCCGCAAACCAATCAAAATGAATGGTATTCTCTTGGCGGCGTTCTAACATCCGGCCCGAATTTGGTCAAAGGCGCGGACGGCAAAATCAGATTTTCGGGCATCGGCGGCGATAATTTTACAATTTGGCAAAGAAATTATTCAGCAGCAAAAAGCTGGACCGAATGGCAGGTCGCGGGGACAAGCGGTTTTGCCGGCATCGGGCCCAAAGAAGCAACCTCAAATGGATTATTATATAGAATCGTAAAAAGTTCCGGCAATTCATTATTAATTCAAAAATGCGTGCCGCAACTTTGCGTTCCGGGGTCATTTTTGGGTTGTAAAATTTGCGATATAACCGGCGATGCATGGCGCGATTATAGTTTAAAATGCGCCAAAACCCAGGTTTGCGATAATGGCGTATGTAAAGATAGTAGCAGGAAACTTGAAATATTTGCGGGATTTTTTCCGTATAATTTGGACTATAGGGCAGTTGAGCAAGAATTTTTGGATTATATTAATAAAATGTCTGATAATTTTACTGGAATTTCAGGCAGCATGCCAGGGGGACAGACAACCGCAAATATAAATAGCGCGCATAAAAAGGGATTTAAAGTGATGGGGCATTGCGGTTGGGTTGAAGAGTGTAAAGAGTTGTTGCGGCGCGGAGTCGATGTTATCGCGTTAGATGAATTCAAGGCTCGTTTTGCCGCGGGCCAACCAGAAAGTACCGGATTATCCGGAGCGGAATTTAACCAATTAAAAGAATATATAAAACAGGCAAATCCTTCGGTTGCGGTTGGAATTGTTGAATCGTTGGTGAAATATTATGTTGAGTTTCGCAACGAAGGCGCAGATCCGGATTTTATCGGATGGGAGCAATATAAAGACAAAAATGGCGATACGATTAATTTTTCATATGAAGATTTTGCCACCCAAGTTGTCGGCAAATTTCCATCGGCAAAAGTATATATTTGGACGAATGAACCGGCGGCCGCGTCTTTTTACAAAGGCAAAGGTGATGCGTTGATATATTTTGATATTGATAATCATATAATGAAGCAAGCCGACGGTTGGCTTGATTTGCCGTTTGAAAAAGTTGAGGCGGCGATTGCTCCATTTTGCGAAAACAGTTGCGTAGCTGGTTGCAACGCCAAAACATGCTCATTTTTGAATTATGAGTGCGGGAATACCGATAATGGTTGCGGCTCGACGATCAACTGCGGCGTGTGCGCGAGCGGAAAAACTTGCTCATCCGGCCGGTGTGTTGATCTATGCCTCAATTCAGAACTTTGGGATAATATCGGCGGATTTTCAAAATTCGAACCTTCGTTAATGGAATCAAATGGTAAATTGATTATCGCGGCCGTGGGCACCGATAATGCTTTATGGATTAATGAATACGATCCGGGAAATAAAAAAGGCGAATGGTATTCGCTGGGCGGAGTGTTGTTATCACGGCCGAGTTTGGCCAAAACAATTGATAAAAAAATAAGCCTTTCGGCCTCGGGAGATGATGGCGGTGGGTGGACCCTCATTTTTATGTCATCTAAAAATTGGACTAAATGGAAAGCCATCGGTTTGCCATCGGCAAACATAAGCGTTGGCGGTTCTGATGCTGGCGTAATTAACGGGATAACCTATAAAGCGATTAAAAAAAATGACGGTAGTGCCGAAATTAAAAAATGCATTGCTGATATTTGTACTCCCAAAACCTGCGCTACGCTGGGCAATTATCAATGCGGTGATTGGAACGATGGCTGCGGCGCCACGATCAATTGCGGCGCGTGCGAATCCGGCAAAAAATGCAATTCCAGCGGCCAATGTGTTTCATCCGGTTCCGGCGGCGGCTCCGGCGGCGGCGGTGGCGGCACCACCGAACCCCAACAACCTATGACCCGCGAGGAGATCCTGCAAAAGATCGCCGAAATCAAGCAATTATTGATCCAATTGATCATCCAGCTCATTACCGAGCTGCAAAAGCAGCTGGCAGGCATCCAGAACAAGTAAATTGCAAAATGCCGCAAAATCAGCTGGATTTTTGGCGGGAAAAATGGTACAATTAACTTATGAAAAATTGGTCGGTTGATACGGCAGAATTAAAAAAAGACAAAGAAAAATATGCCATTTGGCGTTTGGAGCAGATGGTTAATTTCGGTTTGGACGGAAAAAAAATAAATTCCCGTGATTTAAAGAAATACTGGCGCAAGCTTTACCTTGATCCGAAAAAGAAAAAGTTTCTCGCAAAGTTGTTATGGCCAAAACGATATTGACGCAAAACCAAACAAATTTATTGAACGCGATTTGCGGCGACAAAGAAATTTGCCGCGCGTTTTATCTTGGCGGCGGCACGGCTTTGGCCGAATTTTATTTGCATCATCGGATATCCGAGGATCTTGATTTTTTCTCGGAAAACGAGGTTGATCCGCAGGTGATCAGCGCTTTTTTGGCAAAAAACAAAAATAATCTTGGTTTTGCAAAAATTGATTTTCAACAAAGTTTTAACCGTAATTTGTTTTTTGTTGATTTTGGCGCCGATATCGTGAAAACCGAATTCACTTATTTCCCGTTTTCGGCGGTTGGCGAATATTTAGAGATTGGCGATTTGCGGATTGACAGCGCGCTGGACATTGCCGTCAATAAAGTTTTTACCATTTATCAAAAACCCCGAAGCCGCGATTTTATCGATATTTTTTGCTTGCGTCAAAAATTTGGGTTTAAAATTGATGATTTGATCAAAAAAGCAAGGATCAAATTTGATACCCATATTGACCTTTTGCAGCTCGGCAGCCAATTTACGCAGGCAAAAGAAGTTAAAGATTTTCCGAGGATGAAAATAAAGATTAATCGGCGCGATTGGCAGAACTATTTTGTTGATGAGGCGCGAAAATTGAAAAACCGGATTTTTATATGACGGTTGCCGATTTTTTGACCGCCCAGCTTATCGCCGAGCTGCAAAAGCAGCTTGTAGCTCTGCCAAAATAATCGCAAACGCCAAGCCTGGCATTGATTTGCCGGATTTTGTGTTAAAATAAAACAATCAATAATTTTTTAAAATGAAAAAACGAATCATTCTATTTTCATTGTTTGTTTCCACATTGTTTTTTCAATGTATTGCAATCCAGGCGTTAGCCGCCGATTGCCAAAATTGGTCAAGCTTTGCCGATATCGGGGGCATCATCAAATATAAGCCGGCGATCTATGCGGATAGTGATACGAAATTAGTCATCGCGGCCGTGGGTACGGATGACGCATTATGGATCAACGAATACAACCCTCAAACCGGCAAAAACGAATGGTATTCGTTGGGCGGTGTTTTGATCACCGGCCCAAATCTGGTATTAGGCGCGGATGGCAAGATAACGGCCTCGGGCATTGGCGGCGATGATATGCTTTGGAAAAGAATATACCAATCTTCTAAAAATTGGACCGAGTGGCAAAATACCGGCTCCACTTATTTCTCGGGGAATATGCCCAATCAAGCCGCTATCGGCGGAAGTTTATACCGCGTCGTGAAGGGATCGAGCAATTCGGTGAAAATTGAAAAATGCGCCAATTACGCAACTTGTGTTCCGGGCGCGGTTTTGGGTTGCAAGGTTTGCAACTCCGACGGTTCTGTGTGGCAAGATGATGATTCAAAATGCGCCGGCGGAAAAATTTGCTTGGATGGATCTTGCGTTTTATCTTCGGGGAATTATAACGATGGCTTGGTCGGCTGGTGGAAGTTTGACGGCGAAAACGGCGAATCATCGCTCTTGTTCAAGGATTGGTCCGGATTTGGGAACCATCAGATTTGCAATTTGTCGGATCCTTGCCCGACACTTGCGGCGGGAAAATTCGGCAAGGCGTTAAAATTTACCGGCAATAATTCTCTGGAAGCGGTGGTTTCACCGACATTGAAAGATATTACTGAACATAGCTATACTTGGTCGGCATGGTATAACCCGGCCAGTATCCCGGTATATGATCAAAACGAATACCACAGCCGACAGGCAATAATTTGCAAGCCGGGTTTTCATACTAATATTAATTTTGCCAGCGATCGCCGGTTTCATTTTGGATCATACACTGCCGATGACCGATTTTTCGGAGTTTCTTCTTTAGCCACCTATGACGTCGGCCAATGGCATCATTTGGCGGCTACGGTTGATACAAACGCGAAAACCGCCGCGTTTTATGTTGACGGCGTTTTGCAAGGGAAAACGACTTATGAGGGAAACCCAAGAAATCACGAAAATTTACCGCTAAGTATCGGCATTTGCAGCGAAATTGGAATGAATCACGATTGGCTGGCCAATGGCTTAATTGACGATGTCCGCGTCTATTCCCGCGCGTTAACGGAAAACGATATAAAGGCGGTATATAACGGGAAAGCCAATCCAAATCCTTTCACCGGGAAAAAAGACAAATACGATTGCGACATCGCCGGCCAGACGCAAGGCTGCAAAATCTGCCGGCCGTTGACCATGAAGTGGGCCGATGACTCAACCCAATGCGGCAAAGGCCAAGTTTGCGTTGATGGCGGTTGTATCACGGGCACGCCGCCGATTCCCGCTACCTTTGATGTCACCGTTTCAAAAAGCGGCAACATCGCCACGGCAAAAAACAAAAACGGCGGAGTTATCTCTTCCGGGTCCAATTACACCCAGGTTATCCGCGCCGCGATCGCGGCCACGCCTGACGACGGCTCGCTTTATATTGGCCCCGGAATTTATGACGGGTTAGTCGCGGGTCAAAAAATTGCTAATTTTTATACGGTGTTCTCGCTTGAAGGGAAAAATATGCATATTTATGGCGCCGGCATGGGGAAAACTATTTTAAAGCTTGGCAATAATCAACACTATTACGGGCATCCGGCATTGATTTTTTATGCCACCGGCTATGAATATTACGGGGCAAGCTATTCAGCGTTAACCTTGGCCAACATGACTTTTGACGGCAATAGAAATAACCAAACCGATTTATTTGTTGACGGCGCGGGATTGGTGCTTACCGGCGGCAGGAGAAGCGGGGGAAAATTTTTCAATTTGGAATTGATAAACTCAGCGGACCAAGGAATTTATTGGGGCAATGGTGCCGGCGGCGCTCACGGCGATTACGCCGGCAATTGGGAGGCGTATGGTTATATGCATAATCTTCAAAACCGCAATAATTTTTGGGAAGCGATAACTTTTGACAATGTGCAAAAAATACGGGCAAGCGATTTAAAATCAGAATACGATTCTTTGAATGAAGATTTTTGCGGGACGGGGATGACCATTATAAATGTCGGCGACCATGATTTGGACATTATTATTGATGGTTTGACCATTAAAAACGGCCATCTTACGTCCAGCTGGGGCACTCATCGGGGTGGCGGCGGGATAACCATCAACGATTTGACGATAAATGCCGCCGACAGAAATAATCAGAATGGCGCGTCTTCGCATTGCATACTTTTTGCTATCGCCAATGAAGTTAAATTGCCGTTATTGGTGCAAAACCCAAAACCGATCACAATAAACATAAATTCAATCACCGGCAACTCATCTTCCAACTCAATTTTTCCGGGCGGCGTATATATTAAAAACAGTACGCCCCGGGTTACATTTAACGGCGGCAGCATTTCTGATTATATCGCGGTTAATGCCGTGAATTCCAATGTCACCATTAATGGCACCCGCCTCAAATCCGCCAATAATTCTCTGGTTGCCCAAAATTCAAAAGTTAATTGCACAAATTGCGTTCTGGAACCGGCCCCGGGCAAGTATATGTACAGTTCCATCGGCAGCGGCGCCCAAATCAATTTCGCCAATTCTTTTACCACCTCAATGGAAAGAACCGAAGTTTCCGGAGGCGGCAAAGTTACCGGCTCGTTATCAATATTGAGAACTGTTTGTGTTCCCGGTGTTGTTTCCGGTTGCAAATTTTGCAAGGCAGACGGCAGCGCCTGGCAAGATGACAATTCCAAATGCGGCGCAAATCAAACTTGCCAGAATGGGACTTGCGTCAATAACCCGGCTTGCGTTGCCAAAACCTGTACTACCTTGGGCAATTACCAGTGCGGCGATTGGAGCGACGGTTGCGGCAAGACCATTAATTGCGGCACGTGCGGCAGCAATCAAACTTGCTCGGCCGGCCAATGCGTGGCAACTTGCGCGTCCACCTGCAGTTTGGTCGGCGCCAAGCAGTGTAGCGGCAACGGTTACCAAACCTGCGCGTTGTCCGGCGGCTGTTTAAAATGGGGCGCAACAACCGCGTGCGCTGCCGGCACGGCTTGCAACAGCGGTAATTGCGTGGCAACTTGCGTTGCCAAAACCTGTGATTCCCAGGGCTATAAATGCGGCAGCGTTTCCGACGGTTGCGGCAAAACATTGAGCTGCGGATCTTGCTCTACCGGCCAAACTTGCGTTTCCGGCCAATGCCAAACAAACTGCGTTGCCAAAACCTGCGCCGGGTTGGGCAACTACCAGTGCGGGGATTGGCCTGACGGTTGCGGCAAAACAATTAATTGTGGCGCGTGCCCTCCAAACCAAACTTGCTCGACGGGCAAATGCGTTTCCAATTGCTCAAGCCACGCGTCAAAGAAATGCGACAATGGCAATCTCTACTGGTACAATTCTTGCAACACCAAAGAAGAACTGGCGCAAAACTGCGGTATTGACCAAACCACCGATAATTACCAATGCTCGTCAACCTGGATCCAGCGAAAAACTTTAAAGAAGGGCTGCGCCAACAATGCCTGCTTTGAAACCTCGCAATGGGACAACACGACCAACTGTGCTAACAGCAACAAGATCTGCGCCAACGGCGTTTGCGCCGCAACCTGCCAGCCCAACACCTGCGCCAATATCGGCTTTCAGTGCGGCGATGCCAATGACGGCTGCGGCAAAACCATCAACTGCGGCAGCTGCGCCGCGGGCAAAACCTGTTCCAATGGCCAGTGTATTGCGCAATCCGGCGGAGGTGGTGGAGGAGGCGGCGGTGGCGGAATGATCGAGCCGCAGCCGCCTTCGCGTGAAGCTTCGGCGAGTCAAGGAAAGATCAACCGCGGTGAAATTTTGGCTAAGATCGCCCAGATCAAGCAATTATTGGTCCAGCTCATCATTCAGCTCATCGCCGAGCTGCAAAAGCAGCTTGCGGCAATGCCGAAATAATCAAAGGTGCAAAATCCGGCGTGCGTATGCCGGATTTTGTGCTAAAATACAATAATCAATAATTTTCAAAAATGAAAAAGTCAATTATTTTGTTATCATTATTTGCTTGC
The DNA here is from genome assembly GCA_034678605.1 of Patescibacteria group bacterium. Lineage (GTDB taxonomy): Bacteria > Patescibacteriota > Minisyncoccia > Minisyncoccales > UBA5738 > UBA5738. The sequence goes on along the minus strand of JAXDBQ010000020.1, from coordinate 33,086 downwards.
GTGTTGGCGTTGCCGGGAGTTTCTTCTGCCAATGAAGTGCCGGTCGGTTATCTTGATTATGCCGGCTGCGATTCTATCTACGGCTGGACATGCGACGCCGACGATTATTCAAAATCGCTGGAAGTGCATTTTTATTACGACGGCGAGGCTGGTGTTGGCAGATGGGCCGGTTCAGCGGTTGCCAACATCGCCCGCGAAACTGCGGTAGGTGATTTGTGCGGCGGCAAACCGGCGCACGGGTTTGCCATGCCTACCCCGGATTTTTTAAAAGACGGCCAAAGCCACAATATCTACGCTTACGCGATCAATACGCCCGCAGGATCGAATCCGTTGTTAAGTAATGGCCAAAAAACAATGCAATGTGCCGGCAGCCAATCTCCAATTGGTTATTTCGATAGCATTAATAATTATTTTGCCTTTGGCTGGGCCTGCGATGCCGACGATTATTCAAAACCTTTGACTATATATTTTTACGACGGTCCGATTGAGAACCAAAGATCAATGGGGAGCGTGGTTGCGAATAGCCTACGAACAGATCCCGGCGTGGGAAATGTTTGTGGCGGGCATGCTTGGCATGGGTTTAATTGGGAGTTACCCGATCAATTTAACGATGGCGCTGCCCATACTGTTTACGCTTATGCCGGCAATTTTCCTTTTGGAGGAAAAATACTGATTGGGTCAAAAAAAATGGAATATCGCTACCCCGGTTGCCAAAGCGAATGCGCTTCCCAAGTCTCCCAATGTTTTGATGATAAGAGTTATCAAAATTGTAGTGACAACGATGGGGATGGATGTTTTGAATTGTCGGCTGTTATCAATTGCACCTCCGGCCAAGTTTGCGAAAAAGGCAAATGTGTTTCCGCCAATATTACGGAAAAAAGATTAAGCATTAGCGCTGTTGCGATTGCGGATAAGTCTCATTACGAAAAGAGAATGTATTTTTTTCCTTTTCCGGCAAATGAAAAAAATATCAATATTTTGGGTTTTTCCGGGTCGCTGTTTTTTACCGCGAAGAACAAGCCGCAGCTTGATATGTCGCTTAATAGTATCGGTATTATTCCCGGGCCTTGCCCTCAAAATAAAATTTATCCTGACTGGCCGTCCCTTGCCGCCGCATATCCTCAAATGAAAAATTTAGCGAATTATATTCTAAAAACATTTGTCGCAGGAACCGTCAGCGCGCCGGTTGATTTTCGTTTTGACAAAAAAATTCCGTTCGACACCAAGAGTCAATGTATTTATCTTCTTTTAGATGGCGGATTTGGTTCATCAGAAGCCATTTTGGAAAGCCGGGTTTCGCTAATATATGAAAGCAATCTGATTAATGATGCGGCTAATTCGCCGTTTATCGAAGGTTTTGGTTATGAGTATATTTTTCCTTTGGCTAGCAGGAATGATCAGTCGGTAATGTATGTTGGCCCAAGTCAAACCCAAAATAGTGTCCGTTTATTTGGGATGAACGGTAATATAAGCATTGCCGCCTATACTGACATTGAAAGCGATTGGACCGCGTTTGCCGATGGATACATATTCAAAAATTGTTCCGCATTCCAAAATGGCTATCAAGGCGGGCAAGGAGAAGATGCGGTTGTTAAGAATTATTACGCGTTGATACCTTCCGATGCCGTTAAAATTTATTCCGCGCAATTCCAAGGACATGGGCAGACCGCCGTCCAAGTTCCGATCAACAAATCTTTTCCTAATATTGTATTGGAGAAAGGACATTGCCTTGTCGGTCTTTCTAAATTTATCAGTTCCGGCGGCGGAAAAGCTAATGCTGAGATCCAATTGGCTTCGCAATTGCAAAAAATTATCTGCGCGCCTAACCAAGTTTCCGGGTGTAAGGTTTGCCTTGATGACGGCACCGGTTGGCAGGATGACAATTCCAAATGCGGCGCAAACCAAACTTGCCAGAATGGAAGTTGCGTCAATAACCCGGTTTGCGCGGCCAAAACCTGCGCTACCTTGGGCAATTACCATTGCGGGGACTGGAGCGATGGTTGCGGTGCCACGATTAATTGCGGCAGTTGCGCCGGCGGCAAAACTTGCTCTGCCGGCCAATGTACATCAAGTTGTACATCTCATGCGTCCAAGAAATGCGACAGCAACAATTTGTATTGGTACAATTCCTGCAACGCCAAAGAAAGCTTGGCGCAAAATTGCGCCGCGGAAAACAAGACCTGTCGCGACAATGCCTGTGTGTCTTCTGGCGGGGGCGGTGGAGGAGGGGGTGGCGGTACGATCGAACCACAGCCGCATAAACTCACCCGGGCCGAGATTTTGGCTAAGATTGCCGAAATTAAAAAACTGCTTATCCAATTAATTATCCAGCTAATTACCGAACTGCAAAAACAGCTGGCGGCAATGCAAAAAATCAATTAAAATAACAATTTGGCTTGCAAAATTGTTGCAAAATTGGGATAATATTCTTAAGGATTCCTAAAAAACGGAATAAATTAGAATAAAATGCAATATATTGACCTTAAAACCGAATTAAAGGATTTTATTGTTTTTTCAATCAATGGTATTGAAAAAATCGATCCGTCTTTTCACAATCAAAGATTGAGCGAATGGCAAAAAAAAGGATATATCAAAAAAATACGGCAAGGGTATTATGTTTTTTCCGATTTGCAGATTGATGAAAAAACTTTGTTTTTGATTGCCAATAAAATCTATGCGCCATCATATGTTTCCCTGGAAATGTCGTTGTCTTGGCATAATCTAATTCCCGAAGCGGTTTATGGAATTACTTGCGTTACTTCGCGCAAAACCGCTAATTTTCAAACGCCGGTGGGAAATTTTATCTATAAGCATATCAAGCCGGAATTGATGTTCGGTTATGGTTTGGGCGAGTGTCGCGGCCAAAATTATGCCATCGCGCAAATGGAAAAGGCGGCGCTTGATTATCTTTATTTAAATCCCGGTATAAAAGACGCCGTTGATTTTGACGGTATGCGGTTTAACGCGCTTGGATTTAAAGAAAAAGCCGATACAAAAAAATTGGAAAAATTTTTGGCGGCTTTCAAAAATAAATCTTTGAACAAGCGGGTCGGCAATTTAATGAAATACACCAATGCTTGGTTTGTCTAACATCGAAAAATATTATTCCCCGCCGGAAAGAGTTTTCAAGCGTAACATTTTGAGGGAATATCTGCAATGTAAAATATTGGAGATCGTTTTTGATTCGCCGCAAGGCAAAAAGCTTGCGTTTTTGGGCGGCACGGCCTTGCGCCTGATTTACGGCAACAGCCGGTTTTCCGAAGATTTGGATTTTGATGATTTCGGCATCAACGAAAAAGATTTTTCCTTGCTGGCGGATTGCATAAAGCGAGGGTTGGAGGCCCAGGGTTGCAAAGTGGAAATCAAAAATGTTTTCAAAGGAGCGTATCGTTCTTACATCAAAATGCCCGAAATTTTATTTGATAATAATTTATCGGATTTGCGCGAGGAAAAAATTATGATCCAGGTTGACACGGTTCCGCACGCTTTTGATTATAAAAAGGACTTAAAGATCATTAACAAATTTGATGTTTTTACCCAAGTAAATGTCGCGCCGATTGACTTGTCGCTGGCGCAAAAAATTTACGCGGCGCTGAACCGGAAACGAGCCAAAGGGCGGGATTTTTTTGATATCGTTTTCCTTTTACCGCTCACGCCGCCAAACTACCAATATTTATCCGCCAAATTGGGGATTGAAAACGGCAAACAATTGAAAGACACCTTGCTTTCAAAAACCAAAAATTTAAATTTTAACGAATTGGCCAAAGACGCGGCGCCGTTTATTATTAACGGCGCGGACGCCAAGAAAATCACGATGTTTAGAGCGTATATCGAATCATTCCAATTTTGATCCAGCTCACTTTTGAACTGCAAAAACAGCTGGCGGCGATTAAATAAGGGGGCAAGATGGAAAAATTTTGGTATATTTGGTATGATGGAGTTATAAGTTTAATTTTAAACCTTTATGAAAATTACCATCAGCGTGATCAAGGCCGATCTGGGAGCGATCGGCGGGCACATCAAGCCGTCGGCGGCTCTTTTGGAAGCGGTGTCTGATCATGTTAAGTCTAAAAGCAAAGGCGTTTTGATCGATTGGCGGATAAGTTTTACCGGCGACGATATTGCGATTTTAATGACGCACGCCTTGGGCGCGGGCAATGAAAAGGTGCATCGGTTGTGCTGGGACGCGTTTATCGCGGGGATGAAGGTTGCCAAGGACCAGGGGTTGTATGGCGCGGGGCAAGATCTGCTTAATCTTGAATTCAAGGGAACTTGCAAGGGTCTTGGGCCGGCGGTGGCCGAAATGGAATTCGAAGAACGGGAAAACGAATCATTTTTAATGATCGCCGCCGACAAAACCGATCCGGGAGCGTTCAATCTGCCGCTGTATCTTTCGTTTTGCGACCCGATGCACAATTCGGGCTTGGTGATCTCGTCTAAGATCCGGCAAGGTTATGTGTTTCGAATTATGGACATGGATTGCGTTGACGGCGAAAAGACGATCGATCTAAAATCGCCCGAAGAAATCTATGATCTGGCCGTGTTGTTGCGCGACCAGGAGCGGTTTGGCGTGGCCGGAATTTGGTCGCGGGCGACTGGTGAGCAAGCGGCGGCGGCCAGCACTACACGCTTGCACAATATCGCGGGAAAATATGTGGGCAAGGATGATCCGGTGCTGATCGCGCGCACGCAAAAGGAATTTCCCGGGTCGGGCGAAATTTTGTCGCCGTATTCGATCGGCCATTTGGTGGCGGGTTTTATGCGCGGCTCGCACCATGGACCGCTTCTGCCGGTGAAACTTGGCACGGGAGTATCGTTTTTTGACGGGCCGCCCATCGTGAGCGCCGCGGCCTATAGCGTTCATCGCGGCAAATTGACCGAAGCGGTTGATTGCTTCGATCAACCCTATTGGGATCTGATTCGGACGCAAATCGCGCAAAAAGCGCAGGATATCCGGCGCCAGGGGTTTTTTGGGCCGGCGATGCTGGGCATGGGCGAATTAAAATATACCGATTTGGAGCAAACCTTGAAAGATTTGGAAAAAAGATTTATAATCAATTCATAGCACTTAAATATTTGTAAATATAATATAAATAAAAACCTGATGAAAATACAAAAAGTTTTGGTTGGGGTTTTATTGGCCGTGAGCGCGGCATTGTTGTGGTTTTGGCTTTCCGCCAAGCCGGTGGAGGGCGTCACCGATCGCGACAATTATATGCCGGGCGATCCGTTAACGATCAATGTTAAAAACGGTACCGGCAAGGCGGTTTGTTTTTCTTCGTGCTATCCTTATTTGGTCGAACGCCGCGACGGCGCTGGCGATTGGGCGCAATTCGAATATGACGATTGCCCTTATCCGGAAGTGGCCTCCGATTGCGTGCCGGCGGGCGGGATAAAAAAGTTTCGTTTGCCGCTGGATGAGGCGGAGGTTGGGTTGAATCGCTTGAAGCTAAACATTTGTTTCGATTGCGCGGCGGGTGATCCGTTTTTGGCCGAATCGGTCATTTATTCAAATGTTTTCGAGGTCAAGTAGATCGTTGGCCAAAATTTAAATTATCTTGAATTACGAAACTATAAATTAAAATGCTTTTGTCGGGGTCTAACCGCCGCGCCTATTCATTGAGAATAAGCGCGGGGTTAGACCCCAAAATGCAAAATACAAAGCGTTTCGTAATTCAAAGAAATTAATATTTTGTAATTAAAAATCTTTCTGCGGAGAAGGAATAAATTTATGTTGAATTTTTCGGCAAAGTCAAGAGAGCAAATCGGCCGCGAAGTTGAGGAATTGCGCGACGATGGAATGATTCCAGCGGTTTTGTACGGCCCGGGAATCGAAAACAAAAATTTGGCGGTTGACGCCAAAGAATTCGTGAAATTGTTCAAAGATGCCGGCAAAAGCACGCTGGTTTCACTCAAGGTGGAGGGGCAAAAATCCGATTTCAAGGTTTTGGTTAATGACTACGCGGTTGATCCGGTGAATGGAAAAGTGATTCATATTGATTTTTACCAGCCCGATCTGGACAAGGAGATCGAGGCCGAAGTTCCGCTGGTTTTCGAGGGCGAATCGCCGGCGGTGAAAGATCTGGGCGGTACTTTGGTGAAAAATTTTTCCGAGATTACCGTCAAGGCCCTGCCCGCGGATTTGCCGCGCGAGATTAAAGTTGATATTTCCAAATTGAAAACTTTTGACGATACGATTTTGGTGAAGGATTTGGCGATCAGCGATAAGGTTGAATTGCTCAAGGATCCCGAAGAGATCGTGGCTTTGGTTTCTCCGGCCGAAAATGTGGTCGAGGAATTGGCCAAGAGTATTGAAGAAAACGTTGAGGAAGTGGCCCAAGTGGAGAAAAAAGAAAAAGACGTGGTAACCGAGGAGGAAGCCGCGCCCGCCAAAAAATAGATTTCTGTTTTTGTTTTGTCTTTCCAAAAACGCCCGCGGTTGCCAAACCGCGGGCGTTTTGTATAATGGAATTATGAAAATCAAAATTATTTTTGTTTTGTTTAACCGTCGCGATACCCCGTCGGCTTGCCGCGGGGATGAGCGGCGGGGAAACAAGCTTTTCCGCAGGAATGCCGCGATGTCTTGGGTATGCGGCAGTTTATTTTTGGGTTTGGCGTTGGCAGCCGGAAGCGACGGCTTGGTTTTGGCGCAAGATGCCAACGGAAACGGCGAAACCGGCGAGTGCGTCACCAAGGAGACTTGTCAGGCGCTTTTGGACAAATACGAGGCGTTGTTAAAGACGTATGACAGCGATATCGCCAAGACCTCGACCGAAAAAAAATCTTTGCAAAATCAAATCGCGGCGTTGAAGAAAAAAACCGATTCGTTGTCGGTGCAGATCAAACAGAGCAATGCCATGATCGGCGATTTGAAATTGCAAATTTCCGACACCGAGGACTCGGTGGAAACCACCGCGAGCAAGATCGCCCAGGAACAGCAATATTTGGCGGCGATTTTGCGCTCGATCGATCGCGCCGACCAGACGCCGCTGATCGAGACATTGGCCGGAGAAAAGAAATTGTCGAATTTTTTTGATAACGCCGCTTATTTGAAAAAATTAAACAAAAAGACCGGCCAGATATTGCGCCAGATAAGAGGGCTCAAGCAATCATTGGAAGATCAAAAGATCGGCTTGGAAAATGAAAAGGGCGATTTGGAAAAAACCACCAAAATGAAAGAACTGCAAAAGCAGGAACACGAACAGGCCAAAGCCGAATATAACAAGACATTGAAAGTGAAAGACGCCGAATTGGCGCAAACCACCCAAGCCAAAAAATTAACCGCGCAAGTGATCCAAAAGATCAGAGAGCGGCTGTTTTCGTTGGCCGGCGTGGCCGATTCCGACGCCCCCAATTTTGAACAGGCCTATCAAATCGCCAAGACCGCGGGCGGGGCTACGGGCGTGCGGCCGGCATTTTTGCTGGCGATCTTGACCCAGGAATCGAATTTGGGCAAAAACGTGGGGCAATGCTACATGACCAACGACACCACGGGCGCGGGGATCAATATCCGCACCGGCGCGGCGACGTCCCGGGTGATGAAACCCACGCGCGACGTGGGGCCGTTCTTGGAGATTACCGCCGCACTAGGCAAAGATCCGCACCAAACGCGGGTGTCCTGCCCGATGAGCTTTGGCTATGGCGGCGCTATGGGGCCGGGGCAATTCATTCCGTCCACATGGAAACTTTATGCCGGCCGCTTGCAAGCAATTTTGGGCCGGCCGGGCAATCCTTGGAATATCAATGACGCGTTTATGGCCACGGCGCTTTATGTTTCCGATTATGGCGCCACCTCGCAAACCACCGCCGGCGAATGGAAGGCGGCCATGATCTATTTTGCCGGCACCGTGAACACCAAATACCGCTTCTACGGCGACAATGTGGTCAAGATCGCCCAGGGCTATGCCGACGATATCGCGGCGATAGAGGGGAGATAGAAAGCAGTTCGCCAAAGGACGGATGCGCCATTAGCACAAAAACAGAGATTAAAAAATAGTAAAATACGATTTGAATTGAATGTTAAGAATTTGATCGAGCTAAAATAAAAAAAGGACCATTGGCCAGAAGACCGCAGGGACTTTTTCGTCTTAATAGATCAATTTTATCAAAATATATTTTATTGTCAATAATAATTGTTAAAATCGGAAAACCATTTTTCAAATCAAAGAAAGCAAATCGACGTTAATTTTGAAACGATGGAGCGGCGCAAAACCACCAAAGTCTGCTGAAAATTAAAATTAATTCGAATTAGATTTTATTCAATTATTTAAAACAAATATGAAAGGAGTTATTTATGTAATGACAACTACTGTTTCGGGTTTGATAAAAATAGGAAAAACCGGTACAAACAATTACCAGGAACGAATGCGAAATTTGGAAGCGAACGGCTACTATAATGTGGCCGGGTTAAGAAAATTCTTCGCGATTGAAATTGAAGATTACGAAGACAAGGAAAATCTTTTGAAAGAAATTTTTAACAAACACCAAGTGGGCGATAGCGAGTTATTCGCGCTGGACTATGGGTTGGTTAAACAGTTACTTTTGTCGTTTGAGGGTAAGGTTATTTATCCGGAAAATCTAAATAAAGAAAAAGAATTTGATAAGGTGTCAAAAATTAGAAAGCGAGGTGAGTTGTTTAGTTTTTATAAAAAGGGATTGAAAAATGGCGATGTGGTTCTTTTTAAAGATGATGAAAAAATAACTGTAAAAGTTATTGGTGAGCGTGAAGTGGAATATGAAGGTCAAATTTGGAAATTGGCGCCGCTTACATACAAGCTTTATGAACAGCGAGGTGGATTGAATCCGAGCGGAGCTTATGCGGGGGCGGATTATTTCAAATACAAAGGCAAAAAGTTAAGAGATTTGCCCGATATTGCTAATTAAATTTTAAGGAAAGACGACATCGTGGCCATAGAGGGCAAATAATTTTTGATTTATTTTAGTTTTATGGTAGATAATAAATAGGAGGATTATCGCGCAATAATATGTTTAAAAGTTTTAAAATTAAAAATTTTAGAGGGGTATCAGAAATAAAAGTTGATAATTTGAAAGAAATCAATATTTTTGTCGGTGACAATGGATCTTGCAAAACAACGATATTGGACGCGCTGTATATTTTGCTGAATCCAAATAACGCTCAACTAATAGTGGCATCTAATTTATTCAGAAATATAGACAGGATAGATTCCAATTTTTGGCGGTCTTATTTTAATAATTTTGATGTTGATAAAAAAATTGAATTGGAGGCCAAAAATGAAACATCCAAAAGGGTGGTTATCACGCCGATTTTTTCAAATGAAAAGCGGGTAGATGATAAAACAAATGTTCAATCAAGCAGTGAAATTGAGCGAAATATGAATGGGCTTAATGTCGATTTTGAAGTTAATAAAGAAAAATATTCAACAAGCATTGAATTATCGTTGCAATTCTCAATGCCTGCCGTAAGACAAGGAGACGCGGAATTATTGTTAAATATGACTCCTGCCATGTTGCAGGTGAAATCTATACCGGATAAGCAATATAATGAAAAAATGATTGGAAATTATTTTAACAGCGCCACTGCGGGCAATAACAGTGAGATTGGGTTAAAATTTGATAAGGTAAATGAAAAATACGGCAAAAAACAAATCATTGATTTCCTGAAAGACATGGGCGTTTTCATAAATGATATTGAATTAAATTCTTCAAAAAGATTATTTGTTCGGGATGACAGGTTTGAGCGAAGAGTGAGTTTAAATACATATGGCAATGGAATTTTGCACAGCTTTAATATTTTTTTAAGCGCGCTATCCGCGGAGGATGGAATTGCGTTGATTGATGAAATTGAAAATGGTCTTTATCGAACAAAGCAACAAGTTTTATGGCGCGCGATAAATAAAATCGCCAGCGAAAAAGGGCAACAAATTTTTGCCACCACTCATTCTTTGGAAATGTTAAAAAATTTATATAAAGTTGCCAAAGAAGGTAATTTTATTGATAAAATCAACCTCTTTAGAGTTGAAAGAAGAGATGAAACAATTGCAGTGGTCTCTTACAATAGCGAAGAGCTTGATTATGTTTTGTCTGGTAACATTGAAGTAAGATAATTATGACGGGAATAAATGCCGAAACTTGTATTCTTGTTGAGAGTAAACAACACGGAGCAGATAAAAGATTTTTGGATAAATTAATCGCAGAAAGAGGGTTGTTGCTAGGAAATAACTTTGAAATAAGAACGCAAGATTTAAATGACAAACAATGTTCGGTTGAAGGCGTTTTGGATAATTTAAAATATTTGTCTGCGGGGAAAGATGAAGTTATAACTACGGGCAAGTTAAAAAACTTATTGTTAATAATTGATGCTGACGAAAGCGCGAGCAAACGTTTTAAAGAAATTCAAAAAATAATCAGAAATGGTGATATTTTTGCGTTGCCTTCGAAATTGGGGAAAATCGAAAAGGTTAAAAATAAAATAAATTTTGGAGTATATTTGTTTCCGGATAATAAAAATAAAGGATCTTTGGAAAGTTTGATTTTGAGTTGTGCGAGAGCGCAATTTGCTAATAAAAGGGAATGTATTGATCAATATATTGGCTGTTTGTCAAGAAATGGTATTGATAATGGGATGACTATTAATAATGTCGATAAGTCAAGAGTAAGAATAATCGGGGCAACCCCGGATCCAGATAATTATATTCAGAATTTGCTTAATATCGTTGATTTTAATTCGTTAAAACTCGCTCCTCTTATTAGTTTTTTAAATGGGATTGAGTAATTTTAAAAGCCCGCTTATTGCGGGCTTTGGGGTTCCAGTTCGTTTTGGAGGGTTTGGGAGATGGCGTCGAGGTTGCCGTTGAAGATGCTTTCAAGATCGTGCCAGTTTTTTTTGACGCGATGGTCGGTGACGCGGTCTTGCGGCACATTGTAAGTGCGGATTTTCTCGCATCGTTCGGCCGAGCCGATTTGCTCTTTGCGGGCGCCGCCGAAAGCGGCGTTTTCATCGGCGGTCTTTTTTTCTTGCAGGCGGTATTCCAAAAGCGCCATGGCGTTTTCGCGGTTTTGTAATTGGTTGCGCTCGGTTTGGGAAAATACCGACAACCCCGTGGGTTTGTGGGTGATGCGCACCGCCGATTCCCGTTTATTCACGAATTGCCCGCCCGGCCCCGATGACCGGCAAAACTGGACGTCGATTTCGTCGGGGCGGATGGAAATTTCGCTTTTTTGGGGCTTGGGCAAAACCGCCACCGTGGCCGTGGAAGTGTGCACGCGACCGTTTTTTTCGGTTTCGGGAATGCGTTGGATGCGGTGCACGCCGCCTTCATGCTTCATGGCGTTCCAAACATCTTTGCCTTTTAATTCAAAAATTATTTCTTTGAAGCCGCCGATCTCGGTTTGGTTTTGGTCCAGCGTTTTTTGTTTCCAGCCGCGGTTTTGGGCGAAGCGCGAATACATGCGATAAAGGTCGGCGGCAAACAGCGCCGATTCCTGGCCGCCGGCGCCGGCGCGGATTTCCACCACGATCGCTCCCGGGCCGGCCGGTTTGGCTTCGGCTTTAATGGTTTCTCGCAGTTCGTTTTCCAGATTTTCTTGGCGGGCTTTCAATTGCTCGACCTCCACTTCGGCCAACGATATCAGTTCCGGATCTTCTTCGGAGAGCGCGATCAGCTTGTTTTCTTCGATTTTGTTTTTGATGTCGCGGATCTCGGTTTCCCTTTCGATCAATTTTTCCAGATAAGATTTTTTTTTGTTGAGAATCTCGAATTTTTCCCAATCCGAAATCAACCCGGGGTCGCCGAGTTGATCGATTATTTGGTCGTATTCCTCTTGCAGAGAGAGTGTTTTGGCCATGGTTGGTGGTTGGCTACTTGGCTTTTTTGCGCAAGGTTTCTTTTTTGGCCACCTTTTTCAAGAATTTATCAACCCGGCCCATCGCGGTCACCAAGCGGGCTTTGCCGGTGTAGAACGGATGGCAAGCCGAACAAGTTTCGGTTTCGGCGTATTCTTTGGGCGATCCCATGCGATAGCTTTTGCCGCACGAGCACTTTACTTGCGCCTCGGGGTAATATTTGGGATGAATGTCTTTTTTCATAGTTTTTGGGTAAATTCCATCTTTGGCGACAAAACCAGTATATATCATGGCGCCAAAATTTGCAAGAAGCCGTAAATTATGTTATTAATTACGATGTGGTCAAAAATTTGATAAAAAATAACATGAGAGCGTTGAATAATTGATTTCGCGGGATATTTTAAACTTGGCGAATCCGTAAAAACAATAAAATTAGGCAATTATTCGACACTCTAAAAATAAACAGAGAAAAATCATATGGAAGCAAATTTATCAGTTGAAGAAATGAGCCGGGCCGGTTTGCAATTCGGACATCGGAAGGCCAAGATTCATCCAAAAATGAAGCCGTTTTTGGCGGGGGTGCGCAATACGATTTTCGTGATCGATTTGGAAAAAACCAAGGATAAATTCGAAGCGGCGTTGGATTTTATGCGCGATCTTGCCGCCGAAGGCAAGACGATCTTGATCGTGGGAACCAAAACCCAGTTTAAGCGGATCGTTAAGGAAAACGCCATCGCCATGGGCATGCCGTATGTGAACGAAAGATGGCTTGGCGGCGCGTTTACCAATTTCAAGATCATCAAAAAACGGATTGATTATTTCAAGGAATTGGAGCGCAAGACCGTGGCCGGCGAGTTTGAAAAATACACCAAAAAAGAACAGGCCGGCATCCAAAAAGAAATCAAGACATTGGAAAAAAAGCTGGGCGGCATCAAAACCATGGATAAAATGCCCGACGCGGTTTTTGTGCTTGATATGGAAAAAGACAAATTGGCGGTCAAGGAAGCGCGCGAAAACGGCATTAAAGTTATCGGCGTGGCCGATGTGAATATCGATCCGGACATCGCCGATTATCCGATCATCGCCAATGACGATTCGATGTCGTCGGCAACCTATATCTTGAACAAGATAAAGGAAGCGGTTTTGGCCGGCAAACAAATTTCCGACAGCAAAATACTTGGAACTAAGTAAAACAGATTTAAGATTTAAGAATTAAGATTTATGATTTTAAATGCGTTTATTCTTAAATCCTAAATCATAAATCATAAATCTTTTAAAATGGTTAATATTGAACTTATCAAGCAGCTTCGCGACGAAACCGGAATTTCGATCGGCGAATGCAAAAAGGCATTGGAAGAGGGCGGTTCGATCGAAAAAGCCAAAGAGATCTTGAAAAAGTGGGGCAAGGATATGGCGTCCAAAAAAGGCGATCGCGCCACCGGTCAAGGCAAGGTGGAGGCCTATATTCATGGCAATGGCAAAGTGGGAGTGTTGGTGGAGTTGCGCTGTGAAACCGATTTTGTGGCCAATTCCGATGATTTCAAAAATTTGGCGCACGAGCTTTGTTTGCAAGTGGCCGCCACCGGCGACGATCTTGAAATATTGATGGCGTTGCCTTGGGTCAAGGATTCGTCCAAGACCGTGAAAAATCTTATCGAAGAAACCGTGGCCAAGGTGGGTGAAAATATCGTGCTCAAAAAAGCGGTGCGCTTGGCCATCTAATTTGCCTCTGCATTTGTGTTTGCATTCGCATTCGCATTTGTATTTGTATTTCTCATTACTCATCAACTCATCTCTCATTAACTATTCTTATGGTTGAAATTATTGCCGCCGCCGTTTTTTTTGGAAGCGTTGCCGGAATGGGGATGCTTTTGAGTAAAAAGATGCCTCAGGCGCGCCAGTCGTTGGAAATTGCCGGCGATACCCCCGCGGCGGGTTTTTTGGGCGGTTGCAAAGTTTGGCTGCTGGAGAGAATCAAGCGCCATCCGCGGTTCAAGGATTTCAATTGGATTGATTTTGCGCAAAAGCAGTTGCTCAAAGTGAAAGTGGTGGTGATGAAAACCGAAAACAAGATTAACGACTACACCCAAAAGCTCAAAAGCCGCGCTGAACAGCAGCAAAAAACCAAAGATTCTCAAATTGACGAGTATTGGCGCGATTTAAAAACGATCATTCGCGCGAAAAAACCGCGCTTCGATCAAAAAAATTCCGGTCAAAAGCCGGCGGAAACCAAAATCGGCGGCGAAAGCCAAAATTCCGCCAAGGCGCCGTTTGAAAATTATTTCCGCCGGGTGGAGCCGGCCGCGGAGCCCGCGCCGCTTGAAGTTGGCCGCGCGGCGTCCAATGATCAATCCGCCTCGCGGCAAAACCGCCAAGCCGGCCGCAAAAAACAACCGGCCAAAAAAAAGCGCTTTGGCGACCCCTTCCGCTGGTAATAATATGAGAGGGTTGAATAATTGATTTCGCGGACTATTTTAAACTTGGCGAATCCGTGGAAATGGCAAAATTCGGCGATTATTCAACGATCTAAATATATTTTTAAAAAAATAGCCGCGCGGCTATTTTTGCCTCTTATCTTGTTTTTCTAAATTTTTGCGTATCCCGTGCCCGTTCCCGATTTTTGTATTTGCATTTACTCATTACTCATTACTCATTACTCATTACTCATCAACTATTTACCGCCGACGTAGCTCAGTGGCAGAGCAACTGTTTTGTAAACAGTAGGCCGGGGGTTCGAATCCCTTCGTCGGCTCATCAAAATATAAACCTCGTTCTTTCGGATTGTTGAAATTTGGTTTCAATTGATTTTGGTTCCGTCAAATTAGGTGGTTAATTTGACAAAAGCGTGATTTGGTGTTATGAAAACAGCAAGCGATTAAGTTGCATTTCAAAAGAGAATTTTAGAAATCATGGAGGATTGGAGCCACATGAGAGACGAACTAAGTGTTTGCGCAGTTGAGGATTGCAATAATCTGCTCATGAAACGGAAATTGCATAGGTTGGAAAATGGAAAATCAATTTGTCAAATTTGTTATCTATTTTTTAGAAAACATCGCATAGATTTAAAATTTGATAAATGTCCGGAATGTGCAGAGCCGTTGATATGGAACAGGAAAAGAACTTTAAAAATTTGTTTAAATTATCGAAATCATAAAAGTTTTGAGTCGCGACGATCGATGCTCGAATCGTATTGTATTTGCCCGGAATGCGGCGATAGGATGTTTTATTACAAGAAAAAATTAAAAGGGATTGCGTGTTGTAAGCAATTAAAAGCACTTGTTTGTCCAGGTTGCAATCACAGCGAAGTAGCGGTGAAAGTCAAATGCAATTATTGCGGTAAAATTACGGACGATTATAAACGGATTCGCCGCAAAACGACAACGGGTGCGCATGTTTTGCACTTATGCCATGAGTGTGAGGGAATGGCAGATGTTTTATAATTAACACTTATTCTTAACCAGGGTTAGTGTTGTTTTTTTATGGGAAATGGGGTAAAATGGGCTATTGGGGAGAAAGAAAATAGATAAAAAAACGAATCAAGAAAATGATGGCGGGTTTGGATTTGGAAAAAATTAAAATGGAAGCGATAGATGAGATCAACGTGGCTCATGATGAAAATGGGCTGGTTTTGGTTGGCAAAAAATACCTTGACAAGGAGGGGGTTTTGGGCAACTTTTTTAAATCATTGGGGCAATTGTCAAAAGAAGAGCGGGTGGCGGCCGGGGTGAAGGCCAACGAGGTCAAAAAAGAGATTGCCGCGGTTTATGAACAGAAAATGGCCGAATTGAAGAAAAATGATGGGACATCGATTGGGGGCGATGAATTTTTTGACCCAACCTTGCCCGGAATTTTGCCCAATATCGGACATTTGCACCCGTTCACTTTAGTGGAACGCCAGATCGCGGAAATTTTTCATGGTATGGGATTTGAAGTGGTGGAAAGCCGCGAGTGCGAAACCGAATGGTATAATTTCGACGCCCTTAATATTCCGGCCGAGCATCCGGCGCGCGACGTATTTGACGCGCTGTTTTTGGGCGGCGGGCTGTGCCTGCGGCCGCACACCAGTCCGGGCCAGGTGCGCTACATGGAAAGCCATCAACCGCCCTTGCGGATTATCGTGCCGGGCCGGGTTTTTCGGCGCGATGCGGTGGACGCTTCCCATATGCCCAATTTTTACCAAATCGAGGGTTTGATGGTGGATAAAGACATTTCGGTGGCTAATTTCAAGGCGGTGATCGATGAGTTTTTCAAGCAATTTTTTTGCGATTCCGAAACCGAATGCGGCCAAAATAATGCCAAGGGAAAAGGCAGCTCTGCCGCCGATAAGGAGAATATTCGCTTGCGGCCGTCGTTTTTTCCGTTCACCGAGCCGTCGTTCGAGGTTGACTTGAAATGCGTGAATTGCGCCGGACGCGGCTGTCCGGCATGCAAAGGCACCGGCTGGATGGAGGTGATGGGCGCGGGCATGGTGCATCCCAACGTGTTGAAAAATTCCGGGGTTGATCCCGACCTGTGGCAGGGGTTCGCGTTCGGCATCGGCATGGACCGCTTGGCGATGATAAAATACAAGATCAATGATATCCGGCTGTTCTATGACGGCAACCAAAGATTTTTAAACCAATTTTGATTACAAAATTGGTTTAAAAAGCGGAAAAATGCGGATTTAAGATTTAGGATTTATGATTTTAAATTCGAATTTATTCTTAAATCTTAAATCATAAATCTTAAATCACGAATTTATGAAGTTTAGTTACGAATGGCTTCAATCATTTTTCAATAAAAAACTGCCCCCGGCCGCGGAGCTGGCGCGCTTGATCCTCAAGCACGGTTTTGAGGTTGAGGGCTTGGAAAAAAAGAAAAACGATTGGGTAATCGACGTGAATATTCTTTCCAACCGGCCGGATTGCCGGTCGCACGTCGGCTTGGCGCGGGAAATCGGCGCGATTTTGGGCCACAAACCGAATTTTTATAAGATAAAACCGGTGGCGGCCAAAAAAGCGGGGGCGGCCAAATCAATGGTGGCGGTGGAGGTGAAAAATCCCGAGATTTGCCCGCGCTACACGGCCATGGTGATGGTTGGGATCAAAGTGGCAAAATCGCCGGATTGGCTGGCGCGCCGCTTGGAGGCCTGCGGCCTGCGGTCGATCAACAATGTGGTGGATGCCACCAATTATGTGATGTTGGAAACCGGCCAGCCATTGCACGCGTTTGATTGGGATAAATTGCAAAACGCGGCCTCGAAAACCAAAGTCAAAAAGATTATCGTGCGGTTGGCCAAAAAAGGCGAGAAATTGGAGTCATTGGACGGAAAAATCTATAATTTAACGCCCGAAATTTTGCTGATCGCCGATGAGACCGGACCGTTGGCGGTTGCGGGCATCAAAGGCGGCAAACGGGCCGAAATCGATTCTCAAACCGCGGCCATCGTGCTTGAATCGGCTAATTTCAATCCCAAATCGGTGCGCCGGGCCGGCCGCGCTTTGGGCTTGGCCACGGACGCGTCGACGCGGTTTGAGCACAATCTGGATCCAAGCCAAACTTTGGAGGTTTGCCGCCGGGTTTGCCAAATCGTGGAAAAAGTTGCCGGCGGGCAAATTTTGGCCGGCGCGGCGGATAAAAGCGGCAATCTGCCAAAATCAAAAAAAATAATTTTGAATTTGGAAAAAGCCGAGAAAATTTTGGGCCGGCCGATTCAAAGCGCGCAAGTTAAAAAGCATTTGGAAGCGCTTGGCTTGGCGGCGCGCAAAGTTGGCGCGGTCAATATCGAGGTCTTGATTCCCGCGCGGCGATCGGACATTAATTTTGCCGAGGATTTGGTCGAAGAGATCGGCCGGATCGCGGGCTATGACTTGGTGGCGCCGCAAATTCCATGCGGGCCGATTACCCCTCCCCAAAAGAATTATTTTTGGCAGTGGAAAAACAAGATTAAAGATGCTATGATCTGCGCGGGATATTCCGAAACGCGCAATTATTCATTTATTTCCGATAATGATTGTCAAAATTTCGCCATTGACGGTAAAATGTTGTTGGAGGTGGCCAATCCGGTGAACGCGGATTTGCGGTTTTTGCGGCCGACCCTATTGGTTAATCTTTTGAAAAATATTTGTAAAAACCACAATCATCGCCAGTTGAATCAATTTGAGATCGGTCGGGCGTTTGCCCAAAACAAGCGCGATGAGCCGGTGATGCTGGCCGGATTTTCCAAGGCCGGTGATTTTTGGCAAGTTAAAGGCGCGCTGGAATTTGTTTTTCAAAAATTGGGGATTGCCAAAGTTGAATTTTTGCCGTTGGCCGAACCGCGCGATTATTTTGACGGAAAACAAAGCGCCAATATCGTTGCCGGCAAAAAAGAGATCGGCGCGGTGGGAATGGTTAGTCCCGCGATCGCTAGAAATCTGATGATCGAGCCGTTGATGGTTTTCGAGTTGAGCGTTGATGCCATGGCCGAATTGGCCAGTGAAAAAATCGAGTATCAACCATTGTCTTTTCATCCCGAGGCCGGGCGCGATATTTCGGTGGATATGCCGGTTGAAACCTTAGCGGCGGATGTTGCCGGCGCGATAAAAAGCGCCGATGATTTAAAGCTGATCGAAAATTTTGAAATTCCGGACGCGCCCTATGTTTATCCCGACAAAAAAATAAAAAATATTTTGTTCCGGTTCCATTTGCGGGCGAAAAATAAAACATTGGACGCCAAAGAGATTGCCGCTTGGCAGGAAAAATCAATCGCGGCGATTGAAAAAAATCCGGACTGGCGCGTTAAAAAGTAAAATCCTGATTTAAGATTTAAGATTTATGATTTATGATTTCAAATTCGCATTTATTCTTAAATCTTAAATCATAAATCTTAAATCTATTAAGAAAATGGCTAAAGAAAACGAGAGCAACAAACCGGAGTCGTACAGCGCCAAGGATATTTCGGTGCTGGAGGGATTGGATCCGGTACGCAAGCGGCCGGGGATGTATATCGGCTCGACCGGATTGGACGGCCTTCATCATTTGATTTGGGAGGTGGTGGATAATTCGCTGGACGAGGCCATGGCCGGCCATTGCAAAAATATCGATGTGATTTTATTGCCTAACAACCGCGTTCAAGTGAAAGACGATGGCCGCGGCATTCCGGTGGATATTCATCCGCAAAAAAAGGTCTCGGCGTTGGAAATCGTTTTAACCACTTTGCACGCGGGCGCGAAATTCGAGAACAAGGCCTATCAGGTTTCGGGCGGGTTGCATGGCGTGGGGGTGTCGGTGGTGTGCGCGCTTTCAACTTGGTCGAAGGCCGAAGTTTGCCGCGACGGCGGGCTTTATGTTCAGGAATACGATCGGGGCAGGCCGCGCGCGGCGGTGAAAAAAACCGGCAAATGCGACGAGCATGGAACAACCATCACTTTTGATCCGGATCCGCAAATATTCAAAGAGATCCAATTTGATGTTAAAAAGATCATCACTCATCTGCGCCAGCAGGCCTATTTGACCAAGGGCGTGAAGATCAATATCATCAATCGCGCGACGGAGCCCGAGGCGGCCTATTCATTCTATTTTGAAGGCGGACTTTATTCTTATGTGCAATATCTCACGCGCGGAAAGAATCGCTTGCAGGACAATGTTTTTTATGCCAGCGGCAATAAAAACGACGTTCAGGTGGAGGCGGCGTTCATTTATACCGATGAATACGAAGGCATGGAACAGAGTTTTGCCAACAATATCGTGACCAACGAGGGCGGCACTCATTTGACGGGTTTTCGCACGGCCATGACGCGGGTTTTCAACGATTATGTGCGCAAGAATAATATTTTGAAAGCCAATGACGACAATCTCACCGGTGAGGATTTGCGCGAAGGATTAAGCGTGGTGGTGTCGATTAAGATCCGCGAGCCGCAATTCGAGGGCCAAACCAAGGGCAAGTTGGGCAACCCCGAAGCCAAAAGCGCGGTGGAAGGCGTGGTGACCGAAGCGCTCACTGATTTTTTGGAGCGCAATCCAAATGACGCGCGCGCCATCGTGGATAAATGCATTTTATCGCACAAAGCGCGCAAAGCCGCCAAGGCCGCGCGCGAAACCGTTCTGCGCAAGGGAATTTTGGATGGTTTGTCGCTGCCCGGCAAATTGGCCGATTGCAGTTCGCGTTCGCCCGAAGAATCGGAAATTTATATCGTGGAGGGTGAATCGGCCGGCGGTTCGGCCAAGCAAGCGCGCGACCGGCGGTTTCAGGCGATTTTGCCGTTGCGCGGCAAGATTTTAAACGTGGAACGCACGCGGTTGGACAAAATGCTGGAATCCAAAGAGGTGAAGGCGCTGATCATCGCCTTGGGCACGGCGATTTCCGACGACTTCAACATCGACAAATTGCGCTACCAGCACATCGTGATCATGGCCGATGCCGATTCGGACGGCAATCATATTCGCACGCTTTTACTCACGCTGTTCTATCGTTATTTCAAGCCGATCATCGAACGGGGCTACTTGTATATCGCCCAGCCGCCGCTCTATAAGATGACGGCGCAAAAAGAGATCCGCTATGCCTACACCGAGGATGAAAAAAACGAGATCTTGAAGACGTTCAACAAGCCCGGACTCAATATCCAGCGCTACAAGGGCTTGGGCGAAATGAACGCCGAGGAGCTGTGGGAAACCACCATGAATCCGCGCAACCGCGTGCTTTTGCAGGTGCAGGCCGAGGATGCGCAAGAGGCCGACGCGGTGTTTGACATGCTCATGGGCGACGAGGTTTTGCCGCGCAAGAAATTCATCCAGACCTGCGCCAAAACCGTGAAGAATTTGGATGTGTAATTATATTACAAGATGGCAAATCGAAAAAAGAAAAAAAGCGGTTCGAACGCGCAAATTAATGCTGAGAGGAAAATGGTTTTTTCGTATTCGAATAGGAAAAATATAAAAGAACTCGATAAAAAAACATTTAATTTTGATGAAATTAGAATTGAAGTCGATGGCTATTCTGAAGAAAGCGGTATAGCGTGCGAAGCGTGGGCGCATATTGGCAAGCCCAAGGCCGCGCAAAAGGCGAAAATAATGAAAGATGCCGCAAAGCTTTTATTTCTTGAAAAAAAATTAAAAAGAAAATTGACAAAAGCGTTGTTGTTCTGCGATCATGATGCTTTTGATTATTTTAATTTTCGAAATTCAAGCAATTGGATGGCGGCTTGCCTTAATGAATGGGGATTTGAATTGGAATATATTGAATTGCAAGATGATATTCTTAAATCATTAAAAAAATTGCAAAAGAAGCAATCGGAGGCGATGCGAAAAATAAATAGTTAAATTCAAATAAAATACAAGTTGGCCAAGGTCGCACCTCGCCGATTACCGCGAGGAACGACCTTATAAAATGCAAATTCCCAACAAGCGGGGCTACGCAACATATTTTGACATTTGGGGGAATGTTTGGTATTATGGGGGTACAGAGCCCGCGGGGCTTTTTTAAGACGGGAAAGGCATATAATCATTTAAACATTTAAGCATACGCTTCGCTAATCATAGAAACGTATAATCATATAATCATTGAATCGTATAATCATTGGGATGCGGATTCATTAAAGCAATGGATATTGTTAATTTCATCATCAAATTTTTGAAGGAGACGCGCGCGGAAATGAAAAAGGTCAACTGGCTCACGCGGCGGCAATTGGCCAACTACACATTGGTGGTGATCGGCGCGATCTTGGCCACGGCGGCGTTTTTTGGCACTCTTGATTGGGGGTTGGGCGCGCTGTTGCAAAAATTCGTCATTGGCCAGTAGGTGTTTGCCGGATTTTTTGCTTTGCGCTTTAAGTTTTACACTTTAAGTTTTTAATATGGCAAAACAACAAATAATGCCCGAAAAAAACTGGTATGTGATCCATACCTATTCGGGTTATGAAGAAGCGGTGGCCAAAAACCTTAAACAGCGGATCGAATCATTGGGAATGGAGGACAAGATCTTTAATGTGATCGTGCCCAAGGAAAAAAAGATCAAGATCAAAGAGGGCAAACGCAAGACTACCGAGGAAAAAATTTATCCGGGATATATTCTGGTGGAAATGATCGTGACCGATGATTCGTGGTATGTGGTGCGCAACACGCCCAATGTGACGGGGTTTGTGGGCGCGGGCACCACGCCCATCCCGGTATCGGCCGAAGAGATCGCCGATTTGAAGCGGCGGATGGAAATGTCCGAACCGGAATTCAATATCGAATTGAGCATTGGCGAATTGGTGAAGGTGGTGGACGGGCCGTTTAAAGATTTTGAAGGCAAGGTGAGCGAAATCGACCGCGAACGCGGCAAAGTGAAGGTGCTGGTGAATATGTTTGGCCGCGACACGCCGGTGGAATTGGACTCGTTGCAAATCAAGAAAATCTAAATTTCAGAAATATCGAAATTCGAAGCTCGAAATTCGAAACAATATCGAAGGTTCAAAATTCGAATGTTCTAAACGAATTCCGTTTTAACAATTTAAATTTTGAAAATTGGAATTTGTTTCGGATTTCGAAATTCGATATTCGGATTTCTTGCGAAGCAAGTTATATGGCAAAAAAGGTAAAAAAGATATTGGTGTTGCAAATTCAGGCCGGCAAGGCCACGCCGGCGCCGCCGATCGGCCCCAGTTTGGCGCCGCACGGCATCAATTTGGCCGAATTCGTGAAACAATTCAACGACATGAGCCGGCCGATGATGGGCTTTAAGGTGCCGGTGGAGATCACGGTTTACGAAGACCGCAGTTTTTCATTGCGCCTTAAACAGCCGCCCGCCAGCGAGCTTTTGAAAAAAGCCGCCGGCGTTGAAAAGGGCTCGGGCAAGCCCAATACCAAAAAAGCGGGCAAGATCACCCAGGCGCAATTGCGCCAGATCGCCGAGCAAAAAATGCCGGACCTTAACGCCGCCACCGTGGAGGGCGCGATGAAAACCATCGCCGGCACCGCCCGCGGCATGGGCATCGAAGTCGAATAATCGCTAATTGCTAATTGTTAATAGTTAACAAAGACCAAAAAGAGTCCGGGCAACCGGACTTTTTTAGTTCCTGTGGCTGTGGTAAGATAAAAACATGAAAAAGGCGGGGTTTATCAATGATAAAAATCGGGAAAAGATGAATGAGATTTTCAAGCGATACGGGGTCAAGCGGGCCGCGGTTTTTGGGTCGCGCGCCCGGGGCGATGCCAAAAAGAACAGCGATATTGATTTTTTGGTTGAATTGGAAGATGGCCGCACATTAATGGATTTGGGCGGGTTGAGCGTTGACTTGGAGGAATTATTCGGTAAAAGAGTTGACTTGGTTGAATATGAATGCATCCATCCCAAATTGAAAAGTCAAATTTTAAGCCAGCAAGTGCCCATATTATGAGAAAAGATCCGCAAATTTTGATCGATGATATTTTTGAATCAATTGAGATGATTCAAGAATATGTTAAAGGTTTCGACGAAAAACATTTTTTTGCCGATAAAAAGACGCAGGACGCGGTTTTTAAACGGATTGAAAATATGGGCGAAGCGGTAAAAAGATTACCTCAAGATTTCAAGGAATCGCACAAAGAAATTCCCTGGAAAAAGATTGCGGGGATGAGAAATGTTTTGATCCATGAATATTTTGGCATAGATGTCAAAAAAGTTTGGATTGTTGCAAAAAGCGATATTCCCGAATTAAAAGAAAAGATCAATTTGATAATGAAAGATCGAGCCGCCGGCCGGCAAAAGAGATTATTGAAATGAAACCTAAAGCCCCGTGCGCCGAATGGCGCGCGGGGCTTTTGAATAAAAAAAGACCATTTTGGGGTCATTGATTAGTTGTGGGAGGCTGGAAAGCTTCCGCTTCTTCATCCGTCAAAGTAACAATTCCGACCGCCATTTGTGTCGTTATATCTAAGAAAGCAAAATTCCATTTATCCATTTGCTTTGTTATTATGTTGAGCGGCAGGTTTTTATCGGGGAAGCATGCCCTGAATAACGTTTCTAAATCTTGTCTATTTAAGTCCATATCGGTTTTAAAGTTGCCTTGTCTAATAAGAAATGATGCCAATTCAATCACCGGTTATTTAATATAAATTTTTGGCGGATTTGTCAAGGGGTGGCAAGGGATGGGGGAAAAGGGTATAATCAGAATACATGTCAAAACTAAAATCCCAAATGTCAAAACTATAACTTATAACCATATATCTGCTTATCTGAAAAATCGAAAAATTAAAATTGTATTTTAAAGATAATTAGTTATTGGGTTTTAACATATGGTTTTGAGATATTGGATTTGACATTTTAGATAAATTCATGATTCTATCCGATACCGATATTCGGCGCTACATGGCCGAGGGAAAAATTAAGATCGAGCCGGCGCCGGATTTTGGCACCATGCTGGGGCCGTGTTCTTTGGATCTGCGGCTGGGCAATGATTTCAAGATGTTTCGGCCCTCGAACTACAATTTCATTGATGTGAAGAACAATTACAACGGCGAGTTGATGGAAGAAGTCACCGTGGCCGACGGCATGCCGTTTATCATCCAACCGCGGGAATTCGTGATCGCGGTGACCAAGGAAACCATCACCCTCACCCCGGACTTGATGGGACGGCTCGACGGCCGGTCGTCTTTGGCGCGCTTGGGGTTGGTGGTGCATTCCACGGCCGCGCGGTTTGACCCGGGCTGGACCGGCAAAGCGGTGATGGAATTTGGCAATCTGGGAATCCGGCCGATAATTCTCTACGCGGGAATGCGAATCGCGGCCATGACCTTTGAAACGCTGTCGTCGCCCGCGGGAGTGCCTTATTTGCAGCA
The DNA here is from genome assembly GCA_034678605.1 of Patescibacteria group bacterium. Classification (GTDB taxonomy): domain Bacteria; phylum Patescibacteriota; class Minisyncoccia; order Minisyncoccales; family UBA5738; genus UBA5738. Next base: position 8,506 of record JAXDBQ010000020.1, on the reverse strand, counting down.
AAAAGACCACAAATACGCCGGCCAGTCGGGCGCGGTGGCGAGTAAAATTACGGAAGAACCCAAATAATTAAAAATTAAAATTTAAGAATTAAAAACGACAATCTAAAATTAAAAATTATTAAAATTAAAATTTGCAATTTTTAATTTTCGTTTTTACTTTTTAATTTTCAGTTTTTAAATTGGAAGATGTTTTCGACCAAGGATATTAAGGTTAAATTTTTGGGAATCACGCCGGAATGGGTTGATGACACCGGCACAATTTCGCCCCAGCAATTGGTGGCGCTTTCGGGTTTGCTCACCTATAGCGGCAAATCGGTGGACGAGATTTTGCGCGAACTGCGGGACAGCGGCAAGGATTTGGATAAAAAAGTGGCGGCGATCTTGCGCCAATCATCGCTCAAGGGCCACGCGTCGATGGCCACCACTCCGGCATTCTCGTTTTCCTATGAGGCCAGCAAATTCATCGATTCGGCGCTCACCGGAATCGTGTTCGCGTCGGCGATCATGGCTTCGGGCCGGCGCACCGACACCACCGCCGATGACATTGTGGCGCCCGAGGGGATCGCGGCCATGCCCGATTCTTTGGCGCTCTACCGCAAAACATCGGAACGCAATATCGAGGTCTTGAATCATTTGCTGGCCAACGGCGTGGGCAAGGACGAGGCCAGCAAGGTGTTGCAATATGGAATCTATGGCACCGGCATAATTCAGTTTTCGGTTGAATCGTTGGTGACTTTAAAACGCGAATATGAGGCGCAAAAAGAATGGATGCCCGAGGATGTGGGAATTCTGATCTCAACTATCGAAAATAATTTGCGCGATTGCGGCGTGGATCTGCTTTATGCCACGCGCCTGGCGGCGCCCCGCAATAATTACCCCTATCCCAATATTTTCAAGGATCCGTGCCAAACTAATTTGGCGCGTGAATTGGCGCCCACGGTTAAATCGGGCGATAATTTCAAGATTATTTCCGCGGATTTTTTGGTCACAGAGGGATTAAAAAAGCGATTGCGCGATTTGGAGCAAAAGATCGGTCAAGCGGTTCAAAGTGGATTGGATTTGCGAGAAAAATGGCCAAAATTGCTGGAAGCGCGCCAGCAGATCGCCCGCGACTACTTGACCGCGGCCAACATCAAGATATTTTCGTCGTCGGCCTGGCGCGTTTGGGGCGATAAAAAGCGCCATCGCACCGTGTCGATGGTCGTGGATTCGGTTTATTGGAGCGCGGCGCGGGCGCGGGAAGTTTTGGCAAGGCATAAGAAGCGGATTGCCGAGAAAAAATTAAATCACGCGGCGGTTGACGAGATCGATGCGGTTTTCTCGGTGCCGCCCGCGATCGCCGCGGACCGGGAATTCTTGCATGAATATCTTGAGCGCGCACTTGATTCGCTGGAAACTTACGCGAAATTAGTGGAAATGGGGATCAAAGAACGAGACGCGATCTTTGTAGTGCCGCGCGGTTTAAAATTAGATATGGCGCAGGATTACAATTTATACAATTTGATCGCCGGTTATTATCCATTGCGGATCTGCTCCACGGCCGAAGAAGAATTGCGCCGTTCCAGCATCAAAGAAGTGACCGCGATCAAAAATTTGTTGCAGGAAAAGGGATTGGATTGGCTAGGACGCCACATTGTCCCAAAGTGCCATTGCGTTGGCTTTTGTTTGGAAAAAGAAACTTGCGGCATGGTCAAATCGCTGAACAAAGATTATGACGACGTACAGCATAAGGATATTCATGCCGATTTGGAAGCCAAGTTCCAAGAAAATTTGAAATCATTGGCCAACTAGCGCGGTATTAAAATTATGGCGCCAGTAGGATCTTATGTGGCAAATGTTTTTGTGAAGACGCAAATTTTTTGCTAAAAATTTGCTCGGTGCGGCCGCCGGCCGCGGCCGCAATGCTTCACAAAAAATTTGCCGCAACGATTCGTGATTCAAAAAATTAAAATGAACTATTCGGGGAAATTCATCGTGTTGGAGGGGTTGGATGGCGCGGGTAAGTCAACGCAGGTGCCGCTGATATTGGATTATTTCGAAAAAACCGGTAAAAAAACACTGGCGGTTTCCGAGCCCAGCGGGTTTCCGATCGGCAAGTTGTTGCGGAAAAGATTGACGGGCGAGTGGGGCTGCGGTCCGGACGCGTTGCAGTTGCTGTTTGCCGCGGACCGCGCCGACCATCTGGCAAAAGAAATTTTGCCGGCGCTTGAAAGCGGCATCATGGTGGTGGGCGACCGCTATTTTTTATCGTCGTTGGCCTATGGCGCGGTTGATTGCGATATGGATTGGCTCGCGGAAGTGAACGCGCGATTTTTGGCGCCGGACCTCACCATCTATCTTGATGTGCCGCCGCAGGTTTGCGCCCGCCGGATCGCGGCCAACGGCAAATCCATCGAGCTTTTCGAAAAGGTTGATATTTTGCGAAAAGTGGCGCATAATTATCAAAAGGCCATTGCCGCGGCCAAGGAGCGGATGGAAATCGCGGTGATCGACGGCAACCGAGACAAAGAAGCGGTTTTCGAGGATATTCTCTCAAAATTAAAAGTGTAAAAATCAAAAATAAAAATGACAATTAAAAATGTAAAGTGTCGCGATGCGGACATTTTTCAATTTTGCATTGTCATTTTCCATTTTGATTTTTAAACTTTACATTTTTTATGGCGACCAAACAAACTAAAAAAACCGCGGTTAAAAGTTTGCCGATCGCGTTGCGAATCGACCAGACAAATATCGATCCCAAGGCCAATTTGCTGAATATCAAAAAAACCTGCGCCGAAGTCAAACAATACGGTTTCCGGGGAATTTGCGTGAATCCCCAGTGGGTGGAGGCGGCCAAGCATGAATTGAGGGATTTTCCGGCCAAAGTGATTTGCCTGGTGGACGCGCCCATCGGCGACAGCTCGCACGAGGAAAGGATGCAGATCTGCCTCACGGCCAAAAACAATGGCGCCGACGAGCTGGACGTGGTGGCGTCGTTGTGCGACATCAAGCACGAGCGCTGGGAGGATGTTTACAAGGACTTGGCTGAGATTTGCAAAATTTTGCCTGTGAAAGCGATCATCGGGTCGGGCTATCTCACCGACAAGGAAATTGCCATGGTGTCGCGCCTGGTCAAGCAAGCCGGGGCGATTTGCGTGAAAACCGCCACCAGCAAAGATCCGCTGGAAGAGCGCGAGATAAAGGAAAAGGCCTGGCATTTGGAAATCATGCGCAAAAACGCGCCCGGATTGCTCATCAAGGCCTCGGGCAACGTGAAGACCGCCAAAGAAGCCCGCGCCTATGTTCGCGCCGGCGCCGACATCATCGGCACGTCCAACGGCGTTTTAATTGCCAAAAATGCGTAATGTAAAATGTAATATCTCAAAACCCAAAACTTCATCTAATATCTAAAAACTAAAAATACTAAAAACCAAGCTGGTATTTTGAGCGACAGTTTGGGGATTTTAGTTAAAGTTTTTGGTTATGGGTTCTTAGTTTTTACATTAATTTATGAACTATATACCAACGATTGGACTCGAGATTCACGCGGAATTGAAAACCGAATCGAAAATGTTTTGCGCCTGTCCCAACCGGCCCGACGATAAAGAGCCGAACACCAATATTTGCCCGGTGTGTTTGGGGCATCCGGGATCGTTGCCCGTGGCCAATGCCGAAGCCATCCGTTTGACGCGGTTGGTGGGTTTGGCGCTGGGTTCCAAAGTGTTGGAGCATTCCAAATTCGACCGCAAAAATTATTTTTATCCCGATCTGCCCAAGGGTTATCAAATTTCGCAATATGATCAGCCGCTGTGCTTGGGCGGAGGCATGCAGGTGAAGGACGCCGATAGCGAGGGCGGGAAAAAATTGATCGGCATTACCCGGGTCCATTTGGAAGAGGACACCGGCCGGCTGGCGCATCCGGAAGGCGGCGACAGTTCGTTGGTTGATTTCAACCGCGGCGGCGTGCCGCTGATGGAATTGGTGACCGAGCCCGACATCGAAAACGCCGGCCAAGCGCGGGAATTCGTGAAAGAATTGCAATTGATTTTGCGTTATTTGGGCGCCTCGGATGCGGACATGGAAAAAGGCAAACTGCGCGTGGAAGTGAACATCAGCATGGCCACGATGGGCGCCGACAAAAAAAAGAAACTTGGCACCAAAGTGGAAATTAAGAATTTAAATTCATTGCGAGCGGTGGAAGGCAGCGTTGCCTATGAGATCGGCCGCCAGATTGAATTGCTTAAAGGCGGCCAAAAGGTGATTCAGGAAACGCGCGGTTGGAACGAGTTTCAAAACCAAACATTTTCCCAGCGCGAAAAAGAAGAGGCGTTCGATTACCGCTATTTTCCCGAGCCCGACATTCCGCCGTTGGTTATTTCCAAAGACGAGATCGAGCGGTTGCGGCGTCATATCGGCGAGTTGCCGGCCAAAAAAAGAAACCGGTTTATCCTTGACTATGGGTTGGATTTGGCGACGGTGGAGATTTTTGTGGCTAACCGCGAGTTGGGCAATTTTTACGAGAAGGTCATGAGCGAATTGGAGGAATGGGCCAATGTGGAAGAAGGCGATTGCAGCAACAGCGATGACCAATGCCATTCAATGGCGCGACTTTGCGCCAATTATCTGACTACCGACGTGCCCGGGATCTTGAAAGGCGCGGAATTTTGCGAGGCCAATTTCAAGGCCACGCCGGAAAATTTTGCCGAATTCATCAACCTTATCTATAAAAAAGAAATCTCGTCCAAGATCGCCAAGGCGGTGTTGCCGGAATTAGTGCAAAACGGCGGCGACCCCACCGAGATCATCGAACAAAAGGGATTGAGCCAGATCCATGACGAAGGCAAGATCGGCAAGATCATCGACGAGGTTTTGGCCAAAAACCCAAAAGCCGCGGCCGATTATGCCGCGGGCAAGCAAAACGCGTTCCAGTTCTTGGTGGGCCAAACTCTGGCCGCCACCCAAGGCCGGGCCAACCCCGACGTTTTAAAAAAGATCTTGCTGGACAAGTTGGGGTAATCCTGCTGAAATTAAATTCAAAATTCAAATGCTGTTGAAGGGGTCTAACCGCCCGCGAGTACGCGGGGGATAGACCCCGAAATGCAAAAACCGGCGGTTTTGATCGGCCGGTTTTTTGGTTTTGTCAAGGTCTTGACAAAATTATAGAAACGTGTATCATAAACTTATGAGAGCGACGAAAGAGTACTCTTTTGAAGAGCTACTCCCTTTATACCCCCTTCCCCTTTAACACGTCGCTCTCTATTCTTAGTTATAGTTCTTTATGATTATTTAATGCGGGGTGGTCGTGCTCATAGTTGCACTCCATACATCTATTGTGCGACCACCTCACCCAATTCTTTTTTCCGGCAAATGTGGCGGTTTTTTTGTATAAAGATCAAGAAGAGAGGTAATCTTTGGCTAGTTTCAGGGCTTGGGCGGGAGTTTTGATCCAGCGGACGCGTTTGTCGCGGTTAAACCAGGTGGTTTGGCGCTTGGCGTATTGCCAGTCCTCTTTTTCGATGGTTTCCACCATCTGTTGGCGGGTGATCTTTTTTTGCAAAAATTGGGCGCCGGCGCGATATTCCAAGCCAAAATCTTCAATTTTTTTCCAGGATAATCCGGAATTTTTTAATTTTTGGATTTCTTTTACCATGCCGGCGGCCAGCCGTTTTTGGGTGCGGATCTTGATGAGTTTTTTTAATTCCTTGTCGCTTTTTTTGACGCCGATCATCAGGATCTTGTAGGGCAGGGGTTGTTTTTTTAGCTCCGGCACCGGCTTTTTGGTGGTTTTGACGATCTCGATGGCGCGGATGAGGCGGCGCGGATTTTGCGCTTCGATGGTTTTGGCGCGGTCCGGGTCGAGTTTTTTGAGCATGGCAAAAAGTTTGCCGGCGGGAATCTTTTCCAGCTGGCGGCGCAGCTTCCAGTCGGGCTTCACTTCGGGAATGATGGTGCCGTCAACCACCGATTGGATGTAAAAGCCGGTGCCGCCGCAAATGATCGGCACGCCGCCGGATCCCTGGATCTTTTTGACCGCGGCCAGCGCCAGCTTGCGGTAGCGCGTGACCGTGAACACCGAGCGCGGGCTGGCCACGTCCAAAAGATAGTGGGGAATGCCGGCCATTTCTTTTTTGGTGATCTTGCCCGAGCCGATGTTCATGCCTTTATAGACCTGGCGCGAATCGGCCGAAACCACCTGGCCATGAAATTTTTTGGCAATGGCCACCGCCAGCGCGGATTTGCCGGAAGCGTTGGGGCCCACGATCACGATTAGTTTGTCAGCGTTTTGCTTTTTTTGTTTATTGTCCATTTACTTGATTTTTTTTGTTGGCCATGATTTAAGATTTAGGATATATGATTTATGATCTTAAATCTTAAATCTTAAATCTTAAATCTTAAATCTTAAATCTTAAATCATCTCTCCTTCAAGGCCAAATGGCATTGCTGTGATGATCTTGGCGTTGACAATATTGCCGGGCTTGATGGCGGCGCGGCCGATCGGGAATTTTACGGTTTTATAGCTTCGGGTTTTTCCAAAAGCGAATTTACCTTTAACAATGTCAACCAAAACCGCGGCGGTTTTGCCGACATATTTTTTATTATGGCTCATCGCCGTGATTTTCACAATATCATTGATTGCGTTTTCGCGGCGTTTTTTTTCGGTTGATGGTACATTATCGTCCAATTTGGCCGCGGCCGTGCCGCTGCGTTTTGAATATTGAGCGATATAGGCCATGTCGTATTTTGCCAGTTTGAATATTTTGGCGGTGTTTTGGAATTGCGCTTTGGTTTCGCCCGGGAAACCCACGATCACGTCGGTGGAGATGGCCACTTGTTTTTCCAAACCCGTGCGGTATTTTTTAAATGTTTGGCGGATTTTTTTTACCAATTTTTTATACGCGGCCACGGTGTACGGCCTCTTCATTGCCTTTAAAACGGCATTATCGCCGCTTTGGACGGGCAAATTGAGGTACGGCGTGACTTTTGCGCATTTGGCCATGGTTTCAACGGTTTTATCGTCAAAGTCCTTTGGGTGCGGCGAGGTGAAGCGGATCCAAAAATCGCCTTCGATATCGTTAACAGCGGCCAAGAGTTTGGCAAAATCGTTTTTGCCGTGGTGGTAATTGTTCACGTTTTGCCCCAGCAGCCAGATTTCCTTAGCGCCGTTTTTAACCGCGGTTTCAACTTCATTCAAAATATCTTTTGCCGGCCGGGAAACCAGCGGCCCGCGGGTATAGGGAACCACGCAATAGGCGCAATAATTGTCGCAACCTTTGGAAATCGGCACCAGCGCGCTGAATTTTGAACTTTGTTTTGGTAAAATGTGAAAATAATCATTATTCGCAATGTCGCGGGGGTTTAACCCCCGCAAACTTGCGCCGAGATTTAAAATTCGCGGCCAATCGTTTAAGGTTTTTATATCAAGGACATGATCAAAAATCTTGGTAAAGCGAGGTTTGTCGCTTTCCACCACGCATCCGGTTAAAATTGTTTTGAATTTTGAGCCCTTTTTTTTGATTTGCTTGAATTTTTGCTCCAAGCCAAAAACCCGGTCGGCGGCCATTTGGCGCACCGAGCACATCACCACTGCCGCGATATCGGCATTTTCCATTTTATCGGCCGGCGACAGGCCGAGCGATTCAAACAACGCGGCAATCCGTTCGCTGTCCGACCGGTTCATCTGGCATCCGAAAACCTGAAGGAAATAAGTCATATAAACATTTAATCATATAATCATCGAATCATTAAATCATATAAACACGAAAAAATGAAAACATTAAAAAACGCAATTGTTCGATCGCTTAATCATTTAAACACGAAATCGGTCCGGTTGCAAAAAAACAAAACCCCCGAATCGGGGTTTGTTCATGACTTTAAAGTTGTGGATAGATCAACGGCAATGCCGCGAGCAATCTGTGGAGCACCATTGATAGGGATCCAGTTCGCAATTCCCCGAGGCGCATTCCCAGTTATAGGTGCAGGCGCTGCCGTTTGATTTTTTGGTCACGATTGCCGACGAGCAGGTTCCTTGGGCGGTGCAGGATTCTTGGCTGGTGCAATCGTCATAGAGCGCGCCGCGCGCGCCGCAGGAATCATACCAGTAGACATCGCCGTTATAACAGCTTTTATAGGAATTTGCGTTGCAGGTGTTGGCGCAACTTCCATTTTGGCAGGTTTGATTGGCGCCGCAAGCCACGGCCGTTGACCATTCCAAGCAAACATCGGTATCGTAGTTGCCGCAGGTTTGGATGCCGTTGCCCGAACACTGCTTGGCGCCGGTTGATGAGCATTCGTTGGCGCAGGCGGGCGTCGTGTTCGTGCAAGCGCCGTTCGAGCATTTTTGATTGGCGGCGCACTTGGAATTATCATCAACCCCCGCGTCGCCGTTAAGATTGCATACTTTACATCCCGAGATCGTTTGAGGCACACAAAGAAAACAAACGCCGTTCGCGCAGGATTGGCCCGCGGGGCAAGAAATCGTTGTTGACCAATGCAAACAAGCATCATTCTCGTAAATTTTGCAAAATTT
>JAXDBQ010000019.1:0-22596 GCA_034678605.1 Patescibacteria group bacterium | reverse complement strand
GCGCTTCGCTTTTGCCGTTCGCGGGAAAAGCGGAGCAAAAGGATATTGAAAAGCGTTATGGAAAACCTGTCCGCAAAATCGCCAAAGATATCGAAATTGAAATATGAAATGGCATATTGGTTTTTCCACAAAGTGTGTCGAGGTGAAACCTCGACACACTTTTTAATTTTGCTAAATGTGCTATAAAATAAATTAAAGAAAACAAGGAGGATAGAATTATGGATTATTTGACTAATGGGTTTATAGTTCTTTCCATTTTTTTATTGTGGCTGTTTTTGTGGGCGGCACATAGCGCTTATTATATTTATTGCCACCACAAAGATACTGGATATTGGTGAATCGCGGAAGTGAAAAGATGGAGGTACTAGGGGTGAATCTGGAAGCGTTGGGTTGGCTGGCGTTTTGGTGGGCAGTTGTATGTATGGGAAAGATTATATACGCATGAAGAGTCAAGCTGGGTTGAGGGATAAATAATCCGTCGATTGGTTTGACTTTTATTTTTGGCCGGTTTGATCCGGTAGAGAAATTTGTAATTTATCCCGCCGGTATATTTTATCAAAATTGTTAGTCAGGACAACGCAATGATAATGTTTGAATAGGTTGGAAAATGGCGGAGGCGGGATAAAAATCGCGCTTCGCGCGTTCCAAATTATTCTACCGGATTGACTTTTATTTTTTTTTGTGATAAAAATACTTTGTTTGGAATTTAATGTTTCAAATGAGTTTTTATTTTGCATTTGCATTTGTATTTTCTCATCACTCATCAAACTCATCAACTCATCACTCATCAACTAATTACTCATTACTATTCCCATGGCCACCATTCATCAATTGATAAAGCACAAGCGTCCCAAGCGGGCGCACAAGACCAAGTCGCCGGCGCTCACTTTCGGCTTCAACGCGCTCAAGAACCGGCCGCGCAACTATCCGTCGCCGTTAAAGCGGGGCATTTGCACCAAGGTGTTCACCTCGACCCCGAAAAAACCGAATTCGGCGTTGCGCAAAGTGGCGCGCGTGAAATTGACCAACGGTATGGAAGTGACCGCCTATATTCCGGGCGAGGGCCACAAATTGCAGGAGCATTCGATCGTGCTGATCCGCGGCGGCCGCGTGAAAGACCTCCCGGGCGTGCGCTATCATATCGTGCGCGGCAAGCTTGACACCACCGGCGTGGAAAAACGGCGCCAGGAACGCTCGAAGTACGGCGTGAAGAAACCCAAGTAAAATCACTGAATAAAGATTTAAGATTTAAGATTTAAGAATAATGCGAAAATGCGATTGGGTTTTAATTCTTAAATCATAAATCATAAATCTTAAATCAAGAATTTCAATGTCTCGCACAAAAATCGTTAAAAAAGAAATCCAACCCGACCCGATCTACAACAGCGTGGCGATCGCCCGGATCATCAATCACATAATGAAGAAGGGCAAAAAAAACGCCGCCAAAAAGATCGTCTATGGCGCGCTGGACATTATGAAAGAAAAAACCGGCAAAGATCCGCGGGAGGTTTTTGATTTGGCTTTGGAGAATGCCCGGCCGTTGCTGGAAGTGAAGTCCCAACGGGTGGGCGGCGCGACCTATCAAGTGCCCAAGCCCGTGGTCAAAGAACGAGGCGCGGCATTGGCGGTGCGCTGGCTGTTGGAATCGGCGCGCAAAAAGAAAGGCCAGCCGATGAAGGTCAAGTTGGCCGAAGAGCTGATGGGGGCGGCCAACAACACCGGGGTGGCCATCAAAAAAAAGGAAGACACCCATCGCATGGCCGAAGCCAACCGCGCGTTCGCACACTTTAAATTCTAAAAATGTTTCCCAAAACGCTAAAGGTGTGCCGGCTCTTTAGCGTTTTAGTTTGCAAACCAAAGTAAAAAAATATCGAAATACGAATTTCGAATATCGAAACAAATTCGAATGTTCAAAATTCGAATATTTAAAACAAATTAAATGATTTTGTTTTGAAAATTCGAAAATTTGAATTTTGATATTGTTTCGAATTTCGATATTCGATATTCGGATTTAGAAATTTATGCCTCGTCAGGCTCCCATTGAAAAATATCGTAATTTCGGCGTGATCGCCCATATTGATGCCGGCAAAACCACCACTTCCGAGCGCATTTTGTTTTACACCGGCTTGTCGCACAAGATCGGCGAAGTGCACGAAGGCGCGGCGATCATGGATTGGATGGCGCAGGAGCGCGAGCGGGGCATCACGATCACTTCGGCGGCGACAACTTGTTTTTGGTCGCCGGGCGAATATTTAAGCAAGCAAAAAACCAACGAACATCGTTTTAACATCATCGATACCCCCGGACACATTGATTTTACCGCCGAAGTCCAGCGCGCTTTGCGTGTTTTGGACGGCGCGGTGGTGGTTTTTGACGGCGTGGCCGGGGTTCAGCCGCAATCCGAAACCGTGTGGCGCCAGGCCGATAAATTCGGAGTGCCGCGCATTTGTTTTATCAATAAGATGGATCGAACCGGCGCCAGTTTTGAGCGAAGCTTGCAATCGATTTGGAAAAAATTAAATCCCAATGCCGTGGCGGCAAATATTCCGATCGGCGAAGAAGACAAATTGGACGGCGTGGTCGATTTGTTGAAAATGAAGGCTTTGCGATTTCATGGCAACAATGGCCAGGATGTGGTTGAAGAAGAAATTCCCGCCGATATGCTGGAAGCCGCCAAAGATTGGCGCGCCAAATTGGTGGAAAAGATCGTCGCCGAAGACGAGGATCTGATGAATAAATACTTGGGCGGCGAAGAGATCTCGCTTGATGATTTGCGCCGGGTGTTGCGCCAGGCCACGATCAAAGGCAACATCATTCCGGTTTTTTATGGTTCGTCGTTGAAAAACACCGGCGTGCAGCCGGTTTTGGACGCGGTTTGCTATTATTTGCCCAGCCCGATCGATTTGCCGCCGGTGAAGGGAATGGAATTGCGCGGCGAGGGCGAACTTTTGCGAAAGCCCGATGACAATGAGCCGTTTACGGCCTTGGCGTTTAAAGTGGCGGCCGATCCTTATGTTGGGACATTGACGTTTTTTCGGGTATATTCCGGAATTTTGAAGAAGGGATCCTACGCGCTTAATACGGCCACCGGCGAAAAAGAGCGGATCGGCCGTTTGCTGCGGATGTATTCCAATGACCGCAAAGAGATCGATGATGTGTGCGCCGGCGATATTGCCGCCACCGTGGGCCTGAAGAACACTTCCACGGGCCACACTTTGTGCGACGAAAACAATCCCATCGTTTTGGAAAAGATCTCGTTCCCGGAGCCGGTAATTTTCATTCGCATCGAGCCCAAAACCAAGGCCGATCAGGAGAAGATGGGATTCGCGCTTAAAAAACTTTCCGACGAAGATCCGACTTTCCGCGTGAAAACCGATGAGGAAACCAATGAAATGGTGATCGGCGGCATGGGCGAATTGCATTTGGACATTCTCGTGAATCGCATGAGGCGGGAATTCAAAGTTGAAGCCGATGTGGGCCGGCCGCAGGTGGCGTATAAAGAAACAATTAAAGGCAATTCCGAAGCGCAAGGCAAATTCGTGAAGCAATCCGGCGGCCGGGGTCAATATGGCGATGTGTGGATCCGCTTGGAACCCAAAGAACGCGGCCAAGGATTTGAATTTGTTGACGAAATCAAGGGCGGCGTAATTCCCAAGGAATATATCAAGCCGACGCAAAAGGGCGTGGAGGAAGCGATGGAAAAAGGCGTGGTGGCCGGTTATCCCATGGTTGATATGAAAGCGACTTTGTATGACGGTTCGTTTCATGAGGTTGATTCGTCGGAGATGGCGTTTAAGATCGCCGGTTCGATGGCGTTGCAAGCCGCGGCGCGCAAAGCCAGCCCCATTTTGCTGGAGCCGATCATGAAATTGGAAGTGACCATTCCGGCGGAATTTTTTGGCGATGTTATCGGCGATTTGTCGTCGCGGCGGGGAAAGATCGAGGATACCCAGGATCAAATGGAATCCAAGATCATCAACGTGAAAGTGCCGCTGGCGGAGATGTTTGGTTATGCCACGAATTTGCGGTCGCTCACTCAAGGCCGGGGAACATTTACGATGGAATTCGATCATTATGAAGAGGCCCCCGCGCATATCGCGCAGGAAGTGGCTTCGGGAAAACGCAAATAAAATAGCGTAAAGTTAAAAGCGCAAAGCGTAAAGCAAGAATGCGGAAAGTACAAAGTTTAAAGCAAGAATGCAAAAAGTTTAAAGCGTAAAGTAAAAAATTAGATTAGAATTTTTATTTTACACTTTTCGTTTTGCGCTTTAAACTTTTCGGATTTGACTTTTTCCGGAAAATAAGTAATATATAATTGTTGTTATTTTCGTCTCATTATTAAAATAAATAAAAACCTATGGCAGAAAAAGAAAAGTTCGTCAGAGGCAAGTCGCATTTGAATATCGGCACCATCGGCCATGTCGACCATGGCAAAACCACTTTGAGCGCGGCGATTTTGCATTCGCTTGGCTTGAAGGGCAACAAGGTGACGATGAAATCAATCGATCAAATCGATGCGGCGCCGGAAGAAAAGCAGCGCGGCGTGACCATCAACATCGCGCATTTGGAATACGAAACCGAAAAGCGCCATTACGCTCATATCGATTGTCCGGGCCATGCCGATTACATCAAAAATATGATCACGGGCGCGGCCCAGATGGATGGCGGTATTTTGGTGGTTTCGGCCGCGGATGGCGCGATGCCTCAAACCCGCGAACACATTTTGCTGGCGCATCAGGTTGGTTTGCCGGCCATGGTGGTGTTCTTGAACAAGTGCGATATGGTTGATGATCCGGAAATGATTGACTTGGTTGAATCCGAAGTGCGCGAATTGCTGAAAAAATATCATTTCCCCGGCGATGAGATTCCGTTTGTGCGCGGGTCGGCCCTAAAGGCCTTGGAAGGTAAAACCGCGGATGATCCGGCGGTCAAGCAAGTGTTGGAATTGATGGACAAGGTTGACGAATATATTCCCGAACCGGTGCGCGATACCGAAAAGCCGTTTTTGATGGCGGTGGAAGATGTGTTCTCGATTGCCGGCCGCGGCACGGTGGCGACGGGCCGCATTGAACGCGGCATAGTGCATGCCAACGAAGAAGTTGAATTGGTGGGAATTAAGCCCACGGGCAAGACCACCGCGGTTTCGATCGAAATGTTTCAGAAAATTTTGGACGAAGGCCGCGCGGGCGATAACGTGGGAATTTTGTTGCGCGGCTTGAAAAAAGAAGACGTGGAGCGCGGCCAGGTGCTGGCCAAGACCGGTTCGATCACTCCGCACACCGAATTCACTTCCGAAGTTTATATTTTAACGAAAGAAGAAGGCGGCCGCCACACTCCGTTCTTCTCGGGATACAAGCCGCAGTTTTATGTGCGCACATGCGATGTTACCGGCGAGGTAACTTTGAATCCGGGAGTTGAGATGGTGATGCCCGGCGACACGGTGACATTCAATGTTAAATTGATCAGCCCGATTGCGCTGGAAGAAAAATCAAAATTCGCCATTCGGGAAGGCGGCAAAACCGTGGGCGCGGGAGTGGTGACCAAGATCGTTAAGTAATTTTAAAAAAAATTCCAAAGGCATCGCCGAAAAATGGAATTGCAGTCAAATGGCATCAACGACAATCAAGAAAACCAAAGATATGAAGGAAGCGGCGCGGCCGAAATTGCGGATCAAATTGCGCGCCTACGACCACAAGGTGATCGATAGCTGCACCAAACAGATCATCGAAACCATCAGCCGTTACGGCGTTGAGATTTTGGGGCCGATACCGTTGCCGATAGAGATCCACAAATACACGGTGAACCGTTCCACATTCGTCCACAAAGACGCGCGCGAACAGTTTGAAATCCGCGTGCACAAGCGCCTGTTGGATATCGTGGGCCCGACTCCGAAAGTGATCGATTCGTTGAGAAATTTGACTTTGCCGGCCGGCGTTGATATCGAGATAAAAATGTAAGGATTTTTGGATTTTATTTTTTGAAGAGATAAATCATTTGATAATAGCCGTATCGAAAGCCGGGCTATGCCCCGGTTTTCTATTGCCTTGTTTTTCGCGATTAAATTTGAGTTATGAAATTCATATTGGGAAAAAAAATCGGAATGACCGAAACCTTTGATCTTGACGGCAAACGAGTGCCGGTGACTTTGATCGCGGCCGGTCCGTGCGCGGTGACGCAGGCCAAAACCGAAAAAGCCGACGGCTATAAGTCGGTTCAGATCGGCTATGATCGGATCGCGGCCCGGCGGGCGGGGAAAAACCAAGCGGCCAAGCCCTACCGCGATTTAAAAGAATTTCGCGTTGACGACGACGGCGCTTTTAAGGCAAATGATGAAATTAAAGTTGAAATTTTTCAGGAAGGCGATAGGGTTCGAATTTCGGGTTTGACCAAAGGCAAGGGATTTCAGGGGGCGGTGAAAAAACACGGGTTCAAAGGGCGGCATTCTTGCACGCACGGCACCAAGCATGAATTGCGCAATGTTGGTTCTGTCGGCATGGGCGGCGCGTCGATCCGCAAGGGCCGCAAGATGCCCGGACGGATGGGGGGGCAGCGGGTGACCGTGAGGAATGCCAAGGTTGTTGCCGTTGACGCGAAAAATAATATCATGGCGGTGCGCGGCGCGGTGCCGGGGCACAAGGGAACATTATTGGAAATACGAGGGTAGAAAGCGCGAAACGAAAAGCGCAAAGCGTAAAACAAAAATACGGATCCGCATTTTTACTTTACACTTTTCGCTTTACGCTTTAAGTTTATCATGGAATTCACGACTTACAATCAAAAAGGCCAAGAAGCGGGAACGATCGAATTGCCCGAAGAATTATTTGAAGTCAAGATCAATCCGGATTTGGTTTATCAGGTGGCGACGACGCAGATGAATAATTCGCGGCAAAGCACGGCCAACGCCAAGGGCCGGGGAGAAGTTTCCGGCGGCGGCAAAAAACCTTGGCGGCAAAAAGGAACCGGCCGGTCGCGCCAGGGCTCGATTCGAGCGCCGCAATGGCGGCACGGCGGCGTGGTTTTTGGACCGACGAAAGACAAAATTTATGGCGGCAAGATTAACAAAAAAATGAGACGCAAGGCGCTGGCGATGGTTTTATCGGCCAAAGCTGCGCAAAATATGCTGTTGTTGTTGGATAAACTGGATATCGACGAGCCAAAAACCAAAAAGATGGCGGCGATCTTGGAAGTTGCCAAAAAATTGAATTCCAATTTTGAAAAAGGCAAGACGTTGATCGCGTTGCCGGAATACGAAAAAAACGCGGTTTTGGCCGGCCGCAACCTTGAAGCGCTCAAAACGATTGAAGCGGCCAAATTAAATGTTTTGGATTTATTAAATTGCAAATGCTTGATTATGCCGGCCGCGGCCATTGAAAAAATTCCCGCCAACGAAATAAAATCGGCCGATGATAAAAAGAACGACAAGAAACGGGCCGCGAAGCCCGCGAAAAAGGCCGCCAAGAAATAATTAAAAACTGAGAACGAAAAAGGAAAAACGAAAATCAAAAATTAAAAATTATCAAATTCAATTTTTAACTTTTCATTTTTACTTTTTAATTTGGAACATGGCCATTACCGATATTTTTAAAAAAGAAGACAAAAAAAGCGGGCAAGACTCGAAAAAGACCGCGGGAATTTTGCCGGCCAAATCCGCGGATGAAACCAAAAAAAGTCGCCGGGCCGGAATGGCCGCGCGGGTTTTAAAGCGCGCTTGCGTGACGGAAAAATCCGCCAACGCGGCTCAAAATCATAATCGGTATGTTTTTTTGGTGGAGGCAAGGGCGAATAAAAATGAAGTGAAGTCCGCGGTTGAAAACTATTACGGGGTCAAGGTGTTAAAAACCAACATGATTAATATCCCGGGAAAGCGCAAGCGGCGCGGCCGGGGAATCGCCGTTGAGCCCGGTTATCGCAAGGCGGTGGTGAAGATAAAGAAGGGGCAAACCATTGAAGTGATGCCCAAATAAAAAAGCGCAAAACTAAAAGCGCAAAGCGTAAAGCAAAAATACGAATTCAGATTTTTACTTTACACTTTTCGCTTTACACTTTAAGTTTTTATGAAATCCATTTTGAGCAAAAAAAGGCCGGAAAAGCATTTGTTGAAGCCGCTGAAAAGCAAAGCCGGGCGGAATTTTTCGGGACGGATCACGGTGCGTCATCGAGGCGGCGGCGTCAAAAAAATGTATCGCGTGGTTGATTTCGGCCAAGAAAATCTCGGAACCGCGGGCAAGGTGGTCGCACTGGAATACGATCCGAACCGCACCGCTTATTTGGCTTTAATCCAATACGCGGATGGCCGCCGGCGTTATATTTTGGCCGCGGACGGCTTGGCGGTGGGTGACGGGGTTGTTTGCGCCGCGGATGCCGCGATAAAAACCGGCAATCGCGTGGCGTTGAAAAATGTGCCGGTGGGAACTGAAATTTCAAATATTGAATTGGAAGCGGGAAAGGGCGGCCGAATGGCGCGATCGGCCGGATCATGCGCCAAACTTATGGCCATTGACGGCGGATTCGCGCATTTGCAAATGCCTTCAAAAGAAATTAGAAGGGTGTCGGCGGAATGTTTCGCGATGATTGGCAAGATATCGCATCCGGAATATCGATTTGAAAATTATCGGCGCGCCGGCGCGATGCGCCGCAAGGGTTGGCGGCCCACGGTGCGCGGGTCGGTGATGAATCCTTGCGATCATCCGCATGGCGGCGGAGAAGGCCGGACCGGCATTGGTTTGCGCCACGCCAAAACTCCGTGGGGCAAGCCGGCCATGGGAGTGCGAACGCGCAACCCTCGCAAATGGACCAGCAAAATGATCGTCAAAAGACGAAGCAAATAAGAAAAGCGCAAAACTAAAAGCGTAAAGCGTAAAACAAAAATGCAAATCCGCATTCCTGCTTTACACTTTTCGCTTTACGCTTTAAGTTTATTATTATGGCACGGAGTTTGAAGAAAGGTCCTTTCGTGGACGAAAAATTAATGGAAAAAGTGCGTCAAGGCGGCAAGAACGCCGTCAAGACTTGGTCGCGCCGCAGCACGATCGTGCCGGAAATGATCGGAATGACATTTTTGGTGCACAACGGCAAGGAATTCATTTCGGTGAAACCAAGCGAAGATATGGTCGGGCACAAGCTGGGGGAATTTTCGCCCACGACGAAATTTCATCGCCACGGCGGCAAAATGCAAAAAGATTTGGAAGCCAAACAGGCTTCATCCGGGGCGGCGTCCGCGAGCAAATCCGCCTCCAAGAAATAATTAAAAACAGAGAACGAAAAAGGAAAAACGAAAATCAAAAATTAAAAATTATCAAATTCAATTTTTAACTTTTCATTTTTACTTTTTAATTTGGAACATGGCCATCACGGTTAAACTCAGACAATTGAAGATCACGGCGCGCAAGATGCGTTTGGCGGCCGATTTGATCCGGTATAAAAATGCCCAAGAAGCCGAGGCGATTTTGCGATTTACTCCCAAAAAGTCCGCTTTGCCTTTGTTGAAATTACTGCGATCGGCGTTGGCCGCGGCCAAAAACGATCACAATATGGAAACGGGCGATTTGCTTGTTGCCAAGATCGCGGTTGATGACGGGCCGATGCAAAAGCGCGTTTACCCGCGGTCGCGCGGCCGCGCCGATCGAATCGAAAAAAGGACTTCCCACATTACTTTAACATTGGACAGAAAAGAGACGCCGGCAAGCGATAAATTAAAAATTAAAAAAGAAAAAGGAAAAACGAAAATCAAAAATTAAAAATTATCAAATTCAATTTTTAACTTTTCATTTTTATTTTTAAATTTGAAACATGGCTCACAAGGTTCACCCAAAATCATTCAGGATTAAAAGCGCGGCCGATTGGCATTCTCGCGGTTATTACGGCAAAAAATTTCCCAAGTTGTTGGCTCAGGATTTTATGATTCGCGAATTCATTTGGAAACGTTTGGCCGGCGTTGGCATTTCTGAAGTCGAAATTGATCGTTTTCCGGGCAAGATTAACGTGGCGATATCGTGCGTGCGCCCGGGACTTATAATCGGCCGCCAGGGCCAAGGCATTGAAGAAATGAGAAAAAAATTGCAAAAGATTGTTTCTCGGCCTCGGCAGTCGGCGATTAAAAATCAAAAAAATAATGATGAAGTGAGGGTGGAAATCAAGGAAATCGCCGATCCTTGGGCGTCGGCGGCCTATATCGGGCAATCGATCGCCGCGCAAATCGAGAAAAGAATGCCTTATCTGAAGGTCTTGAAGCAGTCGATCGAAAAATCCATGGGGTCGCGCGGCGTGCAGGGGGTGAGGGTGCAAGTTGCCGGACGCTTGAACGGCGTGGAGATCGCGCGCACGGCGTGGCTTGGCAAGGGGCGTTTGCCGCGGCAAACCATCAGAGCCGATATCGATTATGCCTTGACCGAAGCCCATTGCACCTATGGGGTGATCGGCATTAAAGTTTGGGTTTATAAGGGAGAAAAAATCTAAAAAAGCGTAAAATTAAAAGCGCAAGGCGTAAAGTAAAAATACGAATTTGAATCTCTGCTTTACACTTTTCGCTTTACACTATTAAGTTTATTATCATGTCTTTATTGATGCCCAAAAAAGTGAAACATCGCAAATGGCAAAAGGGGCGGCGGCGCGGTTTGGGTGTCGCGCAACGCGGCGCCGAATTGAATTATGGCAGTTATGGGTTGAAAGCGATGGAAGAAAAATGGATTACTTCGCGCCAGATTGAAGCCGGGCGGCGGGCGATTTTGCGATATTTGAAGAAAGGCGGAAAATTGTGGATCAGAATTTTCCCGGATAAACCGGTCACCAGCAAAGGCGAAGAAGTGCCGTTGGGAGGCGGCAAGGGGGGCGTGGATCATTATGTTTTCGTGGTTAAGCCCGGAAGGATTATGTTTGAATTGGATGGCGTTAAAGAAAGTTTGGCGCGCGAGGCGTTGGAAAAGGCGGGCGATAAGTTGCCGATCAAAGCCAGATTCATTAAAAACGAATTGCAGGTTTTTTAATTTTTAAAACGACAGACAAAAGACAATGAAAATAACCGAATTGAGGCAAAAAAACAAAATTGAACTGGCCGCGATATTGGAAGAACGATTGGCCAAGCTGGCCGAATCGCGGTTTGATCTTTCGGGCGGGAAGGTGAAAAATTTAAAAGAAATCCGCCAGGCGAAATTGGATATCGCGCGCGTAAAAACGATATTGAATGAAGGCGCGGTTGTGGAAAAAATATAATTACCTTGAATTACGAAACTATAAATTAAAATGCTTTTGTCGGGGTCTAACCGCCCGCGAGTACACGGGGGTTAGACCCCAAAATGCAAAATACAAAGCGTTTCGTAATTCAAAATAATTAAAAACAGAGAACGAAAAAGGAAAAACGAAAATCAAAAATTAAAAATTATCAAATTCAATTTTTAACTTTTCATTTTTATTTTTTAATTTGAAACATGAAGCATCAATTAACCGGAAAAGTCGTGTCCGATAAAATGTCCAAAACCGTGGTGGTTTTGGTTGATCGGACAAAAGAACATCCAAAATACCATAAACGCTACCGCGTGAGCAAGAAATACAAAGCGCATTGCGCGGCCGGAGAATATCGGGTGGGAGACATGGTGGTGATCGAAGAGTGCCGGCCGATGTCGGCCGATAAGCGTTGGAAGGCGATTAAAAAAATCGGCGCGCCGGCGGCCGCGGAAAATAATGAAGCGCCAAAAGACGCCGGATAATCGCCGCATTGCATTTTTTTGAATTTTATAGTATATCAATTAGGTGCGCGATTCAATGTTTTAAATCTTTTTAAGTCTTTATAGATTTTCCATGATCCAATTAAGAACAATTTTAAAAGTGGCGGATAACACCGGAGCCAGGATAGTGCAATGCTTTCATGTCGCCGGAGGCACCGGCCGCCGGTATGCCGCGGTGGGAGATGTGCTGATGGCGGCGGTCAAGGAGGCCGAGCCGCGCAAAGCGGTTAAAAAACACGATAAGGTCAGAGTGGTGGTGATCCGGCAAAGAAAAGAATATAAGCGGACCGATGGCACTTATGTGAGGTTTGACGATAACGCATGCGTGGTTTTGGAAGGAAAAACAATGGAACCGAAGGGCGGCCGCATATTCGGACCGGTGGCCAAAGAGATAAAAGAAAAAGGATACGACAAGATCGCGGCCTTGGCCGAAGAGCTTGTTTAGAAGCGCAAAATTAAAAGCGCAAAGCGCAAAGTTGAAAGCGTAAAGCTAGAAGCGAAAAGCTTAAAGCGAAAATACGCGTTTCTGCTTTACACTTTTCGCTTTACGCTTTAAGTTTATTCATGAAGATTATTAAAGGCGACAATGTGTTGGTGATATCGGGAAAGGACCGGGCCAAGACCGGCAAGGTTATTAAATCTTTGCCGAGTTTGGGCCGAATCGTGGTTGATGGAGTGAATATCGCCAAAAAAAGCCAAAAACCGCGCCAGCGCGGGCAAAAAGGCCAAATTGTGTCTTTGCCCAAGCCGATTGATATTTCCAATGTGAAATTGATTTGCCCCAAGTGCGGCAAAGCGGTCCGGGTGGGATATAAAATGATTATCGGCCAAAAAGGAGAGGGCAAAAAAACCGCGCGCGTTTGCAAAAAATGCCAAACCGAAATATAGAAAGCGCAAGGTGCAAAGCGCAAAGCGCAAAGTTGAAAGCGTAAAGCTAAAAGCGAAAAGCTTAAAGCAAAAATACGCGTTTCTGCTTTACACTTTTCGCTTTACGCTTGAAGTTTATTCATGGCTTATTTATACGAAAAATACAAAAAGGAGGCGTTGCCGGCATTAATGAAAGAGTTCGGCTACCGCAACGAGATGGAAGCGCCGCGCGTTGAAAAAGCGGTGGTGAATTGCGGTTTTGGAAGATTGGTTTCGGGCAAGACCAAAGACGAGCAAAAAAAGATCGCCGAAGCGGTGGCGCGCGATCTCACGCAAATTTGCGGCCAGCGCGCGGTGATCACGCAAGCGAAAAATTCAATTTCCAGCTTCAAGATCCGCGAAGGGCAGAATATCGGCGCCAAGGCGACATTGCGCCGCCGGCGGATGTATGATTTTTTGGAAAGGGTGGTCACGGTGGCGTTGCCGCGATCGCGTGATTTTCAGGGAATTCCCGCCAAGGGGATTGATCAGGCCGGCAATTTGACTTTTGGCATCAAAGAGCATATCGCGTTTTTGGAAATATCGCCCGAAAAAATAAATTTTATTTTCAGTTTTGAGATTACCGTGGTTACTACGGCCAAAAATCGCCAAGAAGCCGTGGCATTGTTTAAACTTTTGGGATTTCCCATCAAAGAAGCGTAAAAAAAGAAAAATACAGATTTAAGATTTATGATTTATGAATGAACGCGAAATTCGAATTTTATTCTTAAATCTTAAATCTTAAATCTTAAATCAAGTATTTTTATGGCTACAAAAGCGCAAATCGCAAAATCAAACAGAACTCCGAAATATAAGTCGAGAACGGTGCGCCGGTGTTTCCGTTGCGGCCGCAAGCATGGTTTTATGAGAAAATTCGGACTTTGCCGGATATGTTTTCGCGAGGCGGCCAACAAGGGTTTGATCCCGGGAGTGACCAAAAGCAGCTGGTAAAAAGCGCAAAACTAAAAGCGCAAAGCGCAAAGTAAAAATGCGAATTCGGATTTTTACTTTACACTTTTCGCTTTACACTTTAAGTTTATTATTATGGATACAGTCGCAAATATGTTAGTCGCCATCAAGAATGCCCAGGCGGTCGCCAAATCGGCGGTGGCGGTTCCTTACACCCGCTTGAAATATGACATCGCCAAGATTATGGAAAGGAAGGGTTTTTTGGCGGGCGTGGAAAAGAAAAGCCGCAAGTTAAAAAAAAACGCCAAAGCATGGCCTTTCTTGGAGATTGAGCTTAAATATACCGATAAAATTCCCGCGGTTGCCGGAGCCAAAAAAATTTCCAAGCCGGGGCAAAGGATTTACTTGGCGGCCAGCGATATCAAGCGGGTGAAACAAGGGCATGGAATCGGCATTATTTCCACGTCAAAGGGTTTGATGACCGAATATGACGCGAAAAAGCAAAATATCGGCGGCGAAATGATTTGCGAAATCTGGTAAAAAGCGCAAAACTAAAAGCGCAAAGCGCAAAGTAAAAATGCGAATTCGGATTTTTACTTTACACTTTTCGCCTTACGCTTTAAGTTTATTATTATGAGCAGGATCGGAAAAAAACCAATTGAAATACCGGCAGGAGTCCAAGTGTCGATTGAAGACGCGAATGTTAAGGTTAAAGGACCGAAAGGCGAAGCGGCGCGGTTTTTTGGCGCCGAAGTTTCGATTAAAGCGGAAGGAGGACAGCTTGTCGTGTCGCCAAAAGATGACAGCAAGGTCGCGCGCGCGATGTGGGGGACGGCGCGCCAGCACTTGGCCAATATGATTGCCGGAGTCGTGGCGGATTTTTCCAAACAATTGCAGATCGAAGGTATCGGTTATCGGGCGGTTCTTGAAGGCAAGAATTTGGTTTTGAGCATGGGGTTTAGCCATCCGGTTTCAATCGAGGCCGAATCGGGGGTAGCGTTTAAAGTTGAAAAAAATATCATTACGATTTCCGGAAGCGATAAGGAAACGGTTTCCCGCGTGGCGGCGCAAGTTCGCCGAGTTCGTCCGCCGGAACCTTACAAGGGAAAGGGTATCCGTTATGTTGGCGAGAAAGTTCGCCGAAAGGTGGGCAAAAAAGCCGCGACCGGAGCCAAATAAAAAGCGCAAAGTTAAAAGCGCAAAGCGCAAAGCAAAAATGCAATCCGCATTTCTACTTTAAACTTTTCGCTTTACGCTTTAAATTAATTTCGATGAACATCAGCAACAAGACTAAGCATAAATCGCAAAAGAGATCCGACCGGCATCGCCGGGTGCGGGCCAGAGTCGTTGGGACCGCGGCGCGGCCGAGGTTATGCGTTTTTCGGTCAAATCGCCATATTTTCGCGCAGTTGATTGACGACCAAAACCAAAGGACTTTGGCGGCGGCCGATGATTTGAAATTAAACGACAACATTAAAAAAGAGACGAAGCCAAAAGAATTAAAAGAAAAATCGTCAACCAAGATTAAGGCCGCATTTTTGGTGGGTGAAATTATCGCCCAAAAGGCCAAGGATTTGAAAACCGCCAAGGCGGTGTTTGATCGCGGCGGTTATCGTTATCATGGCCGGGTTAAAAGCTTGGCCGAAGGCGCGCGCAAAGGCGGACTGGAATTTTAAAAAAGCGCAAAACTAAAAGCGCAAAGCGTAAAGTTGAAAGCGTAAAGCTGAAATCTAAAAACTTAAAACAAAAATACGCGTTTCTGCTTTACACTTTTCGCTTTACGCTTTAAGTTTATTATTATGGAAGCATCACAGCAAACAATTCAAAAAAATCAGGGATCGGCGAGCGCGGCGGCGAGGCCGGCGGGCAGGTCGGCGTTCGGCCATGGCAATCGGGGGCGCGGTTTTGGCGCCAATCGCGGGCCGCGATCGGACGGCCAAAAGGCCGGCGGCGGATTTTCCGGCCGCGGCCGCGGCGGTTTTGGCCGGCGCGAAGAGGGCGGCCGGAAAGATGATATGGACGCCAAATTGCTTGATCTTTCAAGGGTGTCGCACACTCGTGCCGGCGGCCGGCGCTTGCGTTTTCGCGCGATTGTGGTGAGCGGCAACAAAGCGGGCAAAGTGGGCTTGGGGGTTGCTTCCGGTTCGGATGTGGCGCAGGCGGTTGATAAAGCCACGACGCAATCCAAGAAAAATATGATCGCGGTGCCGGTGATCAAAGGCACGGTTTCGCATGAAGTGATCGCCAAAGTCGGTCCGGCCAAAGTGATTATCAAACCGCAGCGGAAAGGCCGCGGATTGATGGCGGGCGGCGTGGTGCGGCTGATTTGCCAGTTGGCGGGCGTTAAAGATATTTCGTCAAAAATGCTGGGAACCACCAAAAACAAATTGAACAACGCGCGAGCCACGATTAAGGCATTTGAGTATTTGCGGATTCAAGCGGCCAAAAACCCGGCAATTAATGAGAAACTTGCGGAAAAAGCGGTAAAAAATGATAATTCGACGCAAACCGCGGCAGTTGGTTAAGAAAGTCAAAAGTCAAAAGTCAAAAGTCAAAACTATAATTTAAAATAGTTTTTAGATTTGGGTTTTGAGATTTGAGATTATTTCAATGCAAACGCATCAGTTGATAAAATCAGTTTCCGTTAAAAAGTCCAAGCGGGTGGGCCGCGGCGGCAAGCGCGGCACTTATTCGGGCAAGGGGGGCAAAGGGCAAACCGCGCGTTCGGGCCGGAATTTTCGGCCGATCGTGCGCGAAGTTTTGAAACGCTATCCCAAGTTGCGGGGTTACAAGAATCGTCCGGTCGGTTTTTGCGTTCAAACGGTGAGCGTTGGCGCGTTGGAATTGAAATTTGACAAAGGCGACACGGTGTCGCCGCGGACGTTGGTGGCAAAAAAAATGGTGGCGCGCGCGAGCGGCCGGTATCCGCAAGTGAAAATATTGATGGGCGGCCAGCTTTCAAAAACATTAACGGTGAAGGGTTGCGCGGTTTCGGCGCCGGCCAAAGAGATGATCGAAAAAGCGGGCGGCACAATTAAAGCGTAAAGCGCAAAGTGAAAAGCGTAAAGTAAAAATGCGGAATTCGTATTCTTGCTTTAAATTTTTCGCTTTACGCTTTGAACTATTGAAATGTGGTACCAAACTTTAATTCAGGCTTTCAAAATCAAGGATTTGCGCGGCAAGATTTTGTTCGTGTTGGGAGCGTTCGCGATCTTTCGATTGATGGCCAACATTCCGATTCCCGGGATTGATGTTGACCAATTGAGAATCTTTTTCACTCAGTTTTCAATGTTTCAATTACTGGGGGCGTTCACCGGCGGGTCGATGGACCGGATGTCTTTGGTGATGCTTGGCTTGGGGCCTTATATCACCGCGATCATCATTTTGCAATTGCTTACGATGATTTTTCCGACGTTGGAAAAAATGTATAAAGAAGAAGGCGATATCGGCCGGGCAAAATTTAATCAATACGCGCGGATCGCGTCGGTGCCGTTGGCGGCGTTGCAAGGGTGGGCGATGCTTATGCTTTTGCAAAATCAGGGAGTGATCAAATTTGTTTCGTTTTTGGACATGGCCGCGGCGCTGGCGGCGATCGTGGCCGGTTCGGCGCTATTGATGTGGATTGGCGAATTGGTAACCGAGAAAGGCATCGGTAATGGCGTGTCGTTATTGATTTTTGCCGGCATTGTGGCCGATTTTCCCAAAAATATCCAGCAAATGGTCTCGGCCTATGATCCCTCGATGTTGGCGGGATACGCCGCGTTTTTCGCGGCGGCGGCGGCCATGGTGGCGGCGGTGGTGTTGGTGAACGAAGCCCGGCGCAACATTCCGGTGTCCTATGCCAAGCGAGTGCGCGGCATGAAAACCGTGGGCGGGGCTTCGACTTATTTGCCTTTAAACATTAATCCCGCGGGGGTGATTCCGATCATTTTCGCGCTTTCAATTTTATTGTTTCCGTCGATGATCGCGGGGTTTTTGCGCGATGCCTCCGGATGGGTGGGGCAGGCGGCGGCGGCCACGGAAAATTTGTTTCGCTATGACGGCGGATTTTATCAAATATCTTATTTCGCGTTGGTGGTGCTTTTCACTTATTTTTACACGGCTGTTACTTTTGATCCCAAGCAAATTTCCAATAATTTGCAAAAAATGGGCGGGTTTGTTCCCGGAATTCGCCCCGGGACGCCGACTGCGGACTATATTCGCTATATCCTCAACCGCGTTTTGCTGGTGGGGGCGGTGTTTTTGGGGCTGATCGCGATAATGCCGCAAATCGTGGGTTCGTTGACCGGCGTGCAAACCTTTAGTTTTTTGGTGGGCGGCACTTCGTTGCTGATCGCGGTGAGCGTAATTTTGGAAACCGTGCGCCAGATTCGGGCTCAGCTTCAAATGCGCGAATATGAAACTTTTTAACAAAGCAATTTTAAAAAATCTCAACGGCAACCATGTTCAAAAAGTATTGTTGCTTTTTGGGCCTCCGGGCGCGGGCAAAGGCACGCAATCGGAACTGTTGGCGTCGAAGTTTTATTTTTATAATTTGGACACCAGCCGCGTTTTGGAGGAAAAATTCAAAAATGCCAAGGCCGGTGAGATTTTGAATATTGGCAATTGCCAATATCCGGTGGCCGATGAATTGGAAAAACGGCGTCGAGGCGTTCTTTGCGGGGTGGAGTTCACGGCATTTTTATTGAAAAAAAGGATCGCCGAGATCCACAGCTTGGGCAAATCGCTGATCTTGTCCGGGTCGCCGCGATCCTTGCCCGAAGCCCAGATCGAAATGCCGTTTTTGGAGGAGCTTTACGGCAAGGAAAATATTCATGTTCTTTTTTTGGATTTGCCCGAAGAACAAACGATTTTTCGCAATAGCAATCGGCGGATTTGCGAATTAATGCGCCATTCGATTCTTTATATTCCGGAAAACGCCAATATGAAGCGGTGTCCTTTGGACGGTTCCCGTTTGATCCATCGCGATCTGGACAATGTGGAAACCATCAAATTGCGTTTGGAAGAATATAAACAGACCGCGGCGCCGTTAAAGGATTATTATTTGAAAAATGAATTTAATTTAAAAAACATTGATGCCAATCAATACGTGGAAAATGTTTTTGACGACATCTTGGCGGCATTGGGGCCAAGTTTCAAGGTCTACGAAATTTGATTTATTTTTACTGCCCGGCGACGGGCAGTTTTCGCAACCGCTTCGTTTTGTATTTTTCGCTTTGCGCTTTTCGCTTTAAGTTTTAAATTTTTTATGATCACGATCAAAACATCAAAAGAGATCCATGCAATGGCCGAGGGCGGCCGGCTTTTGGCGTCGATTTTCGAAAAGATGAAAACCGCGGCGCTTCCCGGAGTCTCGACAATGGAATTGGAAGATTTGGCCAAGAAATTGATTGCCGATTGCGGCGGCCAACCGTCTTTTTTGGGCGAGGGCGGTTATCCGGCGGTGACTTGCGTTTCGATTAACGATGAGGTGGTGCACGGGATTCCGGCAAAAGATCGAATTATCAAATCGGGTGATTTGGTGAGTATCGACGCGGGCATGGTGTATAAGGGTTTTCATACCGATATGGCGGCCACCGTGGCCGTGGGCGAGGCCGAACCGGAAATGCGCCGCATGGTGAAAGTTTGCAAAAAAGCGCTTAAATTCGGTATTAAAAAATCCCGGCCGGGGAACACTTTTGGCGATGTGGGCGAAACCATCGAGCGCTATGTGGAAAGCCAGGGATTTCATGTGGTGCGCGATCTATGCGGCCATGGCATCGGCAAGAAACTGCACGAAGATCCGCAGATCCTTAACTACGGCAAACGCCACAAGGGGCCGCTGATCAAAGAGGGAATGGCATTTTGCATCGAGCCGATGATCACCGCCGGCAATCCGGAAATTATTTTAGCGCGCGACAAACAAACCTATAAAATAAAAGACGGCTCTTGGGCCGCGCATTGCGAGCACACCCTGGCCATCGTCAACGGCGTCGCTCGCGTTTTAACCCAAGCGCCGGAAATCGCAGACGATGTCGATTGACCGCCGATTCGCGTCCGCTTTTTTGGGCGCGATCTTTTGTTTGGATCGGGTTTTCGTGGTAAATTAAAAAATGGAAGTTGAAAAAATAACGAAAAATATGGCGGAAATCAATAATGAAGCGGGTTCGCGAAATCAAAAAAATTTAAAAAATCGGAATAAAAACAATACTTTTGATAAAAATCATCGGTCAAAAAAATTTGGGGGCGGCGGTAAAGTATTTTTAAATAATCGTCGCGAAGGCGGTCAAAATTATTTTCGGTCAAGGAAGCAAAATCAAGAAATTTATTTGTCGGCGGTGGTGCCGGCGCGCGATCAAGAAAAACGTTTGCCGCAAGCGTTGAAAACGATCGGGGATTATTTTAGCCGCCAGCCATACGGATATGAGATCATCGCGGTTAACGACGGATCAAAAGACAACACCGCGGCCGCGATTGAGGCGTTGATCGGCAAGGTGGCCAAGTTGAAGTTGATCGATAATCCGGTTGGCCGCGGCGAGGGTCGCGCCGTTTGCCAGGGAATGTTGGCGGGAAAAGGGAAGATCAGGATATTTTTTGATCTAAACGACGCGGGAGCCGTCAAAGAAATCGAAAAATTGTTGCCGTTTTTCAAGCAGGGTTTTGACATCGCGATCGGCGGCGGATTTTGGGCGATGGCCGATTCGGCGGCGCGGGAAATTTTGCCTCAATGCAAGGTTGACGGTTCGGCGTTTCGCGCTGAAATTTTGGCATGGGCAAAAAAGAAAAATTTCAAAGTCAAAGAAATTATCGGCTTGCGGCAAGCCGGCGGCCGCGGCAAAATCCAAATTTTACCGGTATTAAAAGCGATTTTTGATTTCTTGCGTCTTCGATTGGGTATAATTAAAAACGGCCATGGAAAATCAAATTGAAAACAAAAACCAATGTTGTCCGTCGCAACTTCGTTACGACGAGGCCTCCAAAGATTGGGTGGTGGTAGCGCCCGGGCGGGGAAAGCGGCCCGAACAATACAAGCGTCAGCGGGCCCATGTTGAAATGGATTTGGCCAATTGCCCGTTTTGCAATCTTTCGGCCGAGGCCAAGCCGGTTTTGGCGGTGAGCGAATCCGATCTTGCCGCCGATGGCTCTTTGCCGGCGGACTGGTCGCTGGCAGTGATTCCCAATAAATTTCCGGCGTTTTGCGCGCCGGTTAAAAAAGAAATTCACGCGTGTAAAATCGGACCGATCTACCATTCAATGGATGCCGCGGGTTTTTGCGAGATCGTGATTACCCGGAATCATGAATTGCATTTGGGCGTGATGGATTTGCCGGCGGTGGAAGAGGTTTTGGCGGCCTATCAGGCGCGCTATCTGGCATTGAAAGGCAATAAATTCATTAAATATATTTCCATTTTCCACAATCACGGCGTTGAGGCGGGCGCGTCTCAGCCGCATCCGCATTCTCAAATCATCACCAGTCCGTTGATTGATGTTGATTTGCTCAATGCTTTGGAAAATTCCAAAAAATATTTCAAAAAAAATAAAAAATGTCTTTATTGTGAAATGATTGATTGGGAAATTAAAGACGGCGCGCGTCTGGTGGCGCAAAACGCGGATTTTTTGGCGCTTTGTCCGTTCGCGTCAAAAACGGCGTTTCAAA
This sequence comes from Patescibacteria group bacterium, assembly GCA_034678605.1. GTDB lineage: Bacteria > Patescibacteriota > Minisyncoccia > Minisyncoccales > UBA5738 > UBA5738. The sequence goes on along the minus strand of JAXDBQ010000019.1, from coordinate 1,425 downwards.
CCGTCATCGCGCCCAAAGACCACTTGTCCAATTTTGAAAATATCACCGCGGCTCAGCGCAAAAATTTGACGCAAATATTTTCCGAGACCCTTAAAAAAATTTGCAATGGTTTGGGTGATCCGGCCTATAATTTTTATTTGCACACCGCGCCGGCCGACGGCAAGGATTATTCGCATTATCATTGGCATTTTACGATTATGCCCAAAACCGCGACCATGGCCGGTTTTGAGTTGGGCACCAAGATCGAAATTTCCACCATCGAACCCGAACGCGTGGCCGAATATCTCCGCGCCCAGTGATTTGGCATTTTGTATTTCGGGGTCTGGCTCCCGCGTACCCGCGGGCGGTCAGACCCGGCAACAGCATTCTAATTCGGATTTTTTAGATGCCTAATTTATTCAAAAAGACCACAAGCAAAAGCGAGCCGATAAAGATTGGGCATTTGACGCCGCTTTCCGGAGAATATGCCTATTTTGGCGAATGGGAAAGCGAAGGCGTGGATCTGGCGGCTGAAATCGTGAATCAAAGGGGCGGGATAAACGGGCAAAAAATCGCGATCGTGCGCGAGGATGACCGGCTGGATCCGGCATTGAGCGCGGCGCTTTTGGGCCGGTTGATCGATGCCCAAAATGTCCAAGCGATAATCGGCTCGCCCAGCTCGGACGTGTTGCTGGCCGCCGCCCCGGTGGCCGACAAAAACAAAGTGGTGATGCTCACGGCGTTGGCCGGTTCGACCGAAATCTCCAATGCCAGCGATTATCTTTTTCGCACCTATCCCACCACGGCCAAGGAAGGGGAGCAATTGGCGGCCGCGGCCAGCCGCGCGGGTTTCAAAACTGCGGCGATAATCTACATCAATAATGTTTACGGCATCGAGCTGGCCAAATCCGTGAGGCGCCGGGCGGCCGAGTTGGGCATTGAAATCGCGGCAGTTGAGGGTTATCGCAAAGACAATACCGATTTTGCCGGCCAGCTGGGCCGCATCAAAGAAAAAGGTCCGCAAGCGATCTTTTTGCTGGGCTATCCGCGCGACATGGAATTGATCTTGAAGCAAGCCAAAGATTTGGGGATCGAATCGAAATATTTCGCGCCCGATACTTTCGAAGATCCCAAATTCCGGGCCCAAGCCGGAAGATTCGCCGAAGACGTGATCTATGTCGCACCGGTGGAAACTATGGCGCCGGAATTTATCGAAAACTTCAAAAAGAAATACAAAAAAGAGCCCAACATTTTCAATGCGATGACCTATGACGCCTTTAATCTGCTGGCGCTGGCGATCCAAAGAGGCGGCAACAACGGTGAATCGATCCGCAACGAATTATTAAAGGTTAAAGATTGCCAAGGCGCGTCGGGCATCATCACTTTCGACGAACACGGCGACGCGATCAACCGGCCGCTGGAACTGAAAACCATCAAAGAGGGCAA
>JAXDBQ010000018.1:0-6132 GCA_034678605.1 Patescibacteria group bacterium | reverse complement strand
TCTTGAATTACGAAACTATAAATTAAAATGCTTTTGTCGGGGTCTAACCGCCGCGCCTATTCATTGAGAATAAGCGCGGGGTTAGACCCCAAAATGCAAAATACAAAGCGTTTCGTAATTCAAAGTATTATTCGTATTTTCGAAGCGCCTCGATGGGCCGCAAGCGCGCGGCGCGGCGGGCCGGCAAAATTCCGGCCAAACAACCCACGGCAAACGAAAACCCCAAACCAAAAATTATGATCCACGGCGAAAACGACGCGGTGAAATAAAACATCGGGTGCACTTGGCCATAGGCCTGGATGATCAAAGCGGTGCCCAATCCCAAGATCGTGCCGCCCAATCCGCCGCCAAACCCGATGATGGCCGCCTCAAACAAAAATATGGCCATGACCGCCGAATTGGGCGCGCCGATGGCCTTCATGATGCCGATCTCGCGCGTGCGCTCCCGCACCGAGGTGTACATGGTGTTGGTGATGCCAATGCCGCCCACCAAAATGGCAATCCCCGCGAACGCCAAAATGGCAAACTGAATCACCGCCATCACGCCGCCGGCGATGTCGTTGACTTTTTCGGCAGTGATCACGACAAAATTGAGCGAATCCGAGCCATAGGCGCGCCGCTGGACCCAGCGCAGGCTGTCTTTGATCTTGGCCGCGATAATATTGGCGTCGGCGCCTTCGGCGATCTGCACCATGGCCATTTGCGCGGTGCCGCGCGGCTGGCCCGCCAAATCCTGAAACTCGCCGATCTCCATGAAAATGGCGCTATCGTCCTGCTTTGAACCCAGCGAGTTGAGCACGCCGGTGGCCAAATATTTTTTACCCTTGATCTTGAACTCGTCGCCGGGCATCACCGGCATCTTGAAAATGTCGCGGTTCATCTGCATCCCCACCACCACTTCCCGCTTGCCCGGGCTGGGCCAGCGGCCCGACGCCAAGCTCCACCCTTGGAATTTGCGCAAAACATCCATGCTGTCGGCCAAGGGGAATCCCTGCACCACCACGGCTTTGTTCTCACTGCCGAAACGCACGTTGATCGACTGGTAGGAGGCGGGCATCACCTTGATCACGCCGTCGGTCCTTTCGATCGCTTCCAGATCTTTTTGTTCCAATTTGTCGCCGCCAAACATAATTCCGGCCAGCGGGTTGGTGTCGTCGCCGGGCATCACAAAAATCATATTGCCCCCCAGCGACATCAACTGGCGATTGATGGTATCTTTGATGCCCTCGGACAGCGATAACAACGTGATGATCAAAAACACCCCGATCACGATGCCAAATACCGTGAGCCATGACCTCAGCGACCTCATCTTGAGATTCCTGGCCGCGATCTTGTAATATTCCTTAAAATTATTAAACATAAAATTAAGTCAAAATTCTGCACCAAAGGCGCATCCGTCCTTTGGCGGAAAAAGTCAAAAGGCAAAAGCTCAACTTTTGCTTCCAAAAGCTTCCCTTTCGGAAACGATTTGGCCGTCTTTAATGAAAACGCGGGTGTGGCCGTAGGCGCCCACATTGGGGTCGTGGGTCACGATCAAAAGCGTGCGGCCCAATTTTTCGTGAAAATCGGTCAAAATTTCCATCACATTCTTGCCGTTCACCGAATCCAAATTGCCGGTGGGTTCGTCGGCGATCACCAATTCCGGATCGTTGACGAACGCCCGGGCAATGGCCACCCGTTGCCGTTCGCCGATGGAAAGTTCGGCCAGCTGGTGGTCAATTCGATGCCCCAGCCCCACCTGCTCCAACAATTGTTTGGCGCGCGCGCGCCGTTTTTGTTCGCCAACGCCTTGGAATATCATGGGCAGTTCCACGTTTTCCCAGGCGCGCAAATGATTAAGCAAGTTGAATTCCTGAAACACAAACCCGATGGTCTTGCCCCGCAACACCGCCAATTCGCTTTCGGTCAATTTTGACACATCTTTGCCCCTCAACAACAAGCGGCCCTTGCTGGGAATATCCAAAAGCCCGATCATATTGAGCAGCGTTGATTTGCCCGAACCCGACGGCCCCATGATCGTGGCAAAATCGCCGGATTTTATTTCCAGATCCACTCCCCGCAAAGAATTAACCTCGGTCATTCCCAATTTGTATGTTTTCCAAACCTTTTCCAATTTAATTAGCGCTTCCATTTTTTAGTTTTAGATATAGCACAAAGGAATGAATTTTACTTTGGTTTTGCCGATGGTAATTTGATCGAGATAATCGCGGGTGAAAATAATTCCGGTTTTGGGATTGAATTTTTCGATAAAGCTGTAAAAACTCTTGCCGACGATTTTTTTTGATCCGTATTTGATCTCAACCGGACAAACGCCGCCGGAAAACTCCACCGCGAAATCAACTTCGGCCTTGCTTTTGGTGCGCCAATAATTCGTTTTAAATCCCGCAGCCGCCAACGCGTTGCGCGCGTAATTTTCCATCATCGCACCGGCATCGTTGCGGTTTTCCAAATCGCGAAAATCGGAAATTAAAAAGTTGCGCACCCCCAAATCGACAAAATAACTTTTGGGGTTTTTCACCAATTCGGTGCGGCGGTTGGAAAAAAACGGCCGCGCCAAATTCAAAATGAAAGTTTTTTCCAGAATATTGATGTGCCGCAAAACCTCCTTGTGTCCCAAGCCCGAAACATCGCTCAATTCGGAAAAATTCACCAAATTCCCGATTTGCAACGCCAAAAACCGCGCGATCCTCATCAATTCGTCGGCGCTGGCCAAAGCCAACAAGTCCTTGATATCCTGCAAAAGATATTTCTCGACGATGCCTTCCAAAATTTTTTGTTTTTCCAAAGCGGTCTTGGATAAAACGCAAGCCGGATAACCGCCCCAAACCGCGTATTTCTCCAAACGATCAACCAGCCGCCGGGTTATTTCATCGCCGAAACCGGCGCGAACATCAAATTCGAATATCTCGGCCGGTTTTATTTTTTTCGCTTTCAATCCGGCCAGATCCGCGTCGGCAAACGACAAATACTCGCCAAAAGAAAACGGCAGCAACTCAAAATCAAGCAAACGTCCCACCATGTATTTTCCGGTCTGGAAAGTGAGTTCCAGCGACGACGAACCCGAAATTATGAATTTGGTTTTTAAAGTATCATAAAGATATTTCAATTTTTGTCCGGCATCCTTGGCATATTGGAATTCATCAATAATCACGCAATCATAATTTTGCGCCAATGCTTTGAAGTCTTCAATGGAATCCGAAAACAGACGCAAATCGCCCTCTTTTTCGAAAGTTATGAATTTCACTTTCTTGCCGGCGTCTTCCAATTCGCCTTTGAGATGGTTGATGAAAGTGGTTTTTCCGGCTTGGCGCGGCCCGATAACCGCCAGCGCCTCGCGCCGTTTTAAAAATGGCCGGATTTTACCTTCAAGTTCCCGTTGAATATACATTGTGGTGTAAATAATAGCAGGGTTATTTTTTAAATTTACTCCATTTTAGCAGGGTTATTTTTCCTGTCAACCAATTATGGAATCACGATTTGATCGCCTTCACTCAGGCCGGAGGTGATTTCGGTTTGGCCTTTGGCGCGGATGCCGATTTGCACGGCAACTTCGCGCGGCGCGCCGTTTTCCAAAATTCGCGCGAACCAACCGCCTTCGGGATTTTTTTGCAACGCGGTTTCGGAAACCAGCAAAACATTTTGTTTTTTGGCAGTGATAATTTCCACATCGGCGGTCATGTCGGGTTTCAAATTTTCGGGCGGCGCGTCAAACGAGATCTTCACCGGATAATAAACCACGCCATTCACCAATTTTCCCGCCGGATCCAAAAACGCCACTTTGCCCAAAAATTCTTCATCGGGCAAAGCCGCGACGGTGATCTTGGCGACATCGCCCAATTTCACCTTGATCGCCTCTTCTTCGTAAATGTCAACTTCAACCGCGTAGGGATCGGCCGGCAATAAAACGATTGCCGCCTTGCCGGCCAAAATTGACGCGGTTTCGCCGACTTTAACATTGATCTCGGCGATCTGGCCGGCAACCGGCGCGATCAACTTGGCGTCGTTGATCTGCAATTCCAGTAATTCAATTTGCGCCGCGGCCTGCTTGATTTGGGCTTGCAAAATGCCTTCGTCTTCGGCGCGCGCCGGCGCCGCGGTTTTGGCCAATTGGCCGCCGGCGGTTTTTAACGCCGCCCGCGCCGCGTCGACCGCGGCTTGGGCGGAATTTACCGCCAGATCATTGGCGGCGATTTGCAACGCCACCGCTTCCACCGTGGAATTGAAGGCCGCGCCGGCCGCCACCACATAACCGATATGCGCGTCCAAAGTGTCCTTGTCGGTTTGGGCCACTTTTTCGCGCCAAGGAACTTTTTCGCTCATCGCCCGCGCGAAACGCAACCCGGCTTCAAATTCCGCCAGCGAACTTTTGGCCGCGGCAAAAACCGGATCCAAACCGCCGTCTTTGCCGTTTGCCAAGGCCGCGTCGCGATTTTGCCGAATCCGCCCCACGGCCAAATTCATCTTTTGCACATTTTCCCAAACCGCGATCGAGTCGTCGTCTTGCGGAGAAAAATAGGTTCGCTGGAGCAAATCCAAAAAATTGAACGCGGCATAACTTTTGGTATAGGCCGAGCTCAACGCGTCGGCGGCGGATTTATAGGCGCTATTTAATTTTTGATCGGCATTGTTCTTCGCGTCGGCCAGCGACTTTTGCGCGCCCTCCAAACTGATTCGCGCGGCTTGCGCCTGGCTTTGAGAAATTTCCAGATCCTCGATTGTGGCGCCGGTATTTAGTTTTTCCAATTGCAAACGATACAATTCCAAATTGGCCCGCGCTTGCGCCAACTGCACCTGCGATTGGCGATCGTCTTGCCCGGCCAAAATTTGGCCAACCTCAACCAAATCGCCCTTGACAACATTAACTTTGGCGATCGCCCCCGCGGTTTTGAAATTCAAATTCAAGGCCTCGCCCTTTTTGATTGAACCGGTTTCCACCACCTCTTGAGTGATGTCGCCCAAAGCCGCTTTTTCAATTTTATAAGCCGGCGCCTTGGGCCGCAACGCGTCAAACGCGAACCCGGCCGCCGCCAAAACCGCGATCGCGCCAATAACGATTTTTTTATTGATTTTCATATTCATTTTAATTTTGTATTATTTTATTTTACCCCATAATGTAATTTTTTAACACAACAAAACCGGGGCGCTGCTCCCCCGGTTTAAGTCGAATTACAACAAAAACAAACTAACGGAGTCAGACCGCGAGCGGCTCCAAAATCCATTGCGCGCCTTCTTTGCGCGCTTCAACGCATTTTTGCCTTCGGTCTTTGGCGGCCTTGACCATTGTCTTGCTTTCGCGATTGAAATCCTCATCGCCCTTCACCGTCAAAACCAAGCACGCGTTATTCGGTATTTTCTCGAACGCCGCCGGATTTTTGGCCAGATAACGATCAAATTCCAAAGAAAGTTTAATATTTTTTTTGATGAAATTTTTGCTCATAAATTCAAACTGTTAAAAAATAATTCTCTTTGATTTTTTTGTAATTTTTAACAATATGCTTTTTGGCTTCGGTGAACGCTTCATTGGCATCGCCGCCCCAATATGAAAACATTTCTTCTTTTTAAAGTAATACGAATGCCGGTGCGGTTTGTTTTGATGGTGAAAATTATCGATCCGCAAAATCGGCCGCCAAACTTTGCCGATCAAGGCGCAATAATGAACCGAAAAACGCGCTATCTTGCCGCGATCTTCGACAAATTTAACCTGCAAGCGGTCGACATCCGTCAAAAACTGGACATAATTTTTGTTTTTCATTTCCCCTTGCCTCCATAATGGCCGCAAACTCCGCCCCTGTCAAATTTAAAAGTGTTGCAAGGTGAAAAGTGTTGCAAGGTGAAACCTTGCGACACTCGCGCTACCGCTAAAACACTAAAAAACTATTGGCCTTGCCCGCGCCGGGCTTTTCGGACAAAATTGACTAATTCTTGCTCCGGACCGAAAAGGCCTCTTTTGGGGAATCCTTTTAATTCTTTCATCACCCTCTCCAATCTTTCATCATCAGCGACTATCGGGCTGATTTGTTTTTCATACTTATTAACTATTCTTTCAAATTTGGTTTTCAAATCATCACCCGCGGATTTGTTTTCCTCTCTTGATATAATCGGCGAAGTTGATTCTATTTTTTCTTTTATTGC
>JAXDBQ010000017.1:0-5042 GCA_034678605.1 Patescibacteria group bacterium | reverse complement strand
TGGCAGGCAAATTATAGAACAATGAATAATGAATGATGAATTATGAATAAATATGAAACGCGAATTATTGATCAAATCAGGCAAGAGATGCGCGGGTTGGTGGATCAAAAAAAGGCACAGGAACTGCAGAGATTTTTCAAGACCGGCAAGGGCGAGTATGCCGAGGGGGATAAATTTTTGGGGGTGATGGTGCCGCAAACCCGGTTGTTGGTGAAAAAATACTGGCGGGAAATTTATTTGATTGAGGCGCAAGAATTATTGAAAAGCGAATTTCATGAAGAGCGGTTGTTGGCATTGCTGATTTTGGTTAAAAAATTCGAAAAAGGCGATGGTGAATTGAGAAAAGAAATTTTTAACTTATATTTAAACAATACTCGACATATCAATAATTGGGACTTGGTGGATTTGTCGGCGCCGCGGATCGCGGGGTTTTATTTGGAAGATAAAGACCGCGATATTTTATATAAATTGGCAAAGTCGAAAAATTTGTGGGAGCGGCGTATCGCGATGACCGCCACGGCCTGGTTTATCAATAAGGGCGAAGCCAAAACCGCGCTGGCAATCGCCGAAATTTTGATTAACGACGAACATGACTTGATCCACAAAGCCGCGGGCTGGATGTTGCGCGAAGTCGGGAAAAAATGCGGCCAAGAGGTTGAGGAAGAATTTTTGCGAAAATATTGCCAAACCATGCCGCGCGTCATGCTGCGTTATGCCATCGAAAGATTCGATGAAAAAAAGCGCCGCTATTATCTTGGGAAATAATTTTTGTTATAATGATTGAAATCGCGAAACTTTTATTCGGCAACCGTTTTCGCGAAGACGCAAATTTTCTGCTGAAAATTTGCTCGGTGCGGCTGCCGGCCGCGGCCGCAATGCTTCGCGAAAACGGTTGTCTCAACAAGTTTCAAAATTCAAAAAATATGAAAAATAAAATCGCGGGGTTGGTTTTGGCGCTGGCGGCAGCGGTTTTGATGATGCCGGCCGGCGCGAGCGCGTTTGTTTTTAAAAGCGGCGATGCGGTGAACGTTGCCAAAGACGAAATCATCAACGAGACCTTGTTTGCCACCGGCCAGGCGATCACGGTGGATGGCAACGTGAATGGCGACGTGATCTGCTTTGGCCAGAATATCAAGATCAATGGCAATGTCGAGGGTGATGTTTTGGGGGCGGGGCAGAATGTGGCGGTGAGCGGCAATGTTGCCGGCGACATCCGCGTGGCCGGGCAGGCGGTTGAAGTTTCCGGCAAGACCGGCCGCAACATCACGGCCGCGGGGCAAACATTAACATTGAACTCGGAAATCGGCGGCGAAGTGTTGTTTGCCGGCCAGCAGGCGAATATCGGCGGCAAGGTGGCCCAAAATATCGCGGGCACGGCCGAATCGGTGGCGGTTGCCGGCCAAATCGGGGGCAACGCCGATTTTTGGGTTGATAAACTTTTGTTGAAAAACGGCGGCCAAATCGGCGGCAATTTGAATTATGCCAGCGTTAACGAACTAACAAAAGAAGGCGGCCAAGTTTTGGGCGCAACGGCGCGCCATGAACCGCGGCAAACCGCGGCGGCGGCAAAACCCAAAACCGGCCAAGAAAAATTTGGCGACAGAATTGTTCAATTGGCATTCTTTTTGATAATCGCGTTGATCTTTACGGCATTGTTCAAAAAATTTCCGGCAAAAGCCGCCGCCGCGATTTTGGCCAAACCCGGCCGGTGCGCGCTGTGGGGCATGTTGTTTATGGCGTTAGCGTTGCCGATTTGTTTGATTTTGATTGTCACTTTGGTTGGGATATTGATAGTGCCGTTTTATTTAATGTTTATGGCCATGGCGGCATTTTTGGGATTGATTTTCGCGGCGCGGGCATTGGGCCAAAAGATCACCGCCGCCTATTGGAAAAGCAAAAAGGATTCGGCCTTTGCGCAAATTTTTGTCGGGGTTCTGGTTTTGTGGGCGGTGTCGCTGTTGCCGGTGATCGGCGGATTGGCAATATTTGCCGCGGCGGTCGTCGGCTTGGGCGCGTGGCGTTATGTTTTTCAAAAATCCAAACCGGAAAACAACGCGCAACCAGTTTTGGTTTCGTCTGTTGATAAGTAGCCCGATTCGCGGTTGCGCCGTTTTTCGCGATTTGTTAAAATAAAATAATATAATATAGTTTCTAAAAAATAATGCGTTTAACGGAAGCAAATAACCGTTAAGCGATAAACAATAAAAAAATGAGCAAATTAAAAATTTTTTCGCGGTCGCTGGTTTTCGCGTTTGCGTTTTGGGTTGTTCAAGCCGGAATTGCCGGAGCGATAACCGCGCCGTTTGTTTTGGTGGCCGATGGCCCAAATTTGGAAAAAAACGAATATCAAGCCGGAGAAACGATCAACGGTTCGGTGGTCATAAGAAATGAAGACCAAAGCGCCATCGGCGATTTATCGCTCAAATTCATATTAAAAAAAATCGGGCCCAAGGAAAATTCGTTCCAGCCGATGGACCAGGCGTTTGACGCGCAAAAATTTCAGTTGGCGGCCGGCGAGGAAATAACGCGCCGGTTTTCCTATAAATTGCCGCAAGCATTGCCTGACGGCGAAATGGTTTTTGCCGTCCAGGTTGTCGCCGGCCGAGGCGAAGGGTTGGGCAAGGCCGATGCAACGATAAAAGTTTCCGGCGGCGGTGATTTCCTTTTAGCGGGAAATGGCTTCGTGATAAAAGGGGAAGAAAAAATATCTCCCTACAAAGGGCCGAGTTTTGCCATTGATGAGCCGGTAAAGATCGTTTTTGATGCTTTCAATTCTTCAAAGAAAGCCATTTTCGGACTTTATAAAATAACCACTTATGTGCGCGATGAAGGCGCGGGTGTCGCGGGCGAACAAACTGGAGAAAGCATGACCATCGATCCCGAATCAAGTAAAACCATTGAAGCGGTTTTGGATAAAATGACCGCGCCGGAAACCTATCTTTCCAAAGTCCAATTATTTGACTTGTCCGGCCAAAATCCGATTTCCAACGCGATCTATTTCCGCTGGGTGATTACCGGCCAAAATGCCAGAATCATGTATGTGGGGTTGGATAAGGATGTTTATCGCGCTGGTGAATCGGCGCAGGTGAAAGTGGATTATGTCGGGCCCGCGGATTATTTGTTTGATATTGGTTCAGGCGCGATTGAGGCGTCAATCACGGATCAAGATAATAATGAGATTGGAAAAGCGAGCAAGGAAATTGATTTAAAAGGTGGAACCGAGACGATCGCGATTCTTGTTGCCAATGATATCAACGATCCCAAAGTGCTGGTTAAGATTATCAAAGACGGCAAGACATTGGATTCCTACGGATATGGCATCGCGACTAAGAAAATCGCAACCGAGGCATTGCCGCCGATTCCTGCGCCAAAATCTGATTATAAATTGTTTTTGCTGGGTTTGGCCGCAATTGTGATTTTAATATTAATATTTATATTTATGAAAAAAGGCGGGTTAAAAAACGGGGCAAAAATCGCGGCGATTTTGGTCGCGGGAATTTCGGGAATATTTGCGGCTGGAAGCGTAAACGCAGCGACGGTTGTCGCGGAGAACGCGAGGCATTCGGAAACATTTTCTTATTGGAGTCCGGCGTCAAATCTGATTTTATATCCCGAAGATACGGTGAGATTTTCCGGAGAAGTATACGCGGGCAGCTGCCTCAATACCGTGGATAGCGGTAAGGTTACCGGCTGGCTCACTGAAGACAAGAATATCCCGTTGGTTAATTCCTACTCTGCGGTTGGATTAGCGACGCCAGCTGGGGGGAAATGTCTGAATTCATCGCTGCCGTGCGGCGGCTGTTTTTGGAAATCTAGCGGGACTGAATGTTTAACGCGAGATGAGTGTCGAGATTGGGCATGCCATGCTTACGCCAGCTATTGCGACCGCTACCAGCCTTGGCTTGGTTGCCGGGTTAGTTTGTATGATGAAGGTGGCGCGGTTGTGTATATTGATCCAAAAGCTCCGGCCAGCGCGGGCTATAAAATGTATAATTTGGGAATTACTTCGGCGAAGGCTGATTGCTGGTGGACTGATTGTTTCTATACTATGTGCGAGACATTGGAATGTAGTGGTTATTCGGAATATGGCAAGTCATTTGCCATTCCGGCGACGGTTGATTTGGTGGGCCCGGCGCGGCTTTACACCACTTTTTCCGGACACCACAACGAGGATTATTGGTATTGGTGGGTTGGCTATGTGCCGGCAACCATGAAATCATTCCCGGTGCCGGTGGCGGATAATTATACGGTCTTTCGCGATACGCCGTTCACATTCAATGTTTTAGATAACGATTATGACAGGGACGGCGATACCATGACTCCCATCATTATTACTAATCCCGCTAATGGAACGTTAAGAGATAATGGCGGCGGCAGCTTTGTCTATACCCCTAACGCTGGATATTTGGGATCGGATTCTTTCACTTACAAACTTAACGATGGCCGAAGGGATTCAAAAAGCAGCGTTGTCGTAACCTTAAATGTGGTTTTGGCATCCACCTTGCCGGCGGTTGATGTTTCGGTTTCCCCGCCCAGTCCAACCACCGATGACAGCATCACCCTCACCGCTACCGCCAAGGATGAAGACGACGGCTTGAAAGATATCAAGATCTATTTGGGCGCCGACCTCAAGAAAACCTGCCCTTTCAGCGGCGAAAAAACCGAACAAACTTGCTCGATTAATATTGGCAAGTTGGAGGCCAAGACTTATCAATACCGCGCCACTGCCCTTAACGCCAAAGACGCTATCGGAGCTTCAGCCACCAAGAATTTTACGGTGGTTGATGCAATAGTTGCCAAAATAGAATGCGACACAACCCAGTGCGTGATCGGCGAGTGCGACAACAGCGGGCCGGGCGCCGCCTGGTCGCTTTATCCCTATGGCGGCGATTGTCCCGATTGCGCGTTTGGGTTCGTCAATGATTCCTCGGGGATTGTTAATTGCTCCTATTGGCTTTTGGAAAAAGGCGGGGTGAAGGTTTGGGATGCCGCTTATGACGGGAAACAAAACATCAATTCGGGTGTTTTTGGCAACATCGCTC
>JAXDBQ010000016.1:0-11769 GCA_034678605.1 Patescibacteria group bacterium | reverse complement strand
CGAAATCTTTAAATTTCGCTACAAACCCTATTTGGCAACAGACCCATTAGGATCTAATATTTTCCAAACCGCGCTTGGCGCGGTTTTTTTGTTGGGACACCTGTGGATAACCGCCGGTTTTCGGCTTTATTTTGGCGCTATTGACAATGTATATCTATGGGGGTAAATTATTGGTATGTGGAAGATTGTGGTGTAAAGTGGAATAAAGTGGATAGGACAAGATTTTAATTTAAAATCCGTGTTTATCGGCGAATACACATATTCAATCGACGAAAAAAAGCGGCTGGCCGTGCCGCCCAAATTCCGCCAGCAATTGAAAAAAGGGGGGGTGATCACGCGCGGTTTGGACAATTGTTTGTTTTTGTATTCATACGATGAATGGGAAAAGCTGGCTCGCAAATTGAGTGAAATGCCATTGTCGCGGGCTGACGCGCGGGGATTTTCGCGGATCATGCTTTCGGGGGCGATGGAAGTGGAATTTGATAATCTTGGCCGGATTTTGGTGCCCGACTATTTGAAGGATTACGCGCGATTGAAGAAAAAAGTGGTGGTGGCCGGATTGTACAGCCGTATCGAAATTTGGGACGAGGACGAATGGAAGGCGTATAAAGAAAAGACCGAAAAAGAAGCCGGCAATATCGCCGAAAGATTAAACGAGCTTGGAGTTTGAAATCAATATCGAATATCGAATTTCGAATTTCGAAACAATATCGAATTTTCAAATAATTAATTTTCAAAACAGAACAAATTCGTATTTTTGGTTTTGAAAATTTGAAAATTATAATTTTGAAAATTGTTTCGAATTTTAAAAATTCGAATTTTGAAAATTGCTTGAATCATATTCCGGTTTTATTGAATGAGGTGTTGAAGGTGTTGGATCCCAAGCCCTATGAAAATTTTATCGATTGCACTTTTGGCTGGGGCGGACACAGCCGGGCGATCTTGGAAAAAACCGCGCCGCGGGGAAAAGTTTTGGGGATCGAATGGGACAGCCAGAGTTTGGCCAAACTTTGGCGCGAAAACTGGCTTGATCCGCGATTGGCCATTGAAAACGATTCCTATGTCAAGGTGGCGGCGATCGCCAAGCGGCATGATTTTAATGATGTTAGCGGAATACTTTTTGATTTTGGAATGTCATCCTGGCACATTGATCAAAGCGGGAAGGGATTTGCTTTTTCAAAAGACGAGCCGCTTGACATGAGATATCAAAAAAGCCAAGAGTTGACCGCGGCCAAGATTGTAAATGAATTTTCGCGAGCGGAATTGGAAAAGATATTTTTTGAATACGGGCAGGAAAAAAAAGCAAAAAAGCTTGCCGCCGCGATCGTGAAAGCGCGGACGGCCAAGCCCATCGAAACGACTTGGCAATTAACTAAAACGGCGGAAAAGCATATTGATCCAAGGCGCAAAAACCAATCATTGGCGCGGATATTTCAGGCGTTGCGGATCGCGGTTAATGATGAGCTTGGCAATATTAAAACCGGGATCGAACAAGGGTTTGAGATTATGGCCAAAGGCGGCCGGATGGCGGCGATCACGTTCCATTCGCTGGAAGATGCGATCGTGAAAAACAAATTTAAGGAGTTGGCCGCGTCCGGAAGGGCGATCGCGATTTGTAAAAAACCGATCATGGCCGGGGCCGCGGAGGTTGAAAAAAATTCTCGCGCCCGATCGGCGAAATTGCGCGCGATTTTGAAAATATCCTAAATTCCAAAATCAAATCTATGAGCAAAAAAACCAGATCAAAAATCAAAAAAGAGATCAAAAAATTTTGGATGGCGGCTTTTTTTGCCATGGTGGTTTTGATGGGCGGCGCGATCTTTCAGCTCAACGCTCGCATCCACCAAAGTTCGCAGTTGAGCGATTTGCAAAAGCGGGCGGCGGCGCTGGCTTCCGAAAATGACGCGTTGGCGGCCAGTTTGTCGCAGTCGAATTCGCTGGAAAATTTCAACCAATATCAGATCGCTCAGTCGGGAAATTATGAATTGGTCGATGTGGCGCGGGTCCGTTATGTGCGCGCGCCCAAGGGCGAATTTGCCCGAAAATAATTTTAATTTAAAATCGCGCCTCGTCCAAAACGAGGTTTTGCGTTAAGGGCGGTTGGTTTTACGATATGTTGGCCCAAAAAATAAAAATTAATCAAAATGGCTGGCGGGCGCGGTTGATTCTGGCCGGGTTGCTTTTGTTTTGCGCGGCGGTTTTGGGCCGAATTTATTATTTACAGGTCGTGATGGGAGAGTACTATCAGGTTTTGGCGCAAGGAATGCGGCCTTTTTCGCGGAATATCGATTTGCCTGATCGGGGTGAGATTTTTTTTGCCGGCGGCCAGCCGTTGGCGATTAACAAGGATTTCGCTTATGCCTATGCTGAGCCGGCAAAGATCAAGGACAAGGCGGCCGCGGCCAAAATCGCGGCCGAAATTTTGGAGTTGGAAGAAAGCGCGCTGGCGGAAAAATTTAATAAAAATTCGCTTTACGCGACGCTGAAAGAAAGAATTGACGATCAAAAAGAGGCCGCGATCAAGGAGGCGCGCGTCGAGGGATTTTACGCGGCCCGGCGGAAAATGCGTTATTATCCGCAAGGGACGGTGGCGGCTCAATTGGCGGGATTCGTGGACGGCGACGGCAAAGGGCGCTATGGTTTGGAGGAATATTATGATAATGAATTGGCCCGCGGTCAAAATATTGTTTTAAATATCGACTATAATATTCAATATCAGGCCGAAAAGATTTTGGCGGCCGCGGCGGTCAAATTGAACGCCCAACAAGGCGAAGTTATTGTCGCCGATCCTAAAACGGGCGCGATTTTGGCCATGGCCAAAACGCCCAATTTTGATCCCAATCAATACCGGGAATACGCCAAAGAAAATATCGATATTTTCAAAAACGATTCCTGCCAAACATTGTTTGAGCCCGGATCGGTGTTTAAGGCAATCACCATGGCAAGCGCGTTAAACGACGGCAAGGTGACGCCGCAAACCGGTTATCAAGATGTCGGTTCGCTCACCGTGGGGCCGGATACGATCTATAATTATAGCCACCGGTCGTATGGCTGGCAGACGATGACCAATGTTTTGGAGCATTCGGTGAACACCGGCGCGGCGTTTGCCCAGCGCCAGTTGGGAAACAAGTCATTTGCCGATTATATCGACAAATTCGGAGTTTTTGAAAAAACCGGTATTGACTTGCCCGAAACATTTTCGAGCAATTCGGAATTTAAAAAGGGTTACGCGATCAATTATGTCACCGCGTCATACGGGCAGGGGATTTGGATGACTTCGATCCAGTTGATCCGCGCCTATTCGGCGTTGGCCAACGGCGGCCGGTTGGTGCGGCCGGCGGTCGCACGCGAAATCGGCCAAGCCGATGGCGATTCAAAAAACCAACCGCAAGTGATCTCATCCGAGACCTCGGCGACAATTTCCAAGATGCTGGCCAGCGTGGTGGACAATGGATTTGGCAAATCCGCCAAAGTCCCGGGTTATACCATTTCGGGCAAGACCGGCACCGCGCAAATGTCGTGGTCGGTGTTGGGCATCAACCGCCACGGATATTCGGACAAAACCACCCAGAGCTTTATCGGATTTTTTCCCGGCGATGATCCCAAATTTTTGATTTTGACAAAGCTCAAGTCGCCCGATGTGAACACTGCCGAATATTCGGCCATTCCGGTTTTTAACGAATTGGCAAAATACGTGATCTATGCCACGCAATTGCCGCCTAACGAAGAGATCAAGACCGCGCCCGCCGCGCCGTCGTCAACCACCTTGTCGGCCGTGGTCTCTCCCGCGCCTGCGGCCGAGTCGGCCATCACCGCCGCCGCTACCACTACCGCGACTGATGCTCCCGCAATTATCAATTAACTATTAACTATTTATAGGAGGGTGCGGTTTTGGCAAACTTGTGTTTCATTTTTTGGCGAATGGTAGCGATTTGCCATTGAAAAAAAAGGAAATTAAGTTATAATCGCATTGTCTTGGCCCCATCGTCTATCGGTCAGGACACCGCGCACTTTATGCCCCCATCATCTAATGGCTCAGGATATCTGGTTCTCAGCCAGAAAATTCGGGTTCGATTCCCGATGGGGGCGCTTCGCAAAGTACGCGGGAATCCCGGTTCGACTCCGGTTGGGGCCGCTGTTTCGCTAAAATTAAAAAATCCCGCGTCGCGGGATTTTGCGCAAAATAAGTTATAATGGCAGAAGGGCGATTAGCCGGGTTAAATCGGGGCAGGCCAACGCATTTTAGCCGGCAGCGACCGCAGGAAGTCCCGCGTATGCCCGCGGGAGTGGGGGTAAAAAGGGGCTAAAATAATATAAATCGAGGCCGTAGGCCTCGCGAAATTTTTTAGAATATTAAATTGAACAATATTACAAAAAAAGGTAAATTAAGCGAGAGAAAGTTAACTTAAATTCATATAAATAGCTTAATGGCTCAGTTAACAAAGCAAAAATTAAAAAAAAGAGTTATTGCTATTCTTCAAAAGCAGGGGTACCTAATTGATGGCAATAGTTTTGCGTTGAAAGATGGCTCTCTTGAAACTAAACGTTCTGCGCATGTCATAGCTAAAGGGGAAAGGATGACGCAGAACGAAGAATTTATTTTAAAAAATATAAATATTGTCAAAAAATATCTTGTTAGCGGAAAGGATCTCGATATTAGTAAAATAGATCCGCAAATTATCGAAATTAAAGAGGGCTCGATATATGAAATTTTATTTAGGTGGTGGAATTTAGTTTGGTGGAGTTTGCCGTATGAAAGAGCGTATGGCAGGCAAATGCGATTAATAATATGGGACAGATTTCACAATGCTCCGATAGGTCTTATTGGGCTACAAAGCCCCATATTAAGCTGGAGCGTTCGTGATTCGTATCTTCATATAAATCCTGATAATCGCGATTATTGGATTAACCAATCAATGAGTGCCCAACGATTAGGAGCATTGCCGCCTTATAATTACATTCTTGGTGGTAAGTTGGTTGCGTCGTTGATGACAGCATCTATTGTGAGGAAAAAATTTGAAAAAAAATATAAAAATAAAGAAACGATAATCAAGCATAGAAAACTTCCGTCAAAACTATTTTTTATAACTACAACTGGTGCTTACGGAAAAAGTAGCGTTTACAATAGGCTTAAATACGATAATGAATTTATTTCTAAATTTATTGGGTACACGCACGGCAGTGGATCATTCCATATACCTAATAGCTTATATGAAGATTTTGTTAAGTATCTGAAAGAGAGAAATTATGACGTACGAAGAGGCTATGGCGGGGGGCCGTCAAAAAAAATGCATCTCATTAGTCAAGCGATGGAAATATTGGGTATTACTAATGGAGTGAACCACGGCATACAAAGAGCAGTTTATCTTTTCCCTTTCGCTAAAAACTTAGATGATATTTTCCAAAATAATAAAAAACCAATTTGGATAAATCGAAAAGTAGACGAATTAACAAATTATTGGCGAAATCGCTGGGTTTTACCTCGTTTAGAAAAAAGAAAAGAATATCTTGATTTTTCGGCAGATAAGTTTATAGATGAAACAATAGAAGAACTTGGTCGTTATAAAAAAATGAAGAAAGAGCTATATGGACAATAAATACGAGGAAAACAAAAACTACGCCTATCTTCCCGATGACCTGCTGATTAAAATATTGGATAAGGTTCCTAATTCTGTTGAAAAGATGAATCGGATGTTTGATATTCAAGAAGAGCCAATTAAGCAAGCAATAGAGGAGCTGGATAAAAAAGGTTTGATTAGGAGGCCGAATACTGATGAATATTCAAATTCGCTTATTGCCGTTGACGGAGGAGTTATTCTTGAAAAAATGTCTGGTACAGATATATTGCTTGCCGTAGCTGTAGGCGTGGAAGGATTGACCACAGATATGAAAAACGGATGGAAAGAGGGTAAAAATCAATTCCATCAATGGCAAACAGTAGTTCCTCACGATGAGGCTAACGCTCGCTTAAGCTATGGCGTGATGTTTTTAATGGAGCAAACGGTTTTAGCCAATGCAGATCATGAAATTAGGATAATGGATGGAACCCATTTTACCCCTATATTAAAAATTAATAGCCTATTGTCGGCAAAAGAGGAAAACGCCGGGCCTGAATATACTCAAGCATTAAAAGATTTTCTTAAGGAAACCTATCAAAAAATTATTCCAGATATACCAGATATTGTTTCTAATGCAATGTCTGATGACAGAATAATTGCAATCGCCAAATACAGCTCCTCTCGAGATATTATAGACGCTTATCTTTCCGATAAAAAAATTAATCTTGACGATAAAACATTTTTCACTCTTGGATTAAATGGAAACGAATATACCTTGCCAATGTCTGTTGGGCAGAGTAAGGCGGAAAGGGAAAAAATATGGAATGATTTACATATTAAATGTAATTTAGACATTCCCGAAAGAGAAGATTTAAATGATCTGCTTAGTAAAATAATAAAACCGCTTAAAACAAATAATTGGCCACGCGAACAATCATCATTGTTTTTTACATATTTTAAACCTTTTAATGACGGGCCAGCATATAGAATAGAGGTTAAAAAGTCTCTTGCTGAAGATAGGCCACGACTCGAAAAAATATTGAATAGCATAAAGAAGCAAATAGTCTATCCTGAAATAATAGAGCCCTTCCCGCAATTTTTAGTTGATTTAATGGCGAAGAGCGTATCAACAGGGTTGTTTGCAATACAAGAAGCCATCCGTTTATCACCTGAATTAAAAATAGATCGAGGTAAGCTCAATTTACTATTTAATTATCGCACTAAGTAAAAAATTTATGTCTGATAAAAATAATTATTCGAAAAAAATATTGGAAGTTATTAACACGAAAGAAGAGCCGGTCGGTATTACAAGCTCCCCAAGCAATACCTTAGATATTGTCATAGATATAACCGAGGCCAAGAAAGCGGAGCGAGCCCTAGGACAAATGGTCTACGTTGGTTTAAAAGAAGATGCGAAAGATATTTTAGTTATTGGCCAAATTATTTCGGTAGAAACAAAAAATAGATGGCATGAAGATCCCTCTTTTAAGGGAGTGATTAAAAGACACGGAAAGTTGCCACATTTAAGCGGAACTGCCGATAACCGGATCGCGACTATTAGCGTGCAAGCTTGTTATTTGTTAGACAAAGACAATCCAGAAGGTTATATTTTGGGGACATCGCCATCCACCGGAGAGAATGTCAAAAGGATGGATAATGATGTTATGTGCGCTTTGATGAAAAGTTGCGAAAAGCACGTTACCTATATGGGTAAGGTTTATGGAACTGACGTTGATTTACCTTTTTGGTTTAAACATTTCGATAAAACGAATAATGATGAATTGGGTGCAAATGACGCTTATCATATTGGGGTATTTGGCAGAACTGGTTCGGGCAAAACCGTTACCGCTTCGTTTATGATGATGGGATATGCCAAAAACAAGAAAAATATAAGTATTCTCGTCCTCGACCCTCAAAGACAATTCTATCTTGATTCAGATTGTCTTCCAAATAATGAAAAATTGGAAACACAAATTCGAGGGGTTGGAATGAATTATAAAAAATATAGTATTCTTGAAGATATTTGTTTGCCTGGCGATGAGTATGAATTATTTGCTGAATTATTGGCAAATAATGGATTCATTCGTGAGGCATTTAGAATCTTTACGGATGATAAGATTATTTATGCCAAAGAAGCAATCGTCCGCTATTTAATGGGTAGATATTCTCGTAAGAGTAAGGATAATTTAAATACAGTTACCAATAGAAAGAAGTTATTGCAAGATATGCTCGGGCGGTTTAACCGGCTTGATAATGATGTTGAAAAAAAGGATGGCTTCTCAAAATATATATCGGAAATCTACAGCCAAAAAGAATACAAAACAAGATTAACAAACAGAATACAGTCTATTATTGATAATTTTGATTCAGAAATATCTTTAATGGGGAAATGGGATGAAGCCATAGAACTTTTCAATGGGAAAAAAGGAGATGGCTCTAAAAAAAATTATGTTGACGACATAGTTGAAGAGACCGTTAATCAAAATGGCAATTTTATAGTATTGGATTTGAGTGGAAGAAAAAATGGAGCAGAAAGCGAGAATTTGCCCGCTCTATTTATTAGAATTATAGAGAGCAAGATTGTTGAAAAAGGAAGTAAGTTGT
The DNA here is from genome assembly GCA_034678605.1 of Patescibacteria group bacterium. Classification (GTDB taxonomy): domain Bacteria; phylum Patescibacteriota; class Minisyncoccia; order Minisyncoccales; family UBA5738; genus UBA5738. The sequence continues at coordinate 3,607 of JAXDBQ010000016.1, read as the reverse complement.
ACGCTGATGGCAAAAAAGCTAATTGCCTTATAGTAATGGATGAAGCTCATCGCTTTATTTCCCAAGAATCGGAAGATGAAAGGATTAAAGAATTAACTAGCGAGATTATTGGTTCCGTAAGGACAACAAGAAAATACGGAATAGGGTACATGTTTATTACTCAAACAATAGAATCATTGGACGATGAGATATTGAAGCAAATGAGAATTTTTGGATTTGGCTATGGTCTTACCGCCGGATCTGAACTCCGTAAGGTAAGCGAAATAGTTAATAATGAGCACGCCATTAAGTTATATAGATCATTTATAGACCCAAGTAGTAATAATAGATATCCGTTTATGTTTTTTGGGCCAATTTCGCCTCTGTCATTTACTGGTTCTCCATTATTTATTGAGGTATACAAAGATATCTCAAATTTTAAGTAAAAATTCTAATTGCAAAGTGAATTATTTGGTTTCCGACTTACTAAAAATTCATACGCCGCACCATACGCAAATACAGCGGCAAATAACCGATTACTTCGCGCGGGGTGGTTGAGGATCGCGGACCGAAAAATAGCTTGTCTCAAGACAGCAAAGTGATGAGGGGGGTCTGGCGGGATCGAACGGGGGGCAAAAAAAATGGGGGATGATTGATGTATTAAAAAAGGCGCAAATTATTGATTATAATTGGCGCCGCTATGTTGCTTCTACGCTCCTGCAAATGACTTTGTTTCTTGACAGATACCTGCTCTTCTCTCTTCGGGGGCGTAGCAACCAGTGGTCGCAACCATAGCGGCGAGATGAAAACCAGCACAAACTGCTTTTCAATTCGCCGTTATGGTTGCCTTTTTTGGTTAAAGAGCTATTGTGTTTTATAATTATCAAATCACTCGCCGCTTGTCAATAGTGCGATAAATTTTTGGAGGTTTGCGTTTTGGGGAGGGTGTGGGATAATGGCAATACGTTGGAAAATTCGGAAATATCGAATGTCGAATGTCGAATATCGAAACAATGATCAAGCAAAAATAAAATTAAATTTTTAAAATTAATAAAAAATATATGTTCAATGATCCGCAACAGGAGTTTGACAAGTGCAAAACTTGCAAGATGCCGCTGGAAAACGAGCAGGACGCGTGCGCGTGCCAGCCGGTTTATTGTTTTCGTTGCTGCCAATGCGCCGAGGATTGCGTTTGCGGCTGCAAAAAGCGGATGAAGCGGGGCGATCAAAACGCCGAATTTTGATTTTTAATTTAACGATTGGAATAGAATGATAACGTCGAATAATTGATTTTGCGGACTATTTTAAACTTGGCGAATCCGTAAAAATGACAAAATTCGGCAATTGTTCAACGCTATAAATAATGAAAAAGATTTTTGGAACAAAATGGAACTTGATGCTCAAAATAATTCCCATCTTGGCGTTGATCGCGGGGTTGAAAATGGGGGCTCATTATTTTGGGGTTGAATTTTTGAGTTTTAGCGCTTTTTTCGGCGCGCTGATCTCGGCGAATATCTTTTTGATCGGGTTTATTTTGTCGGGAGTCCTTTCCGACTACAAGGAGGCCGAAAAAATCCCCGGCGAGATCGCTTCAAGCATTGATTCCATCGCCGACGAGTTTATTTACGCGCGCCAAAGCAAGAATGATCCCGCCGGCCGGGCCGGGTTTGAATATTGCCAAAAATTCACCGATGATCTTTTGGCCTGGTTTGGCAAAAATATCCGCACGCGGAATCTGATGGAATCAATCGACAAATTTACCGGTTATTTTGCCGCCATTGAGCCGAAAAGCCAAGCCACCTTTATCAGCCGCTTGAAGCAGGATCAGGCCGCGATCAGAAAACAGGTTTTGCGGGTGCATACCATCCGCGAAACCAGCTTTTCCGAATCGGCCTATGCCATTGCCGAAGCGATCAGCATCATCTTGGTGGCCGGAATGATTTTCTTGAATTTAGAGCCCTATCGCGAAAGTTTGTTTTTCGTGTTGTTCGTCGCATTTATTTTGTCTTATATGCTTTTTCTTTTGCGCGATTTGGATAATCCATTTTCTTATTACGAGAAAGATTCGGTGGAAAAAGTTTCTTTGCGGCCGATAGAAGATCTCAAGGCGCGTCTTGAAGCCAAGGCCGAAAAATTAAATTGAATGTTGTCGGCGGCCAAAAATTTAAACTTTAATCTTTGCGCCGCCGCTCGATTTTTAATTTAAATGAATGTTTCGTCCGGCAATAGAAATCCGGCGCGTAAAAGCGCGAAAATAATGCCAAATTACACCGCCGGGCAGGCCCGAAAGGTGGAAAATTTTAAAAAATATTTGCATGAAAAATATACTTTTTGGTTTGGTGATGATAATCGCGGCGTTGGCGGCGGGGTTGCCGGCAGGCGCGCAGGATTGTCCAAAGGGGTTGATCAACGATCCTTATCCGGGCGAATGCGGCCGCTATGCCGATACCAATAACGATGGTTATTGCGACCACAGCCAGGATCTGGCGGCGCTTGAGGCCGCGGCCGGGCAAATTGATGCCGGGCAAGCCGGCGAGATCGCTCCCGCGGCGGATGAATCCGAAATTGTAAGCCAAGAAGAAAATCCGGCCGAAAAATTTTCGGGTGAAGAAGCGCAAGTCGTTTTGCCGGCCGCCGACGGCCAAAAGGCCGCCGCGCCAAACCGCGAGCCGGTTGATTATTTTATGTGGCAGATCGCGCTGGGAATTTTGGCGGCTTATTGGGTTTCTTTGTTTTTAGCCAAGAAAGGAAAGATCACGATTTTTAATCAGCGAAAATTTTGGAATTTGGTTTTGCTGATCCTGTTTTTGAAAACGGCGGCCACATCGATTATATTGTTGCTGGAAATCAATTATCGGATTGCTTGGCAATGGCCGCTTAATGTCGGTTTTTGGCACATCGAATTGGGATGGGCGATGATCGTGACGGCGTTTTTGCACGCTGCCTGGCACTGGCCTTATTTCAAAAGTTATTTTCCCAAGAAAAAAATCCAATAGTTTTTGGTCGGCAAAAATCGCGGCCGGATAAAATCACTATCCTTGAAATATTTATGATTGGAGAGAAAAAGAAAACGATTTATGTTTTTATTGACGCGTCCAATCTTTGGCAAGCTCAAAAAGCCAAGGGTAAATTTTTTGATTATGAAAAATTGCCCGCTTATTTAAAAAGCAAATTCTGCGGGGACAATATCAGAGTTTTTTATTATACGGCTTATCCTGCGGACGGAACGCGGTCGTATAGTATTGATAACAAGCATAAATTTTTTACTTTTTTAAAAAAGGGATTGGGTTTTGCGGTCATAAAGAAAGAGTTAAAGAGAATTCATATTGCCACTGAAAATGGGGATGCGATCAAGGAAAAGGGGAATATGGACGTTGAAATCGCGATTGACGCGTTACATCATATTGACAAATACGATATCGCCGTGCTTTTCAGCGGCGACGCTGATTTTCTGGCATTGGTCAGTTATATTAAAAATCGAGGAAAGGAAATCTATATTTTTGGCTCTTCTCCATTTAGCGTGAATTTAGGCCGATTACCGGCGGCAGGTTGAATTGCAATTTTCCCAGCCGGAGATAAATTAAAGTGATAAAATTATCAGTATTTTTAAATCCGCGAGCTTGGCGTT
>JAXDBQ010000015.1:0-16547 GCA_034678605.1 Patescibacteria group bacterium | reverse complement strand
TGGCGGTGGCGTTCGGAGATCATCTTGGCTTTTCCGTATGCCTCCCAGGCGCGGCTCCCCTCTTTTAATTTGCAATCATAGGCGCCCAGGCGCATGGTGGCGCCCATTTTTTTGGTTTTCACCAGGTTTTTTTGCTCGGGCATAATGTCGATCACCGGCTGGGGCGTTTTTTTGTCGAATTCCGTGGAAGTGGCGTCAATTAGTCCGCAAACGTGGCGGGCATATTCGATCGTCGCCAATTGCATTCCTAAGCACAATCCCAAAAACGGGATTTTATTTTCGCGGCAATATTTGATGGCTAAAATTTTCCCTTCCACGCCGCGGTTGCCAAATCCGCCCGGGATGATGATGCCGTCAAATTGTTTCAATTCGCGCAAATTGGCGGCGTCTTTTTCATAGTTTTCCGACGACAGCCAAGTGATCTCAGGTTTGCGTTTGTAAAACCACGCCGCGTGTTTGATGGCTTCGATCACGGAAATGTAGGAATCCATCAAAGTGAACTTTCCCGATTCGAAATATTTGCCCACGATGCCGATCTTCACCGGTTCGGAAACCGCGCGGATCTCGTTTACGAAATTTTGCCAGCCGGACAAATCGCGCTTTTTGGGCTTGAGTTTGAATTTTGACAAGATTCGTTCGCCCAGATGTTCATTGGAATAGTCCAGCGGCACTTGGTAGATGGTGGAGGCGTCGGGTGCCGAGATTACGTCGCGCGGATCCACATTGCAAAAAATGGAAATTTTTTGTTTGCGCGGGCCGTCGATGGGCTGGGCGGCGCGGCCGATGATGAAATCCGGCTGGATGCCGGCGCCATTGAGCAGTTTGCAAGCGCTTTGCACCGGCTTGGTTTTCATTTCACCCACCATTTCCGGAATGGGCAGATAACCCACCAGCACAAACAGGGTGTTTTTTGGGTTTTCCAATTTCAACATGCGCGCCGCTTCCAAAAACAGCATATTTTGATATTCGCCCACGGTGCCGCCGATCTCGATGATCACAAAATCGGCTTTGGCGATCTTGGCGGCGTTTTTGACGCGGCGGATCACTTCGTTGGGAATGTCGGGCACCACCTCCACGCATTTGCCGTTGTATTCCAAATTGCGTTCGCGCTGGATCACCGAAAGATAAACCTTGCCGGTGGTGGCATAGTTGGCCGCGCCAAGATTCTCGTCCAAAAACCGCTCATAGTTGCCCACGTCCTGGTCGCATTCGGTGCCGTCGTCGGTGACAAAAACCTCGCCGTGCTCGACGGGATTCATGGTGCCGGCGTCAACGTTAATGTAGGGGTCGAATTTCACGGCCGTGGCCGCAAACCCCTTGCTTTTTAATATCTTGCCGATGGAGGCGGCGGTGATTCCTTTGCCGATGGACGACATCACGCCGCCGGTGATGAAAATATATTTAACCATACTTTATAAAATTCGAATATCGAAATTCGAATATCGAAACAATATCGAATTTTCAAAATCTAAATGGCCAAAACAAAATGCTATTTTTCGTTTTGAAAATTTGAATTTTGAAAATTAATTTTTGTTTCGGATTTCGTGCTTCGGATTTCGAACTTTCATTCAACGCCCCGCTTTGGGAGCGGGGCGCGAAAATCTCGGCTATTCGGCTTTGGCGATTACGATCACTTTTATTTCGGCTTCCAGATTGTGCGGGAAAGTTATTTTCACCGCGCGCTCCCCCAGTTCTTTTATCGGTTCTTTGAGGTTGATCTGTTTTTTATCGACTTCCATTCCCTGCTCTTTGAGCGCGTCGGCGATTTTTTGGCCGGTGATTGATTCAAAAAGCTGGTCCTGGTCGCCGGTTTTGACCTCGACGGTAATTTCCCGGCCGTCAATGGCCGCGGCCTGCGCCTGGAAGGATTGGAGTTCGATTTCGGTGGCTTTGGCCGCGATCTCGCGCTGGGTTTGCGCCCAAATCAGGGCGTTTTTGGTGGCGGCTTGCGCCATTTTTTTGGGAATCAAATGGTTTTTGGCAAAACCGTCGGCCACATCCTTGACTTCGAATTTTTTCCCCACCTTGTCGATATCCTGCAAAAGAATTACTTTCATAAGTATGCATCTAAAATGTCAAATCCCAGATCTCAAATCTTTTTGAATTTCCAGATTTAAGATTTTAGATTTGGTTTTGACATTTTGGTTTTGACATTTGAGATTATTCAATTAATTATTCTATCTTAAATTTTTGATAATTTCAATAGCCTTGTCCAATTGCGGGTCGGCTTCTTTTTCGATGTCTTCGATGGTGCGTTTGACTTCGACGTCGGGGGTCAAACCAACTTCCGAAATTTGGTCGCCTTTGGGAGTGAGCCATTTGGCCACGGTCACTTTTAGCGACGAGCCGTCGTTGAAAGGGATCAACTCTTGCACCGAGCCCTTGCCGAAAGATTTTTCGCCCACCAATTGGATTTGGCGGTTGTCGCGCAAAGATCCGGCCAAAATTTCCGAAGCCGAAGCCGAACCTTGGTTTATCAGCACCACGAGCGGATATTTTTCCAGCAACGACGGGCCGTTGGAACGGTATTCGGTTTCGCCGCGGTTTTCGCCCATGCTTTCGCGGGTGACTAATTGGCCTTTTTTCAAGAACCAGCCGGCAATGTCTTGGGAAACCGTTAAATAACCGCCCGGGTTGTTGCGCAAATCAAGCACAACGCGCTTGGCCGGGCTGTTGATGATGTCCACGGCCGCGGCGCGAAAGTCCTGAGTGGCTTTTTCGGTGAATTGATAGAGCTGGATATAGGCGATATCGCCGTCTTTGATTTCCCATTTCAGCGAGGGCACCTTGATCACGTCGCGGATTAATTTGAAATCCTTGGTTTCTTTCCAGTCGTCGCGATAAAGGGTCAACACCACTTCGCTCCCCTTGGGGCCGCGGATCAGATCGACGGCTTCATCGGTGGTGATGCCGACGGTGGATTTGTCGTTGATCTTGATGATGGCGTCGCCGGCCATGATGCCGGCTTTTTTGGCGGGTGAATTTTCCAAGGGGCTCACCACCTGCAACTGGTTTTGGCGTATGTCGATTTCCATGCCCACGCCTTCAAATGACCCGGAAGTGTCTTCAAGAAATTTTTTTGATTCCACTGGCTCAAAGAACGCGGTGTAAGGATCATCCAGCGAGGCCACCATGCCGGCGATGGCGCCATAGACCATTTTTTGATGGTCGATCTTGCTTTTGTCGACGAAATTTTCTTCCAGGGCGTGCCAAGTTTCCCAAAAAAGCGACAGATCGGCGTCGGCCGGCGGCAAGGGCACGCAGGTTGATTGGCCCGAAAGCCGGCCGGCATAGAAAACGCCGCAGATCCCGAGGGCGGCCAAAAGGAGCACGAAAAATTTGCGGTTTTCTTTTTGCTTTTGCTTTAATTTTTCAAAAAATTTCATAATTTGGAATATATGCTAAAATCACGACATATCCAATCTACACCATAAACCGCCGCTTCGCAAGTTTTGGAGAAAGCGGGGTAAAATTCAAATGCTGTTGTTGGGGTCTGACCGCCCGCGAGTACTCGGGGGTTAGACCCCGAAATGCAAAATGCGGGTCAGTTGAGCGGTTGCGGTTGATTTTGCCGAACGCAAGTTATATGTTATTATTTTAAAATTAAAAAAAGAATGAAGCGGTAGCTTCAAAGTGGTTCACCGTATTTCCACGATAATATCGGCGATATCAGCGTTGCTATCAATGTCACAAATGCTATGCAAAGTTGAGAATATGTTTCCATGCAACCTCTTTCTTCTGGAATTGTGCTAAATTGAGCATATCATAAATCAAAAAAAATGAAACCAATAATCGAATACGGTGATTTTGAAAAATTGGATTTGCGGGTGGGTAAGATTATCGAGGCCGGCGAACCGGATTGGAGTAATAAATTAATTGAAATGAAGATTGATTTTGGCCCGGAGATCGGACAAAAGACGATCTTTGCCGGAATTCGCAAATTCGTGAATTTTTCGGACTTGATCGGTAAAAAATACGTTTTCATCGTGAATCTGGCCGAGCGCAAATTGGGCCAAGGCACCAGCCAAGGGATGATGTTGGTTGCCGGCGATGAAACCAGCCACTTTCCCTTGCGCGTTGACGACGCGATCGCCGAAGGCGGACAAATTCGATGAATTATGAATTATGAATTATGAATTATGAATATTCCAACATTCTGCGGAATGTTGGAATATTTTATAAAAAAAGAGCTGTGTGGTTTAGATTAAGCCATAAACAGCTAAAAGATTTATTGTCGCGATGAAGGTTGCGATTAAAAATAATAATAAAAAAGCAAAATATCCGATTTGTCGATTCCAATCTGTTGCAATTGTAATATTTGCGGATCGTACGGATTGTTTGAGCATTTTTTTAGCCTCAAGCGATGGCTGATATTGCCAATAGTATAAGAAAAGCCAGCATCAATAAACAAAGCACAATGATGTCAATGTATCGGCTTTTCGTTAGTGCTTGTAAACATGTAGTCGTTGAATTGTTTATTTTGTTCAACATTCTCCCTCCGGCGGGTCGGGGCAAATTTTCATTTGGTTTCCATGCGCTTCTTTTTGGTCTTTTAATTGCATAGTAAATCATCCTCCAAGTTTTTTATTCGATTGTAAACGAACAAAGCACGGCGCCGATGGCGTCGTTTTTGGTTTCGAGTTTTCAAAGTAATTTTATTTTAACAGAAAAATCGCGGATGTCAAAATTTGAATGCTGTTGTTGGGGTCTGACCGCCGCGCCTATTCATTGAGAATAAGCGCGGGGTCAGACCCCGAAATACAAAATGCGTTGTTGCGCAAACATTGGTTAAAATTCCGGGGTTTGGGAGGCATCGGGGGCGAATTCTTTTTCGATTTCGGCGAATTCGTTTTCCAAAGAGTTTAGTTTTTCTTTGCTGGATTTTATCAATCGCGCCGCGATCTTGACTTTTTCCAGGCCAAGCTCGACATCGAGTTCCTTTTGACCGCCAAACCAGTCCGAAATTTCCTGCAATTGCTTTAAGTTGTCGCCCAAGGAGATGTTTTCGTCGGCGGTTTCTTTGTTTTTGTTCATATCTTTACAAATTATTTTATTTATGTTATAATTACAAAAGGAGGTGAAAAGAATGCCAGAATATGAAGGATTAACAGCTCTTCCCGGGCTATTTGTTGCTTTTGGTCTTTATTTGTTTATCGTTTTTGTGATTTTGCCCCGATTAAACGCTCTTTTCAATGGCTAGGCGCTTGCGCCGCCTTTTTTTATTAGTGCGTTAATCGAGCCGTCGGTGATTTGGACCGTTAATTCGGCGCCGGTCGTGGCTTGGGTGACGCTTTTTATTATTTTGCCGTTGATTCGAGCGATGGAATAACCAAGGCGCAATTGGCGCTCGGGGTTGTGGGATTCGATGATTTTTTGGGCAAAATCAATTTGTTGGCGCGCGCTCGCAAGCGAGTTTTTGACCGCGGCTATGGAACCGGCCAAAATCGTTTCCAATTTGCGGTTGATGTTTTGCAAAATGTATTTGAAATTGGCCAGGATGGCGGTGTGGCGGCGCAGATCGTTTTGGCGGCGCGCCAATTCATTTTTATAGCCGCCGATGATATTGATTTGGTGGCGGTCAAGCGCGCGAAAAATTTCTTGCCATGATTGCGTGAGTAAATTGGCCGCGGCGGTGGGCGTGGAGCACATGGCGTCGGCGGCCAATGCCGCCAGCGGCACATCCTTGTCGTGGCCGATGGCCGCGATCACGGGCGCGGGAAACGCGGCGATCTGGCGCACCACCGTTTCGTTGTTGAAAGCCAGCATGGCTTCCAGCGAACCGCCGCCGCGCATTATCACCAAAACATCAAGATTTCTTTTTTTGAAAGTGCCAATGGCGGCCAACAGGTCGCCCACGGCCAATTGGCCTTCCACGCGCGAATCGATGAATTCGATCTGGAAGCCGAATTTGCCGATGTTGTTCAAGAAATCATGGATCACCGCGCCTTGCTTGGCGGTGATGACGCCGATTTTGCGGCAGTATTTGGGGACGGGCCGCTTTTTTTGGGGCGAAAAGATCCCTTCGTTTTCGAGCTTTTTAAAAAGGGCGTCATAGGCGGCTTTGAGCGCTCCCTGGCCGGCCAGTTCGACCGAATCGCAAACAAACGATAGCCGGCCGCTGGGCGCGTAGATCTCGGCATGGCCGAAAGCGATGATTTTCATTCCGACTTTGAGTTGGATGCCAAACATTTCATTGCGCGACTTCCAAAGCGCGCAAGAAATCACCGCGCCATCGCTTTCGTCTTTTAATGAAAAATACATATGGCCCGTGGGCCCGGGCTTTGCCTCGCTCACCTCGCCGATGATCCGGGCGTTTAGCGGCCGGATTTGCGCGTTGAGCTTTTGCACGAATTGGCCCACCGAAAGCGGTTTGTCCTCAAAAAGGTTTTTTTGCTTGATGTCCTCAAATTCCATAATAATTTGACTTTAATATATTTATATGTTATAATTCATACGTTAACCTTTAAGGTTAAAGAAGGGATTTGGAATGGAATATTCGGGAATGGAAGGGGTTGTAGCGCTTGTGGAATGGTTCTTTCAACTAATTTATAATTATTTTGTGGTTGGATTGCTTGGCACGGTGCTATTTGCTGTTTTGGTTAGTTATATGGGTAAGTATGCTCATAGTAAATTACCCAATCAGCATAATATCATTGGCTCAATTGGGATTTTCCTTGTCGCAACGTTTATAATTTATGTTGCCGTCATATTACAAGGAGGAGATGCCAACCACTGGATGGCGGCGATATTCGGCCTCAATGTCGGAGTTTATCATATCGATAAGGTGCCATTTAAAATAATTATGAAGCGCCAAGATGAAGGTCTTTGATATAAGGCACTTCTTTTTTTATAGATTTTATTTATTTTCGTTTACACACTCCCAAACCACTTCGGTGGTTTTGGCGACAACATTGATGGCGCAAAAGGCTTGGCAATCTTTGCGATAGGCGTCGATGCCGATCATCCAAATGCCGGCGGCTTGGTCGCAATAGCGCGATTCCATATTGGCGCTCCCCTCCCAGGCGCATTTGCCGTTGTCAAAAAGCTGGCGGGCGGTGTAGATATTTATGAAAGTTCCGTCGGGCGCGGCGCAGTTTTCGATTTCGACATAGGCCAGATCGTCGGAAACCACGCACCGGCGAAAAGGTTTCACGCCAAACATTTGCATGCCGGCGGCCAAACATTCTTCAAACGAAGCGATACTGCTGGTGGCGCTGATGTTAGCGCCGTCGGTTGTGGCCGCGGATTGATTATCAATCGGCGGTTGGTTTCGCGGCGAGTTGCCGGGCCTTCTGTCGATAACCAGCGCGGCAACCGCGATCGCGGCCAAAACCAGAATTATGGCCAGGTATTTTTTTTTGATGTTTTTGATTTGCATATTTTTTAAAATTTTTTATCTTTTGGCGATTTACAATTCGCTCCAAATGAGGTAGTTTGAATAATGATGACGATTGGATAATAACACAAAAATCATGGATAAAAAAGAACAAAAAGAACAAAACGAAAAAAATGAACCGAATTTGATGTTTGAAAAAAAATTCGCGTTTGATGTTTGGGACGACGCCACCACCAAAGCCGCTTTTGACTTTTGCGAAGGCTACAAGGAATTTTTGAACCGCGCCAAAACTGAACGCTTGGCGGTTAGTTTTGTTGAAAAAGCCGCCATTGAAGCTGGATTTGGAAGATTGGAGCATATCGGTCAAAATGATAAAATTGCTAAAATCGGTTTTGATAAACCGGTTTATTCGGTTAATCGCGGCAAGGCAATTATTTTGGCCAAGCCCGGCAAGCGGCCGGTGAGCGATGGCGTCAGGATGATTTTGGCGCATGTCGATTCGCCGCGGCTTGATTTGAAGGTGAAGCCGCTTTTTGAAAGCGACCATATCGCGTTTTTAAAAACTCATTATTACGGCGGAATTAAAAAATATCAGTGGACGGCGTTGCCTTTGGCGATGTATGGCGTGATCATAAGGCAAGATGGTTCAAGGGTGGAGATTGCTTTGGGAGACGATTTTAAAGATCAGATTTTTATGATTACCGATTTGCTTCCTCATTTGGACAAATTGCAAGCGGAAAAAAAGCTGGACGACGCGATCCCGGCCGAAACATTAAATGTGTTGATCGGCAGTATGGGCACGAAAGCGAAGGATGATAAAGACGCGGTAAAAAAGAATTTGCTGAAAATTTTAAATGAAAAATATGGAATTTGCGAAGAAGATTTTGTTTCCGCCGATTTGGAATTGGTCCCGCAAGGATTCGCCCGAGATCTTGGCTTCGATCGTTCAATGATCGCGGCTTACGGCCACGATGATCGAATATGCGCTTATCCGGCGATGGAATCGTTGTTTAAGGCGGACAATCGAGATTATGCTTCTATTTTAGTATTGGTTGACAAAGAAGAAATCGGCAGTGAGGGCATAACAAGCGCTAATTCAAATTTTATTGTCGATTTCGTTAGTGAGTTGCTTTATTTGGAAGCCGGCAAACACGATGAAAATGTTTTGCGCGACGCGTTTTTTAAATCAAAGGCGATTTCCGCGGACGTGACGGTTGCTTTTGATTCGGACTATGCCGAAGTTTTTGACAATATGAACACGGCACGGCTTGGCGCGGGTATCGCGGTGGAAAAATATAATGGCCATGGCGGCAAGATTTATTCCAATGAGGCGACTGCCGAATATATGGCTTTTATAAGGAAAATTTTAAATGATGCTGATATAAATTGGCAAACCGGCGGGATGGGAAAGATTGATATTGGCGGCGGAAGTACCATCGCTAAATTTTTGGCCTGCCAAAATATCGATGTGGTTGACGCGGGAATCGCGATTTTGTCAATGCACGCGCCGTTCGAGATTGCCAGCAAGGCGGATATTTATTCGGCCTATCTGGCCTATAAGGCGTTTTTTGAAAGTAAATAAAATATCAAAATACTTGATATAAGATTTAAGATATAGGATTTATGAATTGAATCCAATCTTAAATCATAAATCATAAATCTTAAATCATAATTATAAATTTATGAATATTAAAAAAATAGTCGGTTGGGTTTTGCTGGCCGCGGGGTTGGCGGTGATCGCGCAGACGGTGAATTTGTCGTTTGGGTATTTCACGGCCAAGCAGGATTTCCCGGCAGTTTTCAAGGCGCCGGCGGTTGATGGCGCCAAAGCAACGCAAAACACTCCAAATCAGGATCTGGCGGCAATCGACATCCAGGCCGAAATGCAAAAAGCGATGGGCCAGGCGACCAACGAAGCGATCGTCGAAATGCTGCCGGCCGAATCGATCGCCAAATTGCTCAACGCGATCGTGTGGTCGATGTTCGCGACATTTTTGGTCTATGCCGGCGCGCACATCGCCGGAACCGGGATAAAGATGATCGGTTGACGATCTGTTGGGTTCCCACAAAAAAACGCGCCGCTATCGCGGCGCGTTTTTTAGCAAGTTGAGGGCTTTTTTGGAAACTATTTCCGGAGGTACCTGTTCAAAATTGCCTTTCAGGTTTTTTTTAACCAATTGCGGATAAGTGCTTGCTTGGCGCCAGATCGAAAAGATATCGTCGGCGCCGGCAAAGACCAGCGGCGCGTTTTCCTTGGTCAGATACCGGCAGATTATTTTGTCGGCTATCTTGAAATACTTGATCAGGATCTCTTTTCGCGTGTCTTTGCCTTTGCCGTGGCCGTGGAATATCGCGCGCTTGCCCATCGGCGCGCCATGGCTCTGGAGGGTTTTTTCCGGATCTCTTCCGGGAAGAAGATCTTTTGTCTTTTTGGGGAGGCCGGCGAGTTTTAATTCGCGCAATTTGCCGTTTTCACCCCTGTAAAGCGCGAGGCGGTTTTTGCTGGCGGCCAGCACGTAAAAACCGCGGCATTTTTCCATTATTCTTTTGGCGAGCGCCGTGTCGAATCCTTTACCCGTGTAGACCGATTGTTTGGGCGGCAGGGGCAGTTCGAAATAGCGCAAAATTTGAGGCGCGGCAATGAATACTGCCATTCCGGCGGATTTTGTTTTCCAGGCGAAATGGTCATGCGCGAGCTTGAATCCCGGTTCCACGAATTCCCGCGCGAATTGCTTGTCGGAGCCGGCCGCGATAATTTTGCGGGCGGCGCTTTTCAGCAAGTTTTCAAAGTTGACGCGGTCTTTTTTGCGGGCGGCCAGTGTTTTTGCCAGCGGCAGATAAATTGATATCGCCGGCGCGGAATTTTCTTTTTCCAAATTTTCGATATTTTGCCGATTTAGTTCAAGTTGCATATTTTTTTGGTTAAAAATTTCTTGTGCCTTGCACCAGCGGCACGAAAGCGAACCCGTCGAATTTTTGCATCGAGATCGAGTTCGGTCCGGTTTTCACGACCTTTGCGATGGTGTTCTTGACCGGCGCCACGATGATGCCGCCAACTTTCAATTGCTCGATCCAGCTTTCGGGAATGTCGCTTCCCGAAGCCGAAACCAGGATCCGGTCATAGGGGGCTTTTGGCAAAAATCCGGCGGAGCCGTCGCCGGCAATACATTTGGCGATGTTTTTTTTGGTAAAACCATATTTGGCAATGTTATTTTTACCGAATTCCGCCAGCGCCTTGATCCTTTCGATGGCGACCACTTTGCCGCCGGCGCCGTTGGCGGAAGCGATTCGCGCCAGAAGCGCGGTGGTCCAGCCCGAGCCATAGCCGATATCAAGGATTTTTTGCCCGGGCCGCGGATCAAGCAATTCCACCATAAACGCCACCACCGCCGGCTGGGAAATGGTTTGGGCAAATCCGATGGAAATGGCCTCGTCCAGCTCGGCAACCGCGTCTTTGTAGGGCAAATTGTCCGGCAAAAAATCGACCCGCTTGATTTTTTCAAACGCCTCGATGATGCGCGGGGTTTTGAGATAACCGGTGTTGATTAATTTTTCGATCAAAGTCATGAATTTTTGCCAAAAAACGCCCTTGGGCGTTTTTTTAAATTGTATAACTGTTAAGTTTTCGGTTGTGTTGAGGCATTGTTGTCAATGGTTAACGGTTTGTTTAGCCATTATAACACAATTTAGATTGCCTACCAGCCAACGCCTCCCCCTCCGCCCGCGCCGCCGCCAACGCCTCCCCCTCCGCCCGCGCCCGACGAGGCGCCCATGTTGGCCGCGATTCCGGCGGAGATCGAGTTTATTTGCGAGGAGAAATTGCCGGCGTCAAAACCGCCCGAAATTCCGCCTACATACCAGGCCGGATGGTAATTGGCAAAATATTCCTTGCCGTAGATCTCCTCCATTTTTTTGGTCCACATCTTGGCAATGCCAAACATAATCGCGTAGGGCAAGAATTTTTCGAAAATGTTTTCTTTTTCATAAAATCGCACCCGGTATTTCTCGGCGGTTTCCATGTATAGTTTGAACCCCTTTATCCGCCAATTCAACTCCGCGCCTTTGGGCGTGCGTTTGGGCATTAGCAAGCCAAAGACCAATAAAATGGCGGCCGAGATCGCGAAAGCGGTGATAGCAAATAGATTTTGAGCGCCGGCAATCGCGAAAGCGGCAAACATCATAATGATCGCTCCGGCTAAAAATATATTCTTGAGCGTGAGGCCGCCTTGATAAATCAAATTTTTTGCCTTTAACGATTCGATCGCGGTTTTTTTTATCGCGGGAATATGATTGTAGAATCCTTTTTTTAATTCGGAAAGCAAAATTTCTTGATTTGATCCGAGTATGCTTTCCATAAGCATTTCTTCGGGCGGATTTTGGTCGTTTTTGTTTTGGTTTTGGCCGGTTTTTTTGAAACGAAAATCCCGCGCGCCAAAAATTCCTTGTTTTGGAATTTCTTCGATGACGATCTGCTTGTTCACGGCCAAGCCGATGATCGCGGCCGAAATATGTTCGTTTTTTAGTTTCCCTTGCGATATCAGCATTCCCATTTCCAGCGGGGTGAGGTTTTCGGGAATCTCGAATTCGGGAATGATGGTTTTGTTCACCTTGGGATCTTTGCCGTATTTGTTCCAGACCAAGAAAGAAAAAGTAAAAACAAGCAATGTAATCAGAAGCCACAAATAGTCGCCGTAGAGTTCAAAAAAATCCGGCTGGTATGGCGCGATAATGCCTTTGGGAAAAATTATCGAGGCGGTGATCCCCTGTTTTGGCAAAATTGTTTTGGTGGAAATGATGCGTAAAACATTATCGCCGGCCCATTCGTAATTTGCCAATGGATTTCCTTTTTGGCCGGTGTCGCCGCTGTAAAGATAAATTTCGGAATTATTTTTGTTTATGTTATCCGGAAAAATAATATCGGCGCCAAAATTTTCGATATCAATTTTCCAGAAATTGCCAAGAATGTTCCAATATAATTCGTCAAAATCGGCATTGCCGGAGCGAACCGCGTTTTTGACTTTATAAATAATTTTGTAGTCATTTTCGCCGGAAACCGCGGTGTTGGCGTCGCCGATTTTCCAAGTGACGGTGTGGTCAAAATTATTTTTCGACTGGGAATAATTTATCGGCTTGCCGTCAAAATCGGTGATCGAAACCAATTCGATCGGCGTTTTGAAGGTTTGGTTTTCGGTTTTTGTTTGAGTTGGCAAAACGCGAAAAATGCCGTGTTTATCGGGCAAGTTGCCGCAATCGGCAATAATCTTTTCCTCGATCAACAGCGACGAATCGGAATTGACCGTGATCGTCGCGTTGAAATTTTTTACATACCAATCCGTAACTTGGCCTGCATCTTTTGCTTGCGCCGGCCACGATATTATTATTGCGACGCCTATTGCCAAGTAATATAAAAATTTAATCGTTTTACTCATAATTTTTAAATTTATATTGCGGGGGTTTAATCCCCGCAGATTATTCCAAGGTTAAATCGCCCAAAAATTCGCGAGTGCTTCGAGTTAAGAGCGCATCGCGGCAAAATTCTTTATAGATTTCCAAATTTGGAAATTTATTTTTGAAACATTCTCGGTTAACAATATTTAAATTGCGAATTCCAAAAGATTCGCCCAAGCTGCAAAACGGATAATCAAGCGCGAATTGAAACGCTTCATCAAAATGTTCAAGGGCGTTCAAGATTCCGCCTTCAAATAACTCAAAAGCATTAAAAACTTGGATATAAACATCCAAATATTCAAAATAACGTTCATCTTTTATGGTTTTTCCACGGTAACTTCCCTGAAATAAAGTTCCAACTTCTTTACTTTTTAGATTACGGTAAACCGTGTACCCGGAACCAATTTTTTGCATAAATTTGCTAATTCCTCCGGGAATTATTTCTTTTAAAAAAAGATGAAAATGATTTGGCGATAAATGATAGGATACAATTTCGGTTAATGGTTGTTGCCGACCCCATTCTTGTCGCCATTCAAAAGTATTTCGCCCATCCATATAGACATTTTCCTTGCGGGGGTTTAATCCCCGCAAAATTTCTAAGATTTCTTTTTGTTCTTTTACTAAATCAGTTAAACATTTCGCGAATTCTTCAATATTTCTTTGATCATTAAAAAATCTCAAAGACCATAAAAAACGCCAATAATCCGATTTATCAAAAAATATCGATGCTTTTTTGTTGCCACGGTTATAGGCGTGAATATAATCACCGATAGTGAATGGTTCTATTCTGACTATTGGCATATTGTTTTTGCGGGGATTAAACCCCCGCATGATTATTAAGCTCCCGTAGGATTATTATAGCATTTTGGTAGAAAAATTTTTGTGTTGCGGGGGTTTAATCCCCGCAAAATTAATTTTTGGTTTTGATGGTTTTGGCGAGGGCGGAAAATATCAAATTCGGGCAAGTTAAAAGCCCATCACATAAAAAGATTATGATGGGCCTGGTCTATGCAAGAAGAGTTTCTGGGAAAACCAACTCTTCTTTGATTGCTGCCGGAAAATCTCCAACGCCGTCGACCGTCAAATAGGTCGTGTTGATGAACGGCTCATACCTTACCAGGTACATAATTGGTCGGTATGTGGCGGTCTCGCTTTCGTTGATATGAATTCCCTTTTCAAAGGAATAATTCATATTCACAACGAACGGAGCGAATATTTGTTCGGCGGGCAAAAGATTTAATTCTCCTTTCTTTGCCCGGTATTCAATCACGCGCACTTGGGCAGTGAGCTCTGGGATATCATGTGTGTTGATATCCAGCGTCTTTTGCCAGGTGGCGGGATTGCTTTCATTTGCCGTGACATATTTCATTGTGGCTTCGGCGGCGATTCCGGTGGTGACCATGCCGACAAGGGCGATGGCGATTATGGTCAATGCGGCGATCAGCTTTCTCATTTCTTGTTCATCTCCTTTTGTCGCGAGGACGAATAACCAAGCGGCTTTTCATCCTTTTGACGCTTTAATCATAGCATAAAAGTTATGAAATGTCAAGGGGTAGGAGGTGAAAAAAATAAAGGACGGGGAAAATGAAAAGGGCGAATGATTATTCGCCCCTACGGGTGCAAAAATACGGAATACGAAATACAAGTTTGGGCGAGGGGAGAAAACGAAAAGGGGCGATTACATGGAATCGCCCCTACGGGATGCGGAATTTGGAATTTAAAATACTTTACGCTTTTCGCTTTGCGCGCTTGCCCGCCATAGCCTTGGCGAAGGCGGGTTAACTTTCATTATTCGATGAAGCCGGAGGATTGGAGGCGCCAGAGTTTTTTGTAGAGACCGCGGGGCTTGCGGATCAATGATTGATGGGTGCCTTCTTCGGCGATGGCGCCGCCGTCGATCACCACCACGCGATCCATTTTGCGGATGGTGGAAAGCCGGTGCGCGATGGCGATGGTGGTGCAATCCTTCATCAAGGCATCCAGCGCGTCCTGAATGAGCTTTTCGGATTCCGAATCCAGCGACGAGGTGGCTTCGTCCAAAACCAGGATGGGCGCGTCTTTCAAGATCGCGCGCGCAATGGCCACGCGCTGGCGTTCGCCGCCGGAAAGTTTTACTCCCCGCTCGCCCACCAGCGTTTCATAGCCGGCCGGCATTCGCTGCACGAATTCGTGGCAGTGTGCCAGTTTGGCCGCGCGCACGACTTCGTCGTCGGGCGCATCAGGGCGGCCATAGCGGATATTTTCCATGATGGTACGATGGAACAAGGTCGGGTCCTGGGGCACCAAACTGATATTGGCGCGCAAGCTTTCCTGAGAAATGTTTTTGATGTCGAGGCCGTCGATCAAGATCCGGCCGCTGACGGGATCGAATAGCCGCAAGAGCAAATTGGTTAAAGTGGTTTTGCCGGTGCCCGACGGGCCTACGATGGCCACTTTTTCGCCGGCTTTTATCGTTAAGTTCAGATTTTGCAAAATCTCGCGGTCGCCCTCGAATCCGAAAACAATATCTTTGAATTCGATCTTGCCTTTTACTCTTTCCGGGCTTTGCGCGCCGGCAATGTCGCGAATCTCGTGCGGCGAAGCCAGAATTTCAACCATTTCTTTTGAGTCGGCCATGGCCTGGTAAATCCCGCGGAACATGCGGCTTACGCCCCACAAATGATGGGAAATGCCGATGATATAGGTTTGAATGAGCACGAAAGTGCCGATGGCGGCTTGGCCGTTTTGCCAAAGCTGGATGGTGTAATAAAACGCCGCGAACTCAACCGCGTAGATTAAGAAATGTTGAATGATATATGACCATGTCGAAAGTTGCCAAGTAAATAGAGTTTTTTCGGCTTGGTTGTTGGCGGTATTTTTAAAATTTTTAGTTTCGCGCTTATAGCCGTTTAAAAGTTTGATTGAAAGATGGTTGATAATATTGTCGGAAAGCAGGCCGGTGGTTTTCGAATCCGCTTCGGCCGCGGCAATATCGAATTTTATTTTCCAACGCGAAAAAAAGAAATTCGCGATTAATACCATAATTGTCCAAATCGCGATGATGATTGAAATTAATGGAGCGATAAACGCGGTGATAATAATCGCGCCGACAATATTAATGATTATCGGTATTAAATTAAATGTGAGAATATCAAATAATGTTTCAAACGATCGGGAAAAACGATTAATTCTTTGAACGAGCGCGCCGGCAAAGTTGTTCACGAAAAAATTGCGTGAATGAAGCATCAAGTAATTGAAAGAATTTTGTTTTAACTTGGCCATCACTTTGGCCTCGCAAGAGTTTAAATATAGCGAACCAATCGCTTGCAATATCCAATTAATAAAATGGAGTCCGGCGATAATAACAATAATTTTAATTAAACTCGTCGCTTCGTTTCCACCCATTCCCAATATGTCAAAAAAATTTTTGTAAAAAACCGGAACTATCAAATTTATTAAATCAAAAATCGCATACGCGATAATACAAACCCAAAACAGGCGCTTGTGCGGGGCGACGCCTTTCCAGATTTCTTTAAAAACGGCTTTGTTTGAAATTTGGGCGGGGGAAGTTTCCATTTTCAATAAATTTCCCCCATTGATTATTTTTTTGGGGGATGATTTTACATTAACGCCAAAAGGGAAATTTCGCAAATGGGGATTAATATAAATACAAATACAAAATTAAATGCTATTGTTGGGGTCTAAACGCCCCCCATTAAGCGGGGGGTAGACCCCCGAAATTCGGACTGCAAAATTCAAATTTGGGCGAGGGGAAACCTCGACG
>JAXDBQ010000014.1:0-13200 GCA_034678605.1 Patescibacteria group bacterium | reverse complement strand
GTCGTGATCATAAGCGCGTGGCGCTTGTTTTTTTCTTCGCGGAAAAGCACCAGCAGGCCGAGGCCGGCGCTGGCGCACAAGCCGGCGACCGCGGCGCCAAAGCCGATCAGGCCGTTGAGGTAGAATTCGGTGATGGCCACCGAGGCGGCGCAATTGGGGATCAGGCCGATAAGCGCGGCCAAGATCGGCGCCCAATTATTTTGATAGAAAATATTTATCAATTCGTTTTGGCCGATTGTTTCAAACGCGGCGGCGATGGCCAGCGAAATCGCGAAGATATAAACAAAAATTTTGGCGGTGTGCACGATTGGATGCCAAAAGACATTATTAAATGTTATTTTGGCGGTTGGCGTGGCGTTATGGCCGCAGCAGGCCATATTGCCGCTTTGGTCTTCGTGGTGATGGTTTGGATCGTCATTTCCGGACGCGAACGCGTTGATGCGCGCCAAGGTTTTTTGGTTGGTTTCGCGAAAAGCCGAATCAACCAGCGATCCGGCGGCAATCGCGATGGCGATCTTGACCAAGATCAAAATGATCGCGGTGGGCGCGCTTCCCGGATTGGAAAGCAAAATCGGCACGGCTTCGTCGGAAGTGGACAGAAAAACCGCCAGCAGAGCGCCGATAGTGATCAGCCGCTGGGAATAGAGCGCGGCGGCCACCACCGAAAACCCGCATTGCGGCAGGGCGCCGGCCAAAGCGCCGATGAGCACCGCGCGCTTGCCCGCCGCGCGCGCCAGTTTTTTGATCTTGCCGCCGAATTTTGCTTCGGCCAGTTCGATGGCAACATAGATCGCCAGCAAAAACGGAATGGTTTTGGCGCTGTCGGTTAACGCTTCAAAAAAAATTTCTTGTGTCATATTTTAACAATACCATATTATCCGATTTTTCCCTCGAAATCAATGACCGCCCTCTTGAATTTTTTGGAATGATGGGGTAATATTCATCTCGTCAGCATTATATTTATCATTCCGATGTGGCGCAATGGTAGCGCGGCTCGCTGTTAACGAGAAGGTTGTAGGTTCGAATCCTACCATCGGAGCCCACAAGTTGAAGTCTCATTTTTAAACTCCGGCAACGGCGTTTTGAGGTATTGACAATGATGTTAGAAATTTATAACATTTGATTATGGAGATATTATAAACAAAAATATGAAAAGAAAAACTTTCAAGACAATACTTTTTGGGGTTTCGTTTTTGCTGGCGGGCAGTTTTTCCTACGGGTTTGTGGCGGGCAACTATGTTTTGCCGGCGGCGGCGCTGGCCGTGGCGGTCTTGGTGATCGCTGCCAGCCGCCGCCAAGTGAGCGAAGTAATGAATGACGAACGCGACTTGCAGGCCATGGGCAACGCCTCGCGTTGGGCGATCGCGTTTTACACCATCCCCGGAGCCGCGGTTTCGGCGGTGTTGATGGCGTTGCGGCGTCAGGACCCGGTATTTGAAATTATCGGCTCGACGATCGCCTATTCGGTGTGCGTATTGTTGTTGCTACAAGTTGCGTTTTTCAAATTTTTTGAAAAACGGCAATGAAGCAAAAGTTTAAAACCAAGATCAAGGAATTCCGCGCCAAAAAGAATTTGACGCAGGAGGAGCTGGCGGCCAAAGTGGGCGCGCGGCGGGAAACCATCGTGTTTTTGGAGCAGGGCAAATATGTGCCGTCGTTGAAGCTTGCCCATGACGTGGCTCGCGCCTTGGGCGAAAAGATCGACAATCTTTTCTTTTTCGATTGACCGTGTTTTGATGAAAGTTGGATAATATATTCTGGTATTCTGCAGAATACCAGAATATTGTAAATAAAATTGATGGCGGGCGATTGCGCCCGCTGTTTTTTATTTTGGTAAATGTTATATTGAAAATAATTTGATCGGTAAAAAATAATAAAAAAACATATGACGCAACAAAAACAAATCTACAAGTGCGCGGTTTGCGGCAATATCGTGGAGGTTTTGCGCGCGGGCGCGGGGCAGTTGGTTTGCTGCGGCCAGCCCATGGATCTGATGGCGGCCAAAAACGAGGATAGCGGCGCGGAAAAGCACGTGCCGGTGATCGTTGATCTGCCGGCCAGCGCTTGCCAAGTGAAAGACGGGGTAAAAATCAAAGTCGGCGAAACGGCGCATCCCATGGAAGCCGGGCATTATATCGAATGGATCGAGATCGACACCGGCGACGGCAAGGCCGGCAAGAAATTTTTGAAGCCGGGCGATTTGCCCGAATCGGATTTCTACACGCGCATCAATGTTTTGGGCGCGCGGGCCTATTGCAACGTGCACGGCTTGTGGGAGATGAAAAAATGAATCATTCTTGAATTGTCAATTATCAAATTCAAATGCTTTTGAAGGGGTCTAACCGCCCGCGATTACCCCGTATAAAAGCCACGGGGCAGGCACGGGAGATAGACCCCGAAATGCAAAAACCAAAAAACCGCGGAGGCGGTTTTTTTGGTTTTTGGTTAACGCGCTTTGACTTATGAAAGATGGGCCGAAACCAATTTGGTCATTTCGAACATGTTGACCATTTTTTTGCCGCCGAACACCGCTTGCAAATTGGCGTCGGCGTTGATGTTGCGCTTGTTTTTTTGGTCTTGCAGGCCGTTTTTTTTGATATAGGCCCAAAGTTTTTTGACCACTTCGGAGCGGGGCATGGGCCCGGCGCCGACAACCAAAGCCAGTTCGTCGCTGATCGTCATCGGCTTCATGAAAGCCGCGTTTGCTTTTCTTGCCATATTTTTATTATTTTTTTGAAAGCCGCTGGCCTGCCGATTTTTTTATTTTTTAATTGAAAAAATTCGGCAAAGTCGTTGCTTGGCTCTCTTAATTTTTTATTTATTATTATAGTGCGCGATTAACCTTTATGCAACTATACCACAAAACGATATTGTTTAACAAGAAGGGCGGCGGGATTGATGGCTTTTGGCGGTTTGCCGATATGTTCGGACGACGTTGATAATCGCTTCACGGACTTTGAAAGTTGGCCAAACTTTGTTAAAATAAAAATAATACATATTTTTAATTAAATCAAATTAATTAAATCAAGTTAAATGCCGATTCAATATATTATTGTTGCGGTTGTATTTTTGGCGGTGTTACTTGTCAGTGAAAGCGGCCGGCGCTATTTGGCGTTTGCTTTTAATTTGGCGGTGATCGGCGGGTTGGTTGTTTTGTTTTTGTGGACGATCGGCGGCGACGCGTTAATCGACGGCCGTCCGTTTAAGATCATTGCCTCGGTTTCTTTGGCATTGGCGGCTACCGGCGCGGTTTTGGCGGCGGCCAGGCCGTTTTTCGCTTTTTTTGCCAAAACTCCGGCAAAAGAGGCCGAAAGCGTTGAAATTTTTGAATCAGAAAAACAAGAGCCGCGTATTTTACCGGTTGAAAATAAAATTGTGGCGCCAAAGTCAGACCGCCAAGCGGAAATTGCCGCACCAAAGCCGACGCGGACCGCGGAAATCGTTGCGCCAAAACCGGCGAAGATCGCGGAGATTGCCGCGCCAAAGCCGATGGCGATTATAGAAATTAAAAATAATAACGATGAAAAAGAATTTTCCGGAAAAATCGAAAATCCGCCAATTGCCGAAGAAGCGGCCAATGGATTAAAATTGCCGGTCGAGAGAGAGAAGCCATGGACATGGAAAGACGATATCAACGAATTGATTGCCGGAATCGTTTTTCGCGCCAATGTTTTTTTGTTCGAGCAATCGGGGGCGGTAAGGCAAGGAAGGATCGAGATTGCCAGCCGGAAGAAAGACGAGTTTATCGTTAAAAAAAATAATCGTGATTACGGCGGGTATGTTATTTGGGCGTTTTGGCTGCTCGCGTTGGCGGTTTTTATCGCGTTATTGGTTATTTTTATAAATTTGCTGTTTGGCAGTTTAAATTTATGGTAAAGGCGGGAAAAAAAACAATTCGCAAACCGGTTTTGGTTTTTTGTTTGTTGGCGCTGATAATTGGCGCCGAGGTTGTTTTTTTGTGGACGAAAAATCGTTGGTTGATTGATTTTAATTCCATAATTCAAACCGAATTTGATTGGACCAGGTCCGCTTATGGCGCGGCGTTGGCCGCGGCGCGCGAAGAAGCCGCGCGTCTTGGCGCGGAGTTGGAAGCGGTGCGAAACGATTTGGCGATCGCAATCGCCCAGCGCGATAATATCGGTTTGCAATATAATGAGGCGGTGGACAAATACAACCAGGAAAAAAACCGGGTTGATGAGCTTGATTCGCAGATCGGCCAGATCAAGGGCTCGGTTGATGTTTTGGAAAAGCTAAAGGCGACCGATGAGGAACTGTTAAAAAAATATTCCAAGGTCGCGTTTTTGAACGAAAATTATATCCCCGAATCGTTTTCGGCGATAGACCCGCAGTATGTTTACAATCCTGACGAAAATTATTTGGTTTATTCCAAGATTTGGCCGTTTTTGAAGATCTTGATGGCAACCGCCGCCGCCGACGGCATTGATATTAAAATAATTTCGGCCTATCGGTCGTTTGGCCAGCAAGGCAGTTTGAAATCGGCCTATAAAATGGTTTATGGATCCGGCGCCAACCAGTTTTCCGCCGACCAAGGATATTCAGAGCATCAGCTGGGAACCACCGTGGATTTTACCACCGACTTGGTTGGGGGGACTTTTGAGGGGTTTGAAAAAACCCCGGCGTTCGATTGGTTGGAAAACAACGCCTACCAGTTCGGGTTCATCCTTTCTTATCCGGAAAATAACGGTTATTATCAATATGAGCCATGGCATTGGCGGTTTGTGGGCCGCCGGTTGGCGCAAAAATTGCATGAAGAAGGTAAAAATTTTTATAATTTGGACCAGCGGGAGATCGATCAATATTTGATTTCGTTCTTTGATTGATCTGGCGCAAGGCCAAATTAAAAAATAATTTGAGAGCGTTGAATAATTGATTTCGCGGACTATTTTGAACTTGGCGAATCCGTAAAAACAATAAAATTCGGCAATTATTCAATGCTCTAAATTTAATAAATATGGAAAATTTTAAGACAACGGCGGGCCTTTTTTTGATTTTTGCGTTTGCCGCGGCCGTGATCGCGGCGGTTTTCGGATCGTTGCGCCAAACTCCCCCCGCTCATGCCGATGCCTATTTGTCCGGGTTTGCTTATCGGGCGCCGATAACCATTACCAATTCCGGTACGGCGACTATGGATTACCAGTTCAAGATTACCGTGCCTTATAATCCCCATATGAAAAGCGATTTTGGCGATATCCGTTTCACTGCCGGCGATGGCGCGACCTTGATGGATTATTGGATCGAATCCTCTTCGGCGGCCAGCGCGGTTGTTTGGGTCAAGGTGAATTCGATTCCTTTGGGAAATTCAACGATCTATTTGTATTATGGCAACGGGTCGGCGGTTTCGGCGGCGGATTTTTCAAAAGTTTTTGTAAATTTCAATTTGAGTTTTGAAAAAGACGCGGCGGGAACTTCGGGAAGTTCGATTTCGGATTGGAATTGGAATTGCGCTCGGACCGGTTGGGCGGACCAGAATTGGCGAACGCCGTCTTGGGGGTCGTGCCCGGGATATACCGTTAAGGAAATTTCCGGCTCTCAATATTATGCCGGATCAAAATCTTATTACGGTCATATTCGAGCCAGTGGCAGTGCGCGCGACGTTCTTATGGAGTTGTCCAACGAGGGCGGTTCGCGGGTCGTGAGCGAAAACAATTATTTTTACGTTTACGCGAATTATTCAAATACAACCTCGTCAAGATACGCTCATGGAATTTATGTTTATTTAAGCGATGCCGACAGCAAAGCTCGGGATATAATGATTTGGAAAAGCTGGGGGTCTCAAGAGGGATGCGCCGCCGGAATTACTTGTCCATACGATGATTTTGTGGCGACGGTCAATGGCGCGGACGGCCAGTCGTGGAAAAAATATAAAATTGATATTCCGGCCGGAATTGACAGAACCGCGATGTCGATCGGTTTAAGGCAATGGCAAGACGCTTGGGACAATACCACCGCTTCCAATAGCGTTTATTGGGACGGGATCGAGGGATTGGGCAAGCGGCAGTTAATTGCCGTTGAGCCGACTTATGTTTTGGGATCGGAGGCCGGAATTTGTTCTAGCCAATGTTCGACCGTTGGGTTGGCGCAATGCTCGGGCAATGGTTATCAAACTTGCGGTGATGGCAATGGTGATGGCTGCTTGGAATGGTCAAGCGTAATCGCTTGCCCATCCGGCCAAACTTGCGGCGGCGCGGGCGTTTGTTCCCAGAATTGCGAAGAAGAAGATTATAAAGAATGTTATAGCGGCGATGTTTATTGGTACGATTCCTGCGGCGTTCGCGGCCAGATCTACGACGCCTGCGCTTCAAATGAAACTTGCGTCAATGGCGCGTGTTCGTCCGCCAGCAATAATTGCGTGGCCAATGATTACAAGCAATGCTATAGCGGCGATGTTTATTGGTACGATTCCTGCGGCGTTCGCGGCCAGATCTATGACGCCTGCGCGGCCAGTGAAACCTGTGCCAATGGCGCGTGTTCGGGAAATTGCAGTAACGATTGCTCCACTAATGGCGCCAAGCAATGTAGCGGTAATGGCTATCGGACATGCGGCAATTATGATTCGGATTCATGTTTGGAATGGTCAACTGTGGTTGCTTGCCCGTCCGGCCAAACTTGTTCGGGCAATGGCGTGTGCGCGGCAATTTGTACTAATGGCTGTTTGATCGCGGGCACGAAGCAATGTTTTGGCAACGGTTATCAAACTTGCGGCAATTATGATTCGGATTCTTGTTTGGAGTGGTCAAGCACGTTCGCTTGTTCAAGCGGCATGATTTGTAAAAACGGGGCTTGCGTCGCGGCCGCGAACACTCAAAACACAACTATTACGCAAACCGCGCAAACTCCGACCGACGCTAAAGCGCCGGTGATCGCGGCTGAATCGTTGGCGCCGACAGGAAATATCAACAACGCCACCGCCACGCTTTCGGTAACCACCGACGAACCATCGAATTGCAAATATGACATTGTCGATGCGGATTTTGACTCGATGAAAAATTCTTTTGACGGTAGCGGCACCAGCCACGCCAAAAGCATCACTTTGACCGAATCTCAAGATTATACTTATTTTGTTCGTTGCAAGGATCAGGCCGGTAATAAAAGTGCCGCGTCCTCCAAAATCGAATTCGCTTATGAACCGAAAACCGATAACAAAACCCCGCTCTCGATCTCGGGCTTGGGCCCTATGGGCACGATCTATGACGGCAATGTGATGCTGGCCGCGGCCACCGAAGTTCCGGCTGATTGCCGTTTTGACATCGCCGACGCGGATTTTGATTCCATGGCCGAAAAAATGGAGTCAAATGACGGCATCAACCAGCAAGCGGTGCTTTCCCTGGCCAATTTTGGCGGTTATAACTATTATGTCCGTTGCCGCGACAAATCCCAAAAATTGAGCGATGGTTTGGCGCAGATTTATTTTGAATATCTTGATCCTCAATTGGAGCAAGCGAATCAACAACCGGCCGAAGAAGAAGCGCCATCAACTCCGGTCGCTTGTGGCGGCTATACCATGGGAACCGAAGACGGCCAATGTCTGGCCGAATCCGATTGCGTTTGCGATCCGGATTGCGTTAACGGCGAAGACGATGCCGATTGCGCCAACGCGCCGGTCGAGAAAAAATCCGGCGCCAATTGGATCGGTGCGGCGCTTGGCGGGCTGGGGCTGCTGGTGCTGGCCGGGATCGTGCTGATGGTGCTTCGCAAGAGGAAGGGCGGAGGCGATATCGATATTGATGATGCGTCTTTGCCGCCGATCGGCGGTTCATTCCCGGCGCCGCCGGCAAAGCCGGGCGTACCTGCTCCCGGCAATTGACGATGAACTTAATATTATGAGAAACGTCTACGTTTATCCGGGAACCTTCTGCCCGCCGCATTACGGGCATGTTGCGTTGGCCAAAAAGGCGGCCGCGGTTTTGGGGCCGATCACCGTGGTGTGCTCGGTAAATCCCGTGAAAGAAGAAAAGAACATTTTCACCCCCGAGGAATGCAAAAAAATGTGGCAAACCTATGACCTGGGCGAAAACATCAAGGTGGCCACATTCGACGAGTTTATGGCCGGCCGCGATCAAAGCGATAATCTGGTGATGATCCGCGGCATCCGCGACAACAACGACATTATTTATGAAAACGCGGTGATGATCCACAACCGCGACAATTTTGGCGTGGAACACTATCATTATGCGATCGGCGCCAAAGAATTCGAAAAATTTTCGTCCACGGCCGCGCGCGCCGCGGCCAAATCCGGCGACATCGCCAAGCTCAACGAAATGGTCAATCCCCAAGTCGCCGCCCTTGCTCTGTCCAAATTCGGCCAATAATCCCCGCATCGAATCGGCAAGGGTTGGCAATATTTGGTTTTTGTGCTATGGTTAGGGCACGAGGATCATGTTTTTTAAAAGCCGTCGATTTTCCCGTTGCATCAATTATCAAATTAAATTTTGCCAAAAACATGGAAGGAACCATCAAAACGCTCACGGAAAGGGGTTTTGGCTTCATTTCCCGCGAAGGGGAAGCCAAGGACCTGTTTTTCCACTCCAAGGAATTGAAAGGCGTCGCTTATGACGAATTGAAAGTCGGCGATCGCGTCACTTTCGAGGTCATCGATGGCGACAAAGGGCCGGCGGCGGTCAACGTTGCCCGCGCCTAATTCGCGAGACAAAAGACGCCCTGAATTTTTTTTGGGGCGTTTTTTGTCTCAATTATGTTTTTACCGCGGATATTTGGCGAAACTAACCGTTTAACCATATGGCAATACCAAATTTAAAAAAATCGGAAGCGGAATCGGCGGAGTCGTTGCCGTTGAGCCAAGAAGAATTTTTGGCTGAGCACAACAAATTGTCGCCGGCGCGTTTGCGCGCCACCGGCGCGCTGCTGGCGCGGTTTAAGCAAGAAAAACAATCCCTTTTTAAAGAGGATGGCTGGTCGCTGGAAAAATTGCGGCGGCCGTTGATTGTTTGGCTCACTTCCTTGCCCGAATACCGAAAAGATAATGCCGAAGTGGTGGTGAACAATCAAAAATATGAAAAATTCTCATAATCCCAACAAGAACAAAAACAAAACCGCCCACCGCCGGCTGGTGAAAAAGCACCGTCCCAAAAAATACCGCCCGTCAAAACTCGGTTAGCCGCGCGCCGCGCAATAATACATGGCGTTTTTGCAATATTTTGATATAATGCGATCAATAAGGGAATAACAAAATATTATGGAAAACACAAATGTTTCGCAAGGCCAGGCTGGCGGCAAAGAAACCGCCAAAGACGCCTTTTTGCATCTTTTGTCGGCGGCGATGATCTATCTGAGCGTGATCGCGTTCATCACTTTGTGGTGGCAGATCATCAATTTTTTGGTGCCCGACAAGTTGAACCCCCAAGGCATTGGCAGCGGGATATACATGACGCTGATCTGGGCGACTTCGGCGCTGGTGGTGGCGTTCCCGGTGCATGTTTTGGTTTCGTGGATCATCGGCAAAGACCTTCGGGCCAATCCCGCCAAAAGGGAGGCCGGGGTGCGCAAATGGCTGTGGTATATCACTTTATTCGTCTCGGCTTTAACGATGGTCATCGACCTGGTGTCGCTGATCTTCAACTTCCTGCGAGGCGATCTCACGGCGCAATTTTTCCTGAAATCATTGGTGATATTGGCGGTGGCGGCCGGAGTTTTTGGTTATTTTTTGTGGGACCTGAAAAAAAAGGAGAAGCCGACCGATATGCCCAAAAAGATTGCTTTGATCGTGGGCGCGGCCATTTTTGCCAGCATAGTTTTCGGCTTTTCGTTGATGGGTTCGCCGGCCAAACAACGGGACTTGCGGTTTGACGAGCAGCGGGCAAGCGAGTTGCAGCAGATCCAGAGCGCCGCGGCCAATTATTGGCAGCAAAAGAAGGTTTTGCCCAAGGATCTGGACGAATTGAGCGTGACCGGCTATGGCATGCCCAAAGATCCGGAAACCGGCAAGCAATATGAATACACGGTCACGGGCGATCTTTCTTTCAAGCTTTGCGCGGATTTCAAAACGGTTTTGAGCGCGGAATCGGTCAACGAGAATATGCCCTATTATTACAAACAAGCCGGCTTGAAAACCGTGCCCCAAAATTGGGTCCACGGCGCCGAACGCGCTTGCTTTGACACCACCATCGATCCGGCGTTTTTCAAAACCGAAGCCGACATTAAAGCGCAAAACATGCTGGCTCCCTGATCCACATGAATAATACAATAATAAGCTGATAGCAAAAAGTTGCGCAGGTTCCACCTATGCAACTTTTTTGGTTGGCGTTGCGTTGTTTTTCATTAAAAAATCGATGCTGGCCGCACACGGGGGGGTTGACAGGTTGAAGGTTTTGTGATAAAAATAAGATATTAACTTAAATTCTCGTTGGTTTTGGACCAGGCAAGGTAAAATTTTCCTGTTCTCATGAGGCCCCAGAGTTGCAAATGGCCTTGAAAAACTGGCGAAAATTACCATTGGCCGGTTTTTTGTTTGGCCAAAAGATAAAAAGATATGCAAACAGGAATTAAAAGCAAGAGCGGTTTCGGGAGCTATTTCATGAAATCGCGGACATTTTCGAACGCGTCGCGCCGGCCCAGATTTTCGGCGCCGGCCGGGTTTTCCCGGCGGGGCGGCAAAAAGAATTTTGGCCAGACGATCGATCCGGCCAAGTTTGTGAACAAAGCGATTGCCGAAAGCGATTTCAAAAATGAGCAAAGCGCGAGCGCGAAATTTGCCGATTTCAAATTTGACAACCGCGTGAAAGCCGCGATTGCGGCCAAGGGATATGAATCGGCCACTCCGATCCAGGCCATGGCGATCCCGACCGTTTTGGCCGGGGGCGACGTGGTGGGCATTGCCGACACCGGCACGGGCAAGACCGCGGCGTTTTTGGCGCCGCTGATCGACAAGGTTTTGAGAAACCGCCAAAACAAGGTTTTGATCGTGGCGCCTACGCGCGAGCTGGCGACTCAGATCGACCAGGAATTCCGGCAATTGGCGCACGGAATGAAAATGTTTTCGGCCTGTTGCGTGGGCGGCGCCAGCGTGAGCCGCCAATTGGCGCAACTGCGTTACGCCAACAACTTCATCATCGGCACGCCCGGCCGCTTGAAGGATTTCATCGAGCGCGGCCGCATCAAATTGGCCGAATTTTCCGCGATCGTTTTGGACGAAGCCGACCGGATGCTGGATATGGGATTCATCGCCGACATGCGGTTTTTGATGGCGGGCATGCCCAAAGATCGCCAAACCCTGTTTTTTTCGGCGACATTGTCAAGCGACATCCGGCGGTTGATCGGCGAATTTTTGCGCGAGCCGGAAATGATCATGATCAAAAGCCGCGACACGTCGAAGCACGTGGAACAGGACGTGGTCAAGATCGCCGGCCGCGATAAAAACGAAGTTTTGAGCGAAATGTTGGCTCGCGAAGAATTTAAAAAAGTTTTGGTTTTCGGCCGCACCAAGTATGGCGTGGAAAAACTTTGCCGCCGTTTGGAGAAAAGCGGGGTTAAGGCCGAATCGATCCATGGCGACAAAAAATATTCCCAACGGGTGAAAGCGCTGGAAATGTTTAAATCCGATCGAACGCAAGTTTTGGTGGCCACCGATGTGGCGGCGCGCGGCCTGGACATCAATAACGTCACGCACGTGATCAATTTCGACTTGCCGCAAACATGGGAGGATTATATTCACCGCATCGGCCGCACCGGCCGCGGCGCGAATTTTGGCAAGGCGCTCACCTTCATCGATTAGTCAAGCTGTCCAAAAATAAAAAAACGCCCTCCTTGCGCGGGGAGCGTTTTTTGTTTTAGCTTGCGGGGTTTTTAGCGGAAATTTTTTAAATATGATATTATGTAATAATTTAACTATTGCTGTAAAAAATAAAAACAATGGCTAATCGGCGGGTCAATTTTTTTGGTTTGGTGCTTTTAATAATTTTTTCGGCGGTTTTTTTTGTCGGTAATTCGCGGACGCAAGCCGCTGATGTCAAGCCAACGGTTTCGATCGTTTCGCCGTCGGCTGACGGGCTGCCTTTTTCCGGCAGCGTGGCTATCGTCGCTCGCGCCATCGACGATGTGGCGGTTGATCGAGTTGAATTTTATAATGGCACTAACAATGTCTTTCTTGGGAATGGCACCAAGATTTCCGGCACCGATGATTACTCTTTGACATGGGATTTAACCGGGGTTTCGCTTGGCACCAAAACCATTGTGGCCAAGGCCTATGACGCGGTCAACACTTATCCGGGCCAAGCGTCGCGCACGATCTCGGTGCAAAGCGCAACGACGGCCGACAATGCCAAGCCGGTAGTTTCCTTCACCGCTCCCTCCGTTGATGGTGTGGCGGTCTACCAAGGCAATGTCCAAACCATTACCGCGGCCGCCAGCGATAATGTTGGCGTCGCCCATGTCAAATTCTTTTTGGATAATACCGGTAATCCCTTGGGCAATCCGATCACTTCCTCTCCTTATACTTATTCCTGGAATACTTCCGGTGTTTCTTTGGGAACCCACACTCTGATTGTTCAGGCTTATGACGCGGCCGGTAATTACGGCCAAGCGTCGCGCACGATCTCGGTGCAAAGCGCAACGACGGCCGACACTACGCCGCCCACGGCAAGCATTATTTCGCCAACTTACGGCACTGTTAGCGGTACGGTTAACGTCGAGGTTTCGGCTTCCGACAATGTTGGAGTTTATAAAGTTGAGATCTATATCGACGGTACGTTGAAAACCATCGATACTTCTTCGCCGTATTCTTATGCTTGGTACACTGATGGCGGCGGCGCGGTCGATGGCGACCATGTGATCATGGCTAAGGCATATGACGCGGCTGGCAATGTCAGTCCTGAGGTTTCCAAAACCGTGAAAGTCCAGAATACTGCAGCTTGCGCCAATGAATGCGCGGCTTTCGGCGCCACTCAATGTTCCGGAACAACGGGTTATTTCACTTGCGGCAACTACGATAGCGACACTTGCCTTGAATGGTCGACCGCGGCCACTGCTTGCGCTTTGGGCTATATTTGTTCAACTGTCACAAATGCTTGCGTAATTTCGGCAACGACTACTTCATCGGCGGTTTATTGCGCTTCCCATGCCTATGGCCAATGGAGCGCGTGCGATCCCGACGGCAAACAAACTCGGTCGATCGTTTCCCAATCGCCGGCCGGTTGCGTGTTGCCGTCCAGCGTTTTATTGACCGAA
>JAXDBQ010000013.1:0-3687 GCA_034678605.1 Patescibacteria group bacterium | reverse complement strand
ATTCGCGCCTGCAAAGACCTTTCGCTCAAATTAAAGGTGCTCCCGGGCTGGGACGAAATATCATTGGCTCCGATATTCAAAACCATCATGGCGGCCATCTCCGGGTTCGTGGGGAAAATCATTTGATGCGTTATTGTCCCGAACAATAACGGTTGGCCACGTAAAAAGAACGGCGCGATTTGCGTCGTTTTTTTAATTTGGTACAATAAATCAATAATGGGTTTTATAAATTAATATGTTCGGCGGGCATATTCAACAACCGTCGAGCGGAAAATAATAAAAAAATGAGCAAATTAAAAATTTTTGTGCGGTCGCTGGTGCTTGCGTTCGTGTTTTGGGTTGCCCAAGCCGGGTTTGCTGCTGCGGTCATCGCGCCAGAGATCTATTTCATTGGCGGGCCGAATTTGGAAAAAAGCAAATTCAATGCCGGGGAAACAATAAAAGGCACGGTGGATTTGGAAAACATGTCGGGCGGCGCTATCGGCGATCTTTCATTGAAATGCTTGTTTTGGAAAAAAAGCGCCGTTGAAAATGAAAACGAGGATCCGATGAAGCTTTTGGCCGAATCTTCCGCCGGCGAAAAATTCAGCTTGGCGGCCGGCGAAAAAGCATCGCGGAATTTCGCGTGCGCGATCCCGGAAAATATCGTCAACGGCGACTTGGTCCTTTGGGTGCAAATACGCAACAGCAAGGGCGAGGAAATGTCGTGGGGCACCAAAAAGATCAACATTGCCGGCGCGGGAAAATTTTTATTGCTGGACAACCATTGGATAGAATATAACGGCAAATTAATAATTCCAGGATCCGGGGCCTATTACGATCCCAAGGAAACCTCGGGCACCGTGGATCTGGTTTTTGACGCGGCCAACGATTCGGACGCGCCGATGACGGCGTTCTATAAGGTCACCACTTATTTGCGCAATGCCGGCACCGAGCCGCTCAAAGAAACAAAAAAAGAAACGATCAATTTCAATCCGGGCGAGAAAAAAACGATAAAAACTTCTTTCCCGAGGGAATCGGAGCCCGCGTCTTATTTGTCCGTGGTCGAGTTTTTTGATGTTGCCACCCAAAAGCCGGTGTCAAATTCAATAATTTTCCGCTGGATAATAACCGGCGAAAATGCCCGGATACTTTTCGCGACTTTGGACAATGATTCTTATGCCGCGGGTGAGACCGCGCAAGTGAAGGTTGATTATGTCGGTCCGGCCAATCCCGGAGCGGTTGAGATGGGCAAGGGAACCATTGAAGCCGTTATCTTTGATCAAAGCGGCCAAGAAGCCGGTGGAGCCGCGCAAGAAATCGATTTTTCCGCCAGGGAAGCGGTGATCCCGGTGGCGCTCAAAAACGATGTTGCCAATCCCAAGTTGTCGGTCGATATCCTAAAAGATGGGAAAAAATTAGACAGCTACGAATATGTTTTGGAAAGCAAAAACGCGCCTGCGCAAATCGCGCCGGCGCCGCAACAACCGCCCGCAAAAAATAATCTCTGGTTATTTATCACGTTAGCGCTGGCTGTGGTGGTAATTTTAATCGTTATTATGAGTAAAAAAAACAATAACAAAAAAACCGGCGCCAAGATCGCGGCAATGATTTTGGCGTTGGGCGGGATATTTGTCGCCGGGCAGGCGCAGGCGTTGGTTACGGTGGGCGGATGCGACAATATCGCGGTTTTGAATCATCCGTTGCCGGGCCAAACATTTCATCCGGGGGACACGGTGAGATTTGACGGATATGTGCAAGTTTCAAGTTGCTCTAACACCACGGCCATGAATCGCATTCAATTCTATATTACCGAGGATAGCAGTATTCCCCTTGTGGATTGTTTGGGCCGGGGTTACAGCACCGGTTGTCCAAATTGCGCGGTCAGCACTTGCGCGGAAGCCATCAATTGTTTTGGCAATCCCAACAAGCCGTCATGGAACTTTTATTCGTGCAAAAGTTATAAAAAAAGTTGCGGTTTTAATTGTGAGTTTATGGGCGGCGACAGCGTAAGGTGGCTTGATATGAGCAGCGGGAAAAAGATTACGCGTTTTGGGAGAAATTTTACCGGTTGGTCAGGCGGGGTCAATAAGTTTTATTTTGATCGCACCTTTACGATTCCGGCCGATATTGATCTGTCCGGGCCGGTCCGTTTTTACATTGATTGGCTGGGCAACCACGGCGGGCAGGGATGGAAGTATCTTATTTTTTACCAGCCCGGGATAATAATTCCAAATAACGTGGCACCGGTGGCTAATCCGGATTCGTATAATATTTCCAAAAACGGAACGCTGGCGGTGTCCGCGGCCGATGGGGTGCTGAAAAACGACACCGATGCCAACGGCGATGTTTTGGCGGCGATATTGGCAAGCGACAATACTCCCAATGGTAATTTAGCGCTTAACGCCAATGGCAGTTTCAGCTATACGCCCAATGCCGGCTATGCCGGCACGGAAAACTTCACTTATCAAGCCGATGATGGCAAGGGCGGCCGGTCGGCGTTGGTGACGGTTACGTTAAATGTAATTGATGGCTTGCCGGTGGCTAATCCCGATTTATACACGGTTGCCAAGGGGACGACTTTGACGGTGCCCGCGGCCGACGGGGTGCTGAAAAACGATTCCGACCCGAATGGAGACGCGCTCACCGCGGTATTGGTGATGGACGATACGGCCAATGGCGCGCTCGTTTTAAATTCCGACGGCTCGTTCACCTATCAACCGACTTTGTCCACCTTTGTGGGTACCGACACTTTTTCTTATAAGGCTGTGGGCGGAGGGCAAGAATCAAATCCGGTGACCGTGACCATTACCGTGTTGGAAAACAATCAAAAGCCGGTGGCGGTTTCGGACTTTTATGTTGTGGGAACCGGCCAAACGCTAGCGGTACCGGATAATGGAGTTCTGGCTAACGATTATGATCCGGACAATGCTCCCAACCCATTGAAAGCCAAAAATTTCACTAAAATCGGCACTGGCGGCGGTACGCTCACTCCGAATGCCGGCGATGGCGGCGGGTTTACCTTTGTCGCGCCGATCGCTTCCGGATTGACTCAATACACCTATCAGGCCTATGACGGCGTGAATTATTCGGATCCGGCCGGTATGGCCTTGAGCATTTTTACGGTTGTTCTGGGAGAGCCGGCGGCCGCTCCGGATTTTTATGATGTGCCCAACGATGCCGACGGCGGCGAGGTTTTCGCGGTAAATACTTACGTCCAAGGTGTCTTGGGAAACGATGTTGATCCCAACGGCGATGCGATCACCGCGGTTAAGGTGGCGCCGATCAGCGATACCGATCATGGCGCGCTCACGTTCAATTCCGATGGCACTTTCACCTATATTCCCGATGCCGGATACTATGGCATCGACAGTTTCACCTATAAGGCGCGCGACAGCAATGGCAATTTTTCCAATATCGTCGCGGTAACTTTTAACGTTATCGAAGTGCCGCCTCTGGAAGCCAAAATAGAATGCGACACAACTCAGTGCGTGATCGGCGAGTGCGACAACAGCGGGCCGGGCGCCGCCTGGTCGCTTTATCCCTATGGCGGCGATTGCCCCGATTGCGCGTTTGGGTTTGTCAATGATTCCTCGGGGATTGTTAATTGCTCCTATTGGCTTTTGGAAAAAGGCGGGGTGAAGGTTTGGGATGCCGCTTATGACGGGAAACAAAACATCAATTCGGGTGTTTTTGGCAACATCGCTC
>JAXDBQ010000012.1:0-6493 GCA_034678605.1 Patescibacteria group bacterium | reverse complement strand
ATTCGCGCCTGCAAAGACCTTTCGCTCAAATTAAAGGTGCTCCCGGGCTGGGACGAAATATCATTGGCTCCGATATTCAAAACCATCATGGCGGCCATCTCCGGGTTCGTGGGGAAAATCATTTGATTCAATGGTAAAAATGAATAAAAAAATTATTTTCATTGCCATTATTGTTGGAATCGCGCTATTGTCTTTGGCGGCGTTGATGTTGGCGGGTATTATCAATAAAAAAAATATTTTTCCGGCGCGCCAAGGCAATTCCGAGGTTTTAACGCAAAATGTGCGCGTTACCGCCAACTTTTTCCAGCCCGACGCGTTGTTGTTGAAAGCGGGAACGACCGTGGTTTGGAAAAACGAAGACAGCCAGCCGCATCAAGTACAATTTCAATCATTTGCCTCCAAGGAGATCGCTCCGGGAAAATCGTTTTCCCGCAAGTTTGACGCGCCCGGGGTCTATGATTATTTTTGTCCTTTGCATCCCGAAAAAAAAGCCCGTATCGTGGTGCAGTGAGCGGCGGTTTGACAGGTTGCTTTGTTTTTTGCTAAACTAAAACCGACTGAATAGGTCGGTTTTAATTTATATAATGAAGATTTCCACCAAAGTTCAATATGGTTTGCGGGCGATGGCCTATTTGGCGCGAAATTCCAAAGATAATCGAGCCATTTCGGCGCGCGAGATTGCCATTCGCGAAAAGATCCCCAACGATTATTTGGAAAAGATCGTGGCCAAACTTTTAAAATCCGGCCTTTTGACGGCCAAAAAAGGCGTGCGCGGCGGCTACATTATGGGCCGGCCGGCCGGCGGCATTACGATCGGCGAGATATTTAACGCTCTGGAAAGTCCGCTCACCAAGGTCAAGTGCATCGACGCCAAATGCGCGCGGCAAAATAATTGTTTGGCCAAATGCCTGTGGTTGAAAATGCAAGCCGCGATCAATGATTTTTTGGATTCGATCACCCTGGAAGACCTCATTTGCGGAAAAATCGAAGCACGAAATTCGAATCTCGAAACAATATCGAATTTTCTCCGCCAAAGGACGGATCCGCCTCCGGCGGAAAAATTTAAATATCAAAACAAGAATGCGAATTTGTTTTGAACCTTTGAAAATTCGAATTTCGATATTGTTTTGATTTTCGATATTCGATATTCGAATTTTAACAAAATATGTCTAAAAAAATAATTAAAAAAACCAAACAAATTTTGAAAAAAGCGCGGCCCAGGCGGATATATATGGATTACGCCGCGGCCACGCCGGTGGATCCGCGCGCGGCCAAGGCCGCGGCCAAAATTTTGCCCGATATCTTTGCCAATTCGATGTCGTTCCACGGTTTTGGCCGGCAGGCGCGCGAGGTGTTGGAGCAAAGCCGCGCGGATATCGCGTCGGTTGTCAACGCCAAGGCCGAAGAGATCGTTTTCACCGGTTCGGCCACGGAAAGCAACAACTTGGCGTTGAAGGGCGTGATGTTGGCGAATAAAAATCGCGGCAAACATTTGATAATTTCGCCCATCGAGCACAATTGCGTTTTGGAATCCGCGGCGTGGCTGGAAAGGCAGGGCTTTGAAGTGACGCGGCTTAAAGTTGATAGTTTCGGGTGGGTGAATCCGCAAGATGTGGCCGCGGGCATCCGGCCCGGCACGATCTTGGTTTCGGTGATGCATGCCAGCAATGAGATCGGCACCATTGAGCCGATTGCCGAGATTGGCAAGATTTGCCGCGATAAAGGCGTGTACTTTCACACCGACGCGGCGCAGTCGTTTGGCAAAATCGAGATTGATGTTGCCAAAATGAATATTGATTTGCTCACTGCCAGTTCGCAAAAGATCTACGGGCCCAAAGGCGCGGCATGTTTGTATATCCGGCAAGGCGTGAAGATCGAGCCGATATTGCATGGCGGCGGCCAGGAGTTTGGTTTGCGGTCGTCCACGGTCAATGTTCCCGCGATATTCGGCTTTGCCCAGGCGGCGCTGATCGCCCAAAAGGAAATGGCCAAAGAGGGCAAGCGTTTGTCTGGTTTGCGCGACAAATTGATCGCCGGAATTTTAAAAACGATTCCCAATTCGTATTTAAACGGCCATCCCGCCAAGCGTTTGCCCAATAATGTGAATTTGCGTTTTGATTTTGTCGAGGGCGAATCAATGATCGTTCAGCTTGATGTCAACGGCATTGCCGCGTCCACCGGATCGGCATGTTCGTCGGCTAAATTGGCGCCCAGCCACGTGCTTTTGGCCATCGGCCTTGAGCCGCAAGAGGCGCACGGTTCGTTGCGTTTGTCGTTGGGCCGTTGGACAAAAGAATCCGATGTGAATTATGCGTTGAAGGTCTTACCCAAGATCATCGCCCGCTTGCGCGAAATTTCTCCGTTCAAAACCAACTGATTTTTGAGGTTTCTCCTCGACAAGCATGTCGAGGTGAAACCTCGACCAACTTTCAATGAAAACAATCAAAAAAACAATCAAAAAACCGGCGGTTTGCCGGCCTAAATGCGGAACTTGCCCCAAGGGGCGCGCCGCGGCCAGCGGACCGTATACCGCGGCGGTGATGGATCATTTTTCCAAACCGCACAACTACGGTAAAATGGCTAATCCCGACGGCATCGGCAAAGTGGGTAATCTCGTGTGCGGCGATGTTATGTGGCTGTATATCAAAGTGGCTAAAAATAAGGCCGGCCAGGAAATTATCAAGAATATCAAATTCGAGACATTTGGCTGCGTGGCGGCCATTGCCACTTCCAGCGCGATCACCGATTTGGCTAAGGGTAAGCCCTTGGAAGACGCCATCAGAATTGATAAACAAGAGATTGTGGGCGAATTGGGCGGGTTGCCGCCGATCAAATTGCATTGTTCGGTGCTGGCCGCCGATGCCTTGGCCGAAGCGATCTATGATTATTACATCAAACAAAAACGGCCAATTCCGGTGGCGTTGGAAGAAAAACATCAAAGAATAAAAAAAGAAAAAGATATCGTGGAAGAAAAATACAAAGACTGGGTGAAAAAAGAGGAAGAAATCCACGAAAACAGGATTTAAGATTTAGGATTTAAGATTTAAGAATAAAT
Organism: Patescibacteria group bacterium; assembly: GCA_034678605.1. Classification (GTDB taxonomy): domain Bacteria; phylum Patescibacteriota; class Minisyncoccia; order Minisyncoccales; family UBA5738; genus UBA5738. The sequence continues at coordinate 3,438 of JAXDBQ010000012.1, read as the reverse complement.
GCGAAAACAAAAACGCCCCGAAAAAATTAGGTGCGTTTTTGTTTTTGAGTTTTTTGCGGTAAAATATGAAAGCGTAAAGTTTAACCCTCCTTCGCTAAAGGCTATGGCGGGCAAGAGCGAAAAACGTAAAACGAAAGATGGCGCTGGATTTAAACAAATTAAATAAGGAGCAAAGGAAGGCGGTGGAGCATGGCAGTGGGCCGCTGCTGATCGTGGCCGGCGCGGGCACGGGCAAGACCCGGGCGATCACCTATCGGATCGCGCTTTTGATCGAATCGGGCGCGGCTTTGCCCGAGGAGATTTTGGCGCTCACTTTCACCGACAAGGCCGCCGGCGAAATGGCCGATCGGGTGGACGATCTGCTGTCACTGGGTTATTCCGATTTGTGGATTTGCACTTTTCACGCGTTTTGCGAACGGGTTTTACGCCGCCACGGGCTGGATATCGGCTTGCCGGGAAATTTCAAGGTGGCCGATCAAACCGCGGCTTGGCTTTTGGCGCGGCAAAATTTGGATCGGTTCAAGTTGAAATATTACAAGCCGCTGGGCAATCCGGTCAAGTTCATCCACGCGCTGTTGAATCATTTTTCGCGGTGCAAAGACCAGGCGATAACTCCGGCCGATTATTTGAAGTTTGCCAAAGGCAAAAACATCGAAAAAGACGAACGGGAGCGGTTGCATGAAATCGCCCGCGCCTATCAGGTCTATCAAAATTTGCTTTTGGAAAACAATCTTTTGGATTTTGGCGATTTGCTTGATTATGTTTTTGAGTTGTTCAAAAAAAGGCCGGCGGTTTTGAAAAAATACCGCCAAAAATTCAAGTATATTTTGGTGGATGAGTTTCAAGATACCAACTGGATCCAATATGAAATGGTGAAATTGTTGGCAAAGACCGATGATAATTTAACGGTGTGCGCCGATGACGATCAGGCGATTTATCGCTGGCGGGGCGCCAGTTTTTCCAACATTCTGCAATTCAAAAACGATTTTCCCAAGGCCGAATTGGCGGTGCTCACGCGCAACTACCGTTCTTGCCAAAACATTTTGGACGCGGCGCATTCATTCATTCAAGCCAACAATCCGCGCCGGCTGGAGGCAATGGCCCAAATCGATAAACGTTTGATCGCCGATTCCAATTGCCTGGGCACCTTGCGGCATTTGCATTTTAAATCCGCCGAACAACAAACCCAGGGCGTGGTCAACGAAATCATCCGTCTGATGAAGGAAAGCGGTGATTTGATGTTTGGCGATTTTGCCATCCTTTCGCGCGCCAATGAAAGCGCGGCTCAGTTTGCCCGCGCTTGCGAGCGATCGGGAATTCCGGCGCGGTTTGCCGCGCTCAAGGGATTGTATTCCAAACCGGCGGTGCTGGATATGATCTCTTATTTGAAGATCGTTAATAATTTTTATGATGGCGCGGCGATGTGGCGGGTGCTGAATATGCCTTTTTTGATGATTCCCAACGATGATATCGCCAAGATCACCCAGCACAGTTATAAAAAATCGCAATCTATTTACGAGTCGTTAGCCGAATTGCCGTTGATTCCGGGAATCACCCAACATGGCGCGGCCGGAATTGCCAAACTCGCGGCGCTGATGGAAAAACATCGCGGCTTGAGCCGGCAAAAGAATGTCTCCGAATTGGCGCTGGCGTTTTTGGAGGACTCCGGTTATTTGGAATATTTGGTGCGCCAGGATCGTAGAAGCGAGATTGATTTTATTGGCCAGTTCTATGCCAAGATTAAGGATTTTGAAGCGGCCAACCTTGATCCGGATTTGAAAAAATTCATCGATCAATTGGACATGGAGATCGAGTCCGGCGAGGAGGGTAAGCTGAATTTCGATCCGCTCAAAATCAATGACGCGGTGCAGATCATGACCGTGCATTCGGCCAAGGGATTGGAATTTGAATATGTGTTCATCGCCGATCTGGTGGATCGCAAATTTCCCACAATTGAACGGGGTGATGAAATCGAAATTCCCGCGGAGTTGTCCAAGGATTCGCTTTTGGAGGGGCAGGCGCATCTGGAAGAAGAGCGCCGATTGTTTTATGTGGCTATGACCCGGGCGCGCCGCGGATTGTATTTCGCGTCGGCGGCGGATTACGGCGGCGCGCGGCCAAAAAAGGTGTCGCGGTTTTTGCACGAAATGGGCTATAACGGCGACAACCACCAAAGTGAAGTTAAATTGGTGCGCGTTGCCGATGATCGCCGCCGGCCCCAGGCGCGCGGCCCTCTGCCCGGCCATTTTTCGTTCACCCAATTGGCAAATTTTGAAAAGTGCCCCATGCAATACAAATTCGCCCATATTTTGCGGGTGCCGGCCAAGGGCAAGCCGTTTTTTTCCTATGGCAAAACCATGCACAATTCGCTTTATGAATTTTTGATGGAATTGGGCGGCAAAAAGGGAAGCTTCAAAATGCTGGCCGATATCTACAAAAAAAACTGGATCGACGAATGGTATGATTCCAAATCCGAAAAAGAAACCTATTTTAACCAGGGATTGGCGTCGTTAAAAAATTTTTGGCGCGATTTTTCGATCCGGCGGCCCAAAATTTTGCTTTTGGGCGGCCAGCCGGCGCTGGAAAGGGATTTTAATCTCAAGATCAACGGCTACAATATTACCGGCAAGATCGACCGCATTGATGAGGCAAAAAACGGCGCGGAGATCATCGACTATAAGACCGGTACGGCCAAAGACCGTTTGCGGCCCGAAGACAAAATGCAATTAATGCTTTATCAAATCGCGGCCAAGGAAGTTTTTGATCTGGATTCGGAAAAATTAACCTATTTCTATCTCAACGAATGCCGGCCGTTATCGTTTTCGCCCGACGGCAAAGATATTGTTGATTATCGCGACAAAATTGCTTCCATTATCGGCCAAATCATTAAAAGCGATTTTCGCGCCAAGCCCGGTTGGCAGTGCGAGTGGTGCGAGTATAAATCCATCTGCGACTTTGCCAAAAAACGATAGCATGGCTTCTTATTATCGGGATTTATGGTATTATTTTAAGTAATCATTTCTCAAACCTAAATCCTAAATCCTAAATCTATGAATGCAATTATTAAATTCATTTTCACGATTTTGGGCGGGGTTTGCGTCGGTTTGGGGTTGGGCATGATGGCCCACAAAAACAATGTGCTGTCGGGGGCGCAATTCGAAGCGGCCATCGTGATGAGCTTGATCGCCGGCGGATTCTTTTTGGCGCTGGGCCTGCCCGGCAAACACACCGACCGCGGCGAAGAAATTTCCGGCCCGGCCAACGGCCATCCCGTTTAATAAAAAAATCCTTTTAACAGGATTTTTTTGTTAGAGCCGAGAAGAGGGGTCGAACCTCCGGCCTGCGGTTTACGATACCGCCGCTCTGCCAACTGAGCTATCTCGGCAAGATTACTTGCCGCCCAAAAATACTGCTACCGGCGAGAATAGTTGATGAGTG
>JAXDBQ010000011.1:0-18807 GCA_034678605.1 Patescibacteria group bacterium | reverse complement strand
CATAGGACCCAAAGCCCAGATCGCGATAAACCGGCGGCAAAGCCGTCAACGCCTCGGCCTTATTGCCGACCCAAATGCCGCTGACCAACGCCAACGCCACGCCTAAAACCAATCCCCAAATTATTTTCTTCATATTTTTTTTAGAGCGTTGAACAATTGTCGAATTTTATTGTTTTTACGGATTTGCCAAATTTAAAATAGTCCGCGAAATCAATTATTCAACGCTCTCATTTTTTATAGATTAACCTTTTGTATCTCATTTAAAACACATTTTGCCAAAAAATCAAGTCCAATGCCAAAAAAAAACGCGCCGGGTCGCGCCGGCGCGGAGGCAAAATCATATTCAACATGAACGCTTAAAAATCGGTCCACAGCATCTGATTGCGGATTTCGTGATGGTCCACGATCTCGCGGTATTTTATTTTTGTCCCCAAATCGCGCGGCGACCGGTGCGCCACTTCTTTTTTGAGATCGATGAACTTTTGATGGTTCTCCTCGCCCAAAATTTCCTTCATCGCCGCGCCGTTGGCAAAATATCTGATGGCGTCATGGATATTCCCGGGGAGCTTCTCGCGCTTTTCGCGAACTGCGGCAAAAATTTCCTTTTCCAGTTTTGAAGCATTGATCCCCTTAACCGCCAAACTTGCCAAAACATACAACCCCAAATAGGGATTGGCATCGGGCGCCACCGATCTCACCTCGATGCGCGCGGATTTTTCATTGCCGATGGGGATCCTCACCATCGATCCCCGGTCCGTGAGCGAAGCCTTGATCTCGTTGGGCGCCTCAAAATGGGGATCGAGCCGCCGATAGGCGTTGATGCTGGAATTGAATATCAGGCAAATTTCTTTGGCGTGATGCAATATGCTGTTTACCGCCTCCCACGCCTCTTTGGAAAGCGACGCCCGGCCGTTTTTGTCGTAAAAAGCATTTTTTTGGTTTTTTTGCAAAGAAAAATTGAGGTGCATTCCGGTGCCGTTGATGCCCATGATCGGCTTGGGCAAAAAACTGGCGGTGCAGCCCATTGATTTGGCCGCTTGGCGGCAAACCAATTTGTAAAGCTGGATCTGGTCGGCCGCGCCGACAATTTCGTCATATTTGTAATTAAGTTCAAACTGCGACGGCGCCACTTCGGGATGGTCTTTTTCGTTTTCAAATCCCAGCGCCCTTTGCGCTTCGGCGCAAAGGTCGATAAACCGGCGCAAATCATCTTGGGGCAAACAATGGTAATAACCGCCCTTGGTCACCAATTCCAACCCCTGTTTTTCGTCAAAATTCTGCTCGGCGTCAACGCCCCGCAAAAGAAAACCTTCGATCTCAGGCGAGACATTGGCCAAAAATCCGCTTTCTTGCAAAAGATCGCGAGCGAATTCTTTCAATCGCGAACGAAAACACCCCGAATAGGGCTGGCCGTCCTTGTTTTGCACATCGCAAAAAACGATCACTTTGCCCGGCCCGAAAATATCGGCCGGCAGCCAGCGAAAACTCGCCCAATCGATTTTCAGCCGCAAGTCGGACTGGTCCTGCGGAGTGAAACCCTTGATCGATGAACCGTCAAAAGTCAAATTGTCCTCGCCGGCCAAAACAAAATCCTTGTCATAGTCAAGCATGTGGAACCGGCCCTCCAAATCGGTAAAGCATGCCGTGACCGCTTTGATCGCGACCTGCGATTCCAAATGGGCCCTCATTTTGGCGCGAAAATAGGCCTCCGGCTTTTGCGCCTGGCGGTCTTTTTTCACTTCAAGATTCATTTTTTTCAACTCGTCATAAGGAATATTCAAAAAATCGCGCAATTTTGTCTCCGAATCCATATTTTATTATATTATATTAATAATTAATATTAACAATTTGTTATTTTATGTCAACAAAACAGCATTCCGTTAAAACAATATCGCAATTATCAACAAAAAAACCGGCAAAAACCGGCTCTTTTTTCCGCGATCTTAAAGCGCCTCGACGATTCCAACCACGGGAAACAGGGTTTGGCTTTGTATGGTCAGATCGAATTTTTCGAAAACCTTGTCATAGAATCCGGGCGTTTTGGAATTCTTCTCGGGACGGTTATCCACAAAAACCCGCAACGAACTTTCATTTTGCCCGATCATGGCCGCATCATCCAAACTGTCGCCGATCAAGATCGAATGCGGCCGGCTTTGTTTAAGCGCGGCCAAATCCTTTCGGCCGATTTCGCCTTTGTTCAAAGTGTGTACCAATGAATCCTTGTCCCAGCCGCAAACATATCCCCGATCGTCAAAGCAAAGCTTTGTTGATAAAATCATTTCCGACCGCACCTTGTATTTTTGGCACCACAAATCGATCACATCTTTGATCCCCGCCGACAGGATCACTGCCGGAATTTTTTTTTCGCGACAAACGCCAAAAAGATCAACCGCGCCGGGCCGGGCCGGAATCGCTTCTTTGACCTCATTTTCAATGTCGGCCCAGCGCAAATCGCTTTTTTGGTAATAATCCAAATTCACCGACCACCATTCCAACGCATCTTCAACGGTCATTTTGCCGACAACCTCCAGCGGCCGGTATTTTTTGTACAATTCGATCTCCGCCAGCTGGATATCTTTGGGCAATTTACGGCTCAATAACCCCCAAGTGGAAATTTCCTCGCCGCTTTCGTTATGAAGCGGCGTGATCGTCCGGTCAAAATCCGTAACCACAAAAACCCTGTCCGCGCCCGCGCGCATCAACTCGCCCAGCTTGGCCGCCGCCCGCTTTTTATCCCGGCAAACAAATTTTTCCAAAACCTTTTCCACAATTAATTTATGATCCAAAAATGTTATGTTTAAACACGATTCAAATATAGCACAAATATGACATTTGGGAATTGATATTTTTGTGCGATTGTTTGCAATTTGCCGACGCCTGACCTCGGCGAATTTTTAATATCAAAATTAATAAATTATTATATTTTCCATTTGTATCCGCGATCGGTGTATTAACCTCGATCTTGCGGCCAAAGGGGGCGCCCCTTTGGAATCCTCTTAGTGCACCCCGGGGCAAAGCCCCGAGGTATTGCACTCAATAAAAAAGGCCGAGATGGTCTCAAATGGCCTATGGGTATCTTGACCATTCTTGACCAAGATATTTATATTTGGGATTCGCCGGCCTTGAGTTTGCCTTCGGCCTTGACATGCAAAAGCATGAGTAATGCGATTAATACCATTTCGGCAATCCCTTCATCAACTCTACCAAGAGCTCCGGAAAAACCGATCGATATCTCTCCGCAAGCCACGCCGCCAGCATAAAGAAATTCATCTCGCTCCAATATTTGAGGCCGCGTATTGACAATCTCGCTGGTTCTAACGATAGCAGTAGTTTTCAAGGATTCTCTTGCGGCGAGTTTTCTTTTACTCTGAGCGATCGTGTAGAAGTTAATTTCCGCTCCCCATTTTATTTCATCCCATTTTTGGCCAATATCGCCAAAATGGAACGGAAGTGCTTTAATCCCCGGGCCGCTTATTTCTCCATAACCATAGTTTGGACCCCAAGTCATATCTTCTCCTTTGAGAATTAACTCGGCAACTGGCCTGATCATCTCAATTGCTCGAGCACACATGTTCCTTGTTAACAATCTTCTTTGTCCGATAACAATTCCTCCTGTAATAAAGTTTATTAGCACAATACCATATTAATTTAATATTGTCAAAAAAATTTAAAAGAGCAAACTATTTTTATTCCATCACTTCGTAATTCGGCAATGTTTTTGTTATAAAAGTTGAATCAGCTGAAATTAACATGCCCAATATAGAACTTTTTGGTATTTTAATTGCGTCATAAAATCTTTTTTCTTCAATTTTCCAATCGGAAATTAACATTTCCCCATTTTTTCCTGAATCATAATTATAACCAGCAACTCGAGAAGATTTAAACGAAGGATGGTCAAAATAAATTGAATCATTATCTTCGCCAATTTTTATATAATTCCCAATACATTTTTCGTTATCGCATTTGTCATCATCTATAAGTTTAGGCAATTTATATGTGAGCATAACTTCAACAGGATTGGTTGCTTTAAATTTTTTTTCAATATTATCTTGTTGATTTTCACCAACATTTACTGCAACCTCTGACGAATCCCGAATATTAATAACGGTGCCATTATTAAAAAATTTTTGTCTAATCGAATTTGGGCCACTCATAATATTGTCATTTGGAGAAATAATAAAACCGAAAAATAATAATATTGCGCTCAATATTGCCAATAATGATCCTATGAGAGTAAACCAATATCCTACCATAATAAAAATATAAAAAATAATTATTGCTTAAGTTTGTAGATCGTGGCGCGGCCGCGGCCGACGCGCTCGATTTGATCCAGGCGGATCAATTTGTTGAAATCGTTGACGCGCGCCGGTTTTGACCGATCGGCCATGCCCGAATAAATTTTGTCGCTGATATAGCCGTTCTTTTTGATGTGTTCCAAGATCATTTTTTGGAATTCGTTTAAAATCGTGTCCGGGGAAATCGCCGCTTGTTTCAATTCCTCGCCCACCCGTATCAATTCATCGATGATGCCATCGGTAAAATATTCCAGCCACGGCGTGAAATCAACGGCATCCTTTATTTCATAATAATTGCCTCTCTCGCCCACGAACCGGAAATATTTCGCGACATTCCCGTTGTAATAATTTTCGAACGAAAAAAGATTAAAGGTGTCCAACCCCAAATTAGCCAGTAAAACTTTCGTCGCCAGCCGCGCGGCGCGGCCGTTGCCGTCGATAAACGGGTGGATAAGCACAAATTGCTTGTGGAAGATCCCCGCCAACACCAAAGAATCGGCCTTTTTTTGATTTTGGTTGATAAAATCGAGCAAGTCGCCCACCAAACCGGAAACATCCTGCCAATCGGGCGGCAAGTAAACCGCTTGCCGCGCCACCGGATCGTTCACAAAAACCGCGTTTTTGCGCAACTTGCCCGAATGAAATTCGGGAACCAAGTTATCGGTGATCTTTGCGTGGATTTTCAGGATCAAATCCAAATCAAGGGCGGCGTTGCCTTTTTTGATGGTTTCGTTCAATTCAACCAGCGCGGCATTGTAATTGAGTACCTCCCGCTCGGTATCGCGAATATGTTCCGGCCGCGATTTGATGATTCTTTTCACTTCGGTGAGCGGCAAAGGATTGCCTTCAATGCTGGTCGAAGCGTGCGCGGAAATTTCATTTGCTTTCTTTTCGAATTTTGCCAAAACCGCCCGCGGGAAACGCTGGCCATTCAAATTAGCAATCAAAACCGAAATCCGTTTTATGTTTTCCAGCAATTTTGGCGAAATATCGTATTTTGGATCAAACATTTTGTTCTTAATTAAACCACCGCGGCAATCGCGATATCCGCCCGCGATGCCGAATACCGATATTCTTATTATATACGAAAATTAGACGATTTCCAAACACCGCGCCCGCTTTAAGCAGCCCCTTCATGGAGCAAGACAAGTATTGGCATTTTCAGGGGTCGTTCCCCCGTGGAGCGGAACGAAGCGGGGGTGCGACCCTAACAATAGAATTTGCATTTTATATTGCAGGGGTCTAACCGGCACGCGAAAATGTTATGTTTAAACATAGCATAAATATAACATTTTTGGATTGATATCGTTGCGCGATTTTTGCGCGATTCTTGCGCGATTCAAAAAAATCAGGGATCTAAAAATCAGGGATCGGATCCATGATTTTTTTATAATTCACAAATCGATTAATCACGCGCACGTTGGTCCATCGCAAGGGACACTGCAAACGCCGCAATCAACGCTGCAACTTCCACATCCCTCGCCGCTTTCGCAAACGCCGTTTCCGCAAACATTTGCTTTCACGCATCTGTTATCAGATTTCTTTATCAATCCCGCGCAACAATTGCCGGATTTTCTAACAACCTGTCCTTCCTTAGAACAACAATCCTGCGAACAAGTGCACAAATTTTCGTCTTTGTGCGATTCGCAAATTCCGTTGCCGCAAGATTTCCAATCGGCAAAGCATATTCCTTCTCCTTGCGAACCGCCGCACGAGCCATCGGCCATCAATTCAAAATTCGGCTTGACTCCCGAACCGGCGTCGCAACATTTAGTCGGGCCCGAAGTTGTTTGGGAAAATATCAAATTTCCTTCAGCGGCGCAATCGCTGCATGCGAATATGGGATTACATTGATCGTCGCAGCCGATCGTCGCCGGCCAAGTTAATCCGGCTTTGCAAGTTAAAAACCTGCCGCTATATGAGCAACTGTCGCCATCGTCAAATTCCTTGCAACAAAATTTGCCTTTTTGCACGCATGGAACTCCGCCGCAATCTTGACGGCACTGGATCGCGGTTTCGCCAAATTCACATTTGCCGTTTCCGCAAACATTTTGCTTGGTCAATTCAACCAGCTGTTGCGTCAACAAATCTATCTGTTTTTGCAAAATTAAAATAATTTCTTTGATTTGGCTGTTGGATAATTTGCCATAATTTGCCATTGTTTGCGCTTTCACGTTTAAACCGAAAAACACCGGAACAAAAACAACGGTCGCGACAAAAATTTTAAATTTTATTTTCATAATTTTCAATCTTTAAATTTTATTTCTCTACCATTTTGAAAATATTTCAATTCGGGATAGTTTCCTTTGTTGAATCTAATAAAAATTCCCAATTGGTATCGATATTCCCCAAATTGATCCGTGAATAATTCCAATTTGCGAAAATCACAAGCAAAATCACCGAGAACTGTTTTTATTTCAATAACAAGAATGTTGTTGTCGCTATTTCTTTCATGAATTACAATATCCGGCAAAACCATTTTGTTTTTCTTTCGCTCATTGCATTCCTCAATACCATCAAGCTTTTTAGAAGCTAAACCTTTTCTATTATACTCACAATCAACATTAACATCTTGAAAGAGCGGCTGTAAATATTCCGCAAGTTTATGAGAAACCGATCTTTCATGAACTTTTTCTTGGAGCAAAAACAAATCTTTCTGGAGTAAATTATCTATCGCCGACTTAACCTTATCTTTAATCTGTCGATTATCAATCATTTTAATTTCTAAATTTCAAAAAACAACGAACGGTGAAAAATTGATGCTCTTATTGGATATGCCCCATATTAACAAAATGCCTGTTCGCGTCAACCGCGCGTATGCGGCCGCCCGGTCCCCGTTTTAAATCTTCCATATATTCCATATGGAATATATCGCCCGGGAAAATACGCGAAAATGTTATATTTAAATATAACATAAATATAGCATAAATATAACATTTTTGGATTGATATCGTTGCGCGATTGTTTGCGCGATTCTTGCGCGATTCAAAAAAATCAGGGGGTGAATACCTGATTTTTTTGCGGGCCGGGCAGATCAAAAGCCGAATAAAAAGCGGGAATAATAAATGCCAACGGCCAAAAAAATAAAAGCTGCCAGATAACGCATGGCTTTTTCGATTTTTTTCATCGCTTTGAATGCCGCCGAAAGCTTTTGCGCGCCAAAAGCGATCAAAAAAGAAAAAACCACCACCGGCAATCCGGTTCCCAAGGCAAACAAAGGTGGTAAAAGCAATCCGCCGGACGACTCGACCACGAGCGGGATAAGCGCGCCAAAGAACAGCACGGCGCTATAGGGGCAGAAAGCCAAAGCGAATAGCGCGCCCAGCAAAAACGCCCCAAAACCTCCTTTGCCTGCTATCCATAATTTAACCTTTTCCGATCCGCTGCCGCCGGAAGGCAGCTTGATCTTAATAACATCTAGCATTGCCAAACCCATAAATACGAGCAGCGGGCCAAGCAAATTTTGGCCCCAGCCTTGGACCGATTTGGAGATTTGAAAAACGGATAATCCGTAATAGACCAAAACCGCCAGCAAAGTGTAGCTGGCCGCGCGCCCCAGGGCATAAAAAGCGCCGTTGGCCAAAGTGTTCTTTATCGTTTTTAAATTTTTGGACAAATAAGCGACGGCCGCGACATTGGTCGCCAAAGGGCATGGGCTGATCGAGGTTAAAATGCCCAGCAAAAAAGCGGTTAACGCGGGAATGGTGTTGCTGTCGACCAGCGCGTTTAAAATATCCATCATTGTTTTCCCAACAAGCCGTTGATCTTGCCCGCCAGATAATTCTTGAAGGCGGCTTCATCGCCGGTCAAGCGCCACACTTCCATATCTTCTTGAACGTTGTCGCTTCCCTGCCTCACGGCATTTATCAACAAAGCCGACCCGCTTGCCTGAAATTTTTCCGCCAAATCCTTGTTTTGCGGCTCGTCGATATTCACTTCCCGAAACACCACCTTGCCGCTCAAAACCTCCGGGGCAAACCGTTCTTCGACCGTTTGGCCGGCCAATTTGCCGATGGCAATGCACGTGCGGCATCTTTGGGTGCGATGGAACAAAAACACCTCCACTTTTTCGGCCGGTGCGGCCGCAATCGACATATTGCTTGCTTGTTTTTGCGGCAAGATTGAAGCGGTTTCCAAATCAGCCGGCGGACTGATTGCCGCTTCCTTTTTGGGCACCGCCGACAATAATCCCAAAATTGCTGCTATTCCCAAAACCGCCAAAACCACAGTTGTTTTTTCCATTTCTCTTTGAAATTAAATTCCAACCAAGTTGAAGAAATAACCCATTATCATGATACCGATGCTGGTGGTGATAACGAACGCCGCCAAAAGTTTCCAGTCCATGGCTTTTTTCAATATCAACAACCCGGGAAGCGACAATGTCACCGTGGCGGTCATGAACGCCAGCGCCGTGCCCAGCGGCACGCCCTTGCCGGCCAGCGCTTCCACGATCGGGATCACGCCCACCGAATTGGCGTATAATGGCAAGCCAAGGATTGTTGCCAAGGGCACGCCCCACCAATCGGCCGCCGACAAATTGCTTTCCACGAATTCCCGGGGAACAAAGCCATGAATCAACGCGCCGATGCCCACGCCAAAGACCACGTAAGGAAAGATCTCTTTGGTGATATGCCCGGCATCCTGGCGCCAGATGGCGATCTTTTTGGTCAAAGGCACTTTGCGGCCGCCGTTTTCTTTGATCGCGTCCTGGCGGGTTTTATATTGCAAAAATGCCGGATTGACGCTTTTTTCCAGCTTCAACCGCTGGATGGCCATGCCGGCCGCCACGCTGATCAATATCCCCAGAATGTTGTACAAAAAAGTTATTTTTAAACCGAAGATCGACGGAAAAATGAACAGCGACGCTTCGTTGACCAGCGGCGAGGCGATCAAAAACGCGAATGTCACTCCCATCGGAATGCCCGCACCCACGAACCCCACGAACAGCGGGATCGACGAGCAGGAGCAAAACGGAGTGATCGTGCCCAGCGCCGCCGCCAAAAAATAATCAAACCCATACCATTTGCGGCTCGCCAAAATATCGCGCACTTTTTCCACCGGCAAGTAATAGCGGACCACCGCCATCAAATAATTCACGGCCGCCAAAAGCAACCCGATCTTGACCGTGTCGTAAATAAAAAAATTCAGCGCGCTGGCCCAATATTCATCGGTGATGCCCAGCCAGTTGTTCACGGCCGCGTCGGCAAACGCCTGCACCGGCAAAAAAATATCCATAGAATATTTCCGAGGTCGTTCCCCCGTTCCGCCAGCAGGCGGATTTACGGGGGTGCGACCCCAACAATAATATTCGCGTTCAAATTAAAATGCTTTTGACGGGGTCTAACCGCCCGCGATTACACGGGGGTTAGACCCCAAAATCCGAATTGCAAAAAAACGAACCGAAATAAATAGCCGCTTCACAAACAGCCGCAATCGCCGCCGCACGGGCAGCAGCCCGAAACCTCCGCGCCGCCGGCTTGGCCGCGCAGCGCTTTTTTGACTTTTTCCATGTCAAAATTACCGGTCAAAACCGGTTTGCCGTCCACCGCCAGCACCGGGAATTGCATCACCCCCAGCGCCAGCCCCTTTTGGATGTCATCGGAATAGCCAACTTCAACGCCAAGATTCAGCTCTTTTGCCGCCACAACCGCCATTTCATGCAATTTTTTGCAATTGGCGCATCCCGAACCGATAACCTCGATCGATTTGATTTTATTTTCCATTTTGTTTTTGATTGATTATTTTGAAGATGTTTTCCGCGATCTTTTTGCCTTTATCCGTGAGCGAATAATGGATCCAAACGCCGTCTTTGCGGCCCGCGATCAATCCCGCTCTTTTAAGTTTGCTCAAATGATGCGAAACCAGATTTTGCGGCAAGCCAAGATGTTTGATAATCTGGCAGGCGCAATGCTCGCCGCCTTGCAATATGCAAAGAATCTTGAGCCGATTTTCTTCGACCAGCAATTTTAAAACCGCCGCGGTTTGGGCGATATCTCCGTTTCGACGGCTGTTTTCGCAACATTCGAATTTCATATATCAATCACCATTGATATTTTACCGCACCAAAAAAACGCTGTCAAATCACAAAAAATTTGCCGATGTCTGCCCTTGGCAAATCATTCGATTGAAAACATTATTTTTCAAGAATCTTTTTGAGGCGGTCGATGACCGCTTTTTCCCAGTATTTCATCGAATAGCCGCGGATAAGCGGCGCGGCCACCACGCGCAACCACGCTTTATGAATCGAAACGCAATAGGTATAGTCGATCAAAGTTCCTTGAGGATGTTTTGAAAGCAACAGCTCCTCGTGCCCGGAAGTGCCGAACTGATAGCTGCCATTGTCCGAAATGAATCCTTTGTCCGGGATGATCTGCGTTTTCATCCTTACTTTAAAACTTTTGCCAAACGATTTAACGATCGCTTCCATCTCCAAGCGATCGCCCTCCCGCTTGTCGATCCTAACCGACTCGGCAACCATGGGAAAATGCTCCGGAAATTTCTCAAAATCGGTGATCATCGCAAACACCTTTTCCACCGCCGCCTCAACAACCCACTGTTTGCGCAACATTATTTGCTCCATATTTTTTACAATAATTTACCGCGACCAAACCTCAGTAAATTATTATTGAATATATTCAAAATATTTTGCGCCAGCGCTTAAAAGCCTTTACATCCGCGGGAGTCAATTTAAACCAATCGCCGTTCAGCGCTTTTGGTTTAAACCTATTTTGCCAATATGTTTCTACGCCGGTCTTGTCATCTGTTTCAATGGACCAAATTGGTGTCGCCCCCTCGGGTAATTCAATTCTATTTTGTCCTAAACGCTTTAAAAGATTTCCCGTTTTGCCAATTCTGAATTGATTATGCTTCCCATGTCTTATCAAATAAACCCATCCGTAATCCATTTGGCCCGATTTTTGATCGCCTATATCATCATTTTTTTCTTCCATTATCGGCTTACAAATAGCAATTATATCTACATAACCCCGTTTATTATCAACATAATTAAGAACTTTTTCCGCCATAATTTTTGTAAGTCCTAAACTTTTCGTAAAAGTTGAGTAAGCGGGAAATTTTGGATCATTATAATGCTTGATTTCCAGTTCGGATCTAGTTGGCCATTTCCTTTTTTCGCGAATAATTTTAATTATTATTCGAATCAAATCTTCGTCTTTGAATTTTGTCTTATCAAAAACATTGGGCCGCAGACCAGCTTCCAAAACTAGTTCGCCGTAGTTTGCCCATGAATATTTTGGGAAATGATATTGGCCTATCCCGGTTCTTTCTTTAAACTGCGCCGCAGAAGGCGTGCGGCCCAACTCTTTAGCGAGCTTTTTAACTTCTAATAATATTTCGTCTTTTGTAAACATTTTTTATCATCAATATTTATAACTAAACAATCATTTTATTCTCAATTTGCCGAGGTCAGACCTCGGCAATTTCTTTTTCATAATTTATTTAGCCAGCAAGTTTTCTTTATCCAACAATTCAAAAAATCTATTGAGAATAATTTTATTGCGTTCAATAATATCGTTCTCATCAAAATTATTGCGATTTGAAATATTTTCAATCTCGGCGATTTTACTTTTATCTTGGTTTTCACCTCGTCGCATTTCGCCGCTATAAATTTTTTTCTTATCCTCAAATCTATAATCCGCCGCTCTAATATTTATGCTCTTTTCAAGCAAGATTTTATTGCCCAATGATTCAAGGTTCTCCTCATTTGTCAGTCCGCGCTCCATTTGTTGCCGTTTTCTCGAAAAAATATGTTCAAGTTCAAATGTTTCATTAACATCCAATAACTTCTGGTTTTCAAAAGTATAAGCATACCACGTAAGCATAGACCTCGTAACCGGTCTATTGTTTGTAAATTTGTAGTTTTCAAAAAAACCTCTAACTTGGGTTTCGTTAAATTTTGACTCAGAAAAATTGACATCGTTGCCTTTGATAATATTTATCATTTCGGCATATATCGGCGTTCTTAGCGCATTGACCCCGGGGTTAGTTATGGCGTAGGCAAAGATAAATGCGGTGATTTTGTCTAGAAACAACCCAAACCTGGCGTTATCCATCAATCCGTTTTCATTTTTATTTCGCAAGAAGTACACAGACACTATGTACTGCCACATACCATTCGGCGCATAATTCAAAATAAACAATTTCTTCAAAACATCTTTAGAAAATATGCTCTCATTCTGCCTTGCAACATTTTCCCAAAATAACGATAAAGATTTTAGATTTCCGATAATAATATCGGATTTCAGATATTGATAATTGCCACGCTCATAAAACTTACGCAATGCTTCCGTAGTCGTACTTTTATTTCCTTCATTCGCGCGAAGGTAGTACATATAACGGGTAAATAACTCATCCATCGATGTACCGGAGCTGGAGCGAAAGATTTTACTCGTAATATCTTCCAATCCTCGCCATTCTTCGATGAACCAATCTTTTTGGCCTAAATCGCTATAGTGCTTGTAAAATTGTGCTTTGAAAATATCGGCGTCCGACAAAGGCAAGCCGCGATCATTAAGCGTAGAAAAAATGCGAAGCGCCGTATCCTGCGACTCTGCCTCAATGGGTAATAATATGCAATTGCCCAATATGCGTGCAGGCAAATAAGCGAAAAACCCGGGAAAATTGTTTAAAAACTCGTCAATTTTGCTCTGAAAAAATTTGTAATTGCTTACATACTGGCTTTTGCTCCTTTCTATCACAATCCCAGTACGGAGAAGTTCCAAAAATTGTTCTTTATCGTTGTCGGTAGCAACTTCTGAGTTAATTTTTAAAGTGGTTTTGTCGGCAGTGCCAAAAGTATTAGTTTTCCAAATGCATTTTTCAATTTTCCCTCTTATAAGTTGAGAATTTTGGTCTTGCGTATGAGCAAACTTGTCGTAGAACGCGCGCAAAATGAGCATTAGTGTAGTTAGACGCTGTTGTCCGTCAATAATTTCAAGCTTTCCGTTATCATTTTTAAAAGTGACTATTGAGCCAAGAAAATATTCCTCGTTTTCGTCAAATTCTTCATAATTATTATTTGGAAAAGAAAACGCAAAAATATCGTCCCAAAGCGTTTGGCATTGCTCCTCGTTCCAAGCATATGGACGCTGATAGTCCGGTATCAAGAAATCTGATCTTCTATCAGATAGCAGATCGAATATTGTTTTTTGGTCTACATTAAGTTTTGGCATAATTTTATTTAATTAAAACATCAATATTTATTCTCAACCCACAATGGAATCACCGAAACTGACTTGGCAGATTGTCCAATTTTCACAATGGTTAGATTTTGCGGTAGCGGGTGGCGCGGCCTTGGCCAAGGCGCTCGATTTTTTTCAACCGGATTAACTTGTTCAAGGCCTGGTTAATGGTGGGCCGGGCGATATTCGTGGATTTGGATATTTGAGCCGGAGTTGCTTGGCCGGCTTGTTGCAGATATTCCCAAATTTTAAGTTGTTTTGAAGATAGGATTTTTTCGATATTTTCTTGAGACAACAAATCAATGGCGATTTGCGCCTGTTTTGACAAAATTCGCAAAAAAAACTCCAGCCACGGCGCGATTTCCTCTCTCTCGCTCTTAAAAGTTTTTTGGCTCTTTCGCAAGGCCAAATAATATTCCGGTTTGCTGTCTTCAATCAATTTTTCATGAGATACATAAGGTGCATACTGATAGCCGTGTTTAAGCAATAATAAATTAGCAAGGATGCGCGAAAGCCGCCCATTGCCGTCGGAAAACGGATGAATCGCCAAAAATTCAACGATGAAATTGGCGGCAATCAAAAGCGGATGATATTTTTTTTCCTCAAAAGCGGCTTGCGTCCATTCCACCAATTCTTGCATTTCTTTGGGCGTGAGGGAAACCGGCGTGGTATTAAACAATATCCCCGCGGATTCTCCGGCTTGGTCAACCATTATCACTTTGTTTTCTTGTTTTTTGTATTCGCCGCGATGGGTTTCATCTTTTACCGCGTATTTTAAAAGTTCTTTATGGAAGTGTTTGATCGAACTTTCCGACAAGCGCAATGATTTCCACGAATTAAAAACATTTTCAAGCAATTCATAATATCCGCGGGCTTCCTGTTTATCCCGATCCGCGAATTTTTGAATATCAATGCCGCACATCATCTTTTCAATGTCTTCGTCTGAAAGTTTGGCGCCCTCAATGCGAGTGGAAGCGCCGGTGGAAATGACCAAAACCGACCGTTTCAAACGGCCCAAGGTTTGCGGATTTAATTGGACGCCCGAGATCCACCGCCCCTTATATTCGTCAATTTGGCTGACTGCCCGCCAAATCTCCGGCGGCAAATTCTTCAATCGCCGATCGAATCGATTTTCCATATTTTTCGATAAGTTTAAGCCAAAAATCTTAATTGAGCGTTAGCGAAATCAAGAAAATTTAAAAAAATTTTCTTATATTTTAACTATATAAGATTATGTAAGATTATGCAAGATTCCACAACCCGCATTTTCATTATTCCAAATGGAATATGTGCTGACGCGAAAAAGTTATATTTGAATATAATTTAAATATAACTTTTCCCGCAGCATTCATCGTGCAACTTAAACCGACATGAAAAAAATAAAAAACTTCATTTCTAAACAATTAAAAAATGAAGCTGCTAATTGGGGAAGAAATATCCGTACCGAACTCCCCTGTTCATATAAATTACAGGTGAAGTGTGGCCCGGAGTGGCCATGAATGCTTGGATAGCCATGTGTTCTATTATGAGAAAATAAATAGAACTTTGGACAAACAAACATTGCATCCGATATCCATAAAATAAATTGAGGGTGAATTTTCCCGCTTTTTCCATTGCGTCGAATATTGCTTCCGGCAAATAAGCGGCACATACCTCGTTGTCCTCTGCATAGCGCAAAGGAATTTTTTGATCGCCTATAGTGATAGTTGCCGTGCCGTCAATCTCTTCCTCAACAAGCATTTCTTTTATTTCCGGTATTCCTTCAACAACAAGCCTACATTCAAGTTTTTTTGACACCCAGACCCCTCCATTTAAGATATTTCGAAAGGAGCAATAAAGAAACAATACCACATTGCTGTGGTATTGTCAAGTGCTGCGGATCTTGCTGCGGGACTTGGATTCGAACCAAGATAAACGGATTCAGAGTCCGTTGTCCTACCATTAGACGATCCCGCAAAAACAAAACGCATATCGCCAAATACGATAATGCAGTTTGGCAAGGTCGCACCACGCCTCTGCCAGCCGGCGCGCTCGCCGAGGAACGACCTTTAAAATTCTTAAATCAAACAATTCGGAGTTTAACTGATTGCAATCAAACTTTCAAGTGGCGGGAGACGGCGATCAGGCTGGAAAACGCGCCCAGCCCCACGCCCACGGCCGTTTGGGCCCAAAACATCTGCCAAAGGTTGGCCGAATAGTTTTGCCACAGATCCATTCCCGAAAGCGCCGGCGCCAGCGCCGGGCCGGCGACGCGGCAAATCGCCGCCGCCGCCAAAAACGAGAGCACCGCCGCCAAAAATCCAAAAATGACGCCTTCCACCAAAAACTGGCCGCGGATGAACCAGCGCGACGCGCCCACCAGCCGCTGCACCCCGATCTCGCGCTTGCGGGCAAAGATGGCCATCCGCACGGTGTTAAACGTCACCATCACCGAAACCAGCGCCAAAACCGCAAACAGCCACAAACCGATTTTGCGCGCCTGATCCATAAACGAAAATATCTCGTTAATCACATCTTTTTTCTCGACATAATTCATTTCATCGACCAAATCTTTATATTCGCCTTGCTCCAAAAGCGCGGCCAACTGTTCAAACTGCGCCGGCGAGGCCGCGCTCACTTTCAGCGACGAAGGCAACGGATTCCCATTGACTTCGTTTAATGACTCCAAAATTGTTTCATTTCCTTGATGCCGTTCGCGGAAAAAAACCAACGCCTGATCTTTGGAAACATAATCCACTTGGCCGATGCCCGAAATCTCTTTGATTTTGTCTTTCACCCGCAAAATATCGTCTTCGACCGCGCTTTCATTGAAATAAACCGAAACATCAACTTTTTCCCGCAAGTCGTTGATGATGAATTCCCCCGCGGCTTTCAGCGACAACAACGCCGCCACCAACATCACCGGAATCATAATCACGAAAACATTGGCCGCCGCCATTCCGCCGTCGCGCGCCAAATTTTGCCAACCCAAAACAATAATACGCCGTAAAGAAGTAAGCATATTTAGATTTAAGATTTAAGATTTAAGATTTAAGAATAAATACGAATTCGCGTTCATTCATAAATCATAAATCTTAAATCAGTATTTTTCTCTTTTTGCGTTAGATGGCAAAACGGCCGCTGGGATCATCGCGGGTAACTTTGCCTTTTTCCAGCGTCACCACGCGTTTTTTCAGTTTGTTCACGATCTCGCGGTTGTGCGTGGCCAAAAGCACGGTGGTGCCCATTTCATTGATCTTCAAAAGCAATTTCAAAATATCCATGGTGTGATAGGGATCCAAATTACCCGTGGGCTCGTCGGCCAAAACCACTTCCGGCCGGTGAATCAGCGCCCGCGCGATGGCCACCCGCTGGCGTTCGCCGCCGGAAAGCTCGGCCGGATAATTTTGCTGGCGGTCTTCCAGCTCCACGATTTCCAATATCCGCGGCACATTGCACTTGATTTCGGCGTCGCTGGCGCCGATCACTTTCATCACATAGGCGATGTTGTCGCGCACCGTCATATTGGGCAAAAGCTTATAGTCCTGAAAAACCGCGCCGATAGACCGCCGCAAGTTATTGAGATTGCCGGATTTTAATTTATAGATATTCTGGTCTTTGAACAAGATGCTTCCTTGCGTGGGCTTTTCTTCCACCAGCATCAATTTAAAAAGCGTGGTTTTGCCCGCGCCCGAGCGCCCCACCACCGACACAAACTCCCCGGGGTTGACCCCGAATGAAATGCCTTCCAAGGCCACCACGTTGTCGGCGCCGGCGCCCCGCGCCTTGTATATTTTGGTCAGATCGTTGAATTTAATCATAAAAACTTAAAGCGCGAAGCGAAAAACTCAAAGTAAAAATACAAATTCCGATTTTTGCTTTGTAATTAACGCTTTCTTGCATTTTACTTTACGCTTTGCGCTTTTAACTTTACGCTATTCCCCGCGTTCCTGCTTTGAGTTTTTCGCTTTGCGCTTTACGCTATCTTGATTTCCGCGGCCACAAATTCGTCCAGACCCCCATCGAGCACTTCGTCAACCTGCGCGGTTTCCACGCCGGTGCGGGTGTCTTTTACCAGTTTATAGGGATCCATCACATAATTGCGGATTTGATTGCCCCAGCTGGCCGATACCCGATCGCCCTTTATTTTTGACAGCTCGGTTTCACGAGTTTCTTGCATCAAATGGAACAATTTCATTTTCAGCAATTCCATGGCCCGGTCGCGGTTTTGGCCTTGCAAACGCTCGGTTTGGCAAGTGGCAAACAATCCCGTGGGAATGTGGGTTATTCGCACCGCCGATTCGCGCTTGTTCACGTATTGGCCGCCCGGGCCCGACGACCGATAAAAATCGGTTCGCAAATCCTCGGGTTTGATCTCCAGATTTTTCAATTCGCTTTGAGGAAATTCCGGGAACACCTCCACCAGCGCGAATGACGTCTGCCTCAAATGCTTGGCGTTGAACGGCGACAACCGCACCAGCCGGTGCACGCCGGTTTCTTTTTTCAAATAACCATAGGCCAACGGCCCCTTAATGTGGATCGAAACCTCTTTATAGCCAATCCGGCCGTCACACACTCCGTCGCCAAACGACTCATGCAAGATCGCGGCCTTAAAGCCCCGCCGCTCGCAATAACGTTGATACATTCGCGACAGCATCGCGCCCCAATCCTGCGCGTCCTGGCCGCCGGCACCCGAATGAATCGTTAAAACACAGTTGTACCGGTCGTATTTGCCCGATAAAAAGACCAAGACCTCTTTTTTCGCCAAATTTTGGGCAACCGCGGCGGTCTCGGCCGGATCCGGATTTTCGGCAACCATTTCCAGCTCCACCTCCAAATCCTCCAGATCAGCCACGGTTTTTTTCAGATCAGCCAGCTCTTCGCTGATTGCCGCCGCCTGCTCGGGAATGCCCCAAAAATCCGGTCGGCTGGCCGCCTCTTCCAACTCTTTTATTTTATCCTTCTTTTTGGCAACGTCAAAGGCGGTCCATCAAAAGATGGAGTTTATCCCGCAATTGTCGCAATTGTTGCTCGATATCGGCCATATATTTTTTTAAACCCAACACTCCCAATTTACCACAGAACCCCTCAAAATCAAAATCCGCCCGCCCCCCATCTTTATTTTTTTATGTTTTATGCTAAAATTTCCTTGCACCGTCAAAATCGCATTTTCGAATTTGAATTTCCTCACTGCTCATCAACTCATCACTCATCAACTATTCTCGCCGGTAGCAGTATTTTTGGGCGGCAAGTAATCTTGCCGAGATAGCTCAGTTGGCAGAGCGGCGGTATCGTAAACCGCAGGCCGGAGGTTCGACCCCTCTTCTCGGCTC
>JAXDBQ010000010.1:0-4397 GCA_034678605.1 Patescibacteria group bacterium | reverse complement strand
CGCGGCATTTTCCGAACCGCTTGCCGGCGGGATTTCGCCTCCGCTTGCCGGCGAGGCAGACGGCGTTGATTCCGCGGTTGGCGACGAGATTGATCCGCCGCGACGCAGAATGTCAATCGCCTTCTCAACATTTTCCCGGGAAGCGGCATCATCGGCCGGCAGAAGCTGTCCGACAATTTCCAAATGCCCGATTGCCGCGGCGCGGTCTCCTTTCTTGTCGGCGATCAGCGCCAGATAATAATGGGCATCAATGTACTGAGGCATCAATTCCACCGCTTTCTCAAACGCGATCTTGGCCTTTTCCAAATCGTTTTTAATCAGATAGACCTGCCCCACTTCGTTGTAAAGCGTCGGATTGGAAGTTTCCAGCTTAATCGCCTTTTCATACATATCCAGCGCCCAATCGTCAAACCCTTCGTCAACGCCGATCAATTTGCGGTAGATCTGCGCCCGGAACGCCCAGTTGAAAGAATTGTTGGGATTGGCGATTTCCGTGCTCTGAACGGCGTTTTTCACCGCCTCCTGCAAATAGGGCGCGGCGGCCTGCAAGGCGACTTGCGCCTCCTGATCTTTTTTTTGCTCAATCTCCTGCTCGGCCTGCGCCCAATAGGCCTGCGCCAGCCCCGTCAAATAGTTGTCCTGCAAGCGGTTCGTGGCGTCGGCGGCAATGTTGAGTTTTTGAATCGCTGTGGCAATATCTTTTTTCGCGAACGCCTCCACCGCCTCCTGATAGGCGGTTTCCGCGTAATAATTTTTGGCGCTTTGCACCATCAGCGCGATCGCGCCGATCAGCAAAACCACGAAGATCATTGACGCGGCATAATTTTTCTTGAGAGTATCCAGCGGAAACAACACTGTCTTTTCCTGATTTATCGCCACCACCGCCGCCAACAGGAACCAGAAAAGCATCATCAGTGCCAGATTGAACGGGTAGTAAAACACGGCAACGGCAATCGCCAGCCAGCCGGAAAAAACCGCCAGCGGCAGGAATGTTTTTTCTTCCTCCCGCACCAAAACGCGGAACCCCTCAATGATCCATGCCAATATCAGCAAAAGGAAAAACAAGCCGCCCAAAACGCCGGTGGTGGCGACGCGATTGAGAAACTCCGATGACCCGGAAAAGAACGTCAAGTTCCATCCCAGATTGTCCTGCGCAATCTGTTTGGGCCGGAATTTCACATAGTCATAGCCGAAAGTTCCCGGGCCGGAGCCGAGGAAAAATTCCCGCGGGGATTGCTTCAAAGTTTCCACCGCCACTCCCGCCGAATTCGCCTGCCGCAAAGCAATCTCCGAACCGATCTGGCCGCCGATGTTTTTGCCCAAGTTCTCCGAAATCTGCAAAACGATCGGCCGGGCAAAAATGTTAAAAACGGAAAACAGCACCGCGCAAAAGAACAAAACGCTGGCCACATTCTTCATTCCCCGGTTTCTCTCCGAAAATTTTTGGTTGTTGATGGCAAAGACCACCAGAGAAAGCATCCCCGTCCCCAAGGCGATCCACGGCGCCAGGGAAAAATCATATCCTGCGGCACCCGCTTTTGACGGCAGATAAACGGTGATCGCGCCGTTGAAGAAAATCAGCGCGCCAAACAAAATCACGGCGCATATCTTCATGGGAATCGCCCATCGGTTTTTTGCGGAAAACGCCAGCGGCAAGATCATCGCCAGCGCCACCGCCAGGAACACCAAAAACCCGCCGGTTGATCCCACGGTGTTGAACGCCGGATTATCTTTTGCGTAGGACAAAAATGGCGTCAAATAAATGCCGAAAGCTTGTAAAACGCCGTAGACCGCCGCCATCGCCGCCGAAATTCCCAGAACGGCGATCAAATCGGGCAGATCGGACTTTCTGAAATTGTTGACCACCAAAAAATAGAGCAGGCCAAAACTCGCGACCGCGGCAAAACTTTCCGCCACCGGCAGGGGCCAGCCCCAAAAACTGCCGTAGCGATACAGGGAAAAAACGCCGGAAATGAAAACCGCGGCGATCAGGCCGAGAGGAAGGAGGTTAATCGGATTGAGATTGATGTGGAATTTTCGTTCGCTCACCGCCGCCCAGAGCCAGAAAACAAATCCGATAATCGTGAGGAATAAAAGCAAGAATTGCTTGGGAAAATCCAGGACGTTGGCCGTGAATGGCAAAGTGAACAAGGGAACCAGAAAGAGCGCCGCGTAAACCGTAAATTTGGAAAAATTGTTGGACATTTTTTCTTTTTATTATTGGTAATCCTATGCTCCATTATAAAACAAAACAGCAAAAGAAATCAACCATTTGTATGCGTCCACCCACTTTTGCACTCTTGAGGCATTTGAGTTAATTCCTGGACCTTTAACGACATCGCGAATTGCAACGGCGACAGCTTGTTGCCAAAAGCATAATGCACTCTTCGGGTGTTGTACCAATCCAGCCAATCGATAAGCAAGCGGTTGAAGTTGTCGGTAAACAGCAGGGCGCCGGTATGGTAATTGGCAAACTCTTCCTGAATGGTGCGGTTGAATCTTTCAAGATGCGAATTCATCTTGGGGCACTTGGGATAGGTATGGTAATGCGACAGGCAAAGCTCTTGCAATGCTTGGGAGAAATGCTTCTTGAATTCCGAACCGTTGTCGGTCAGGATATTGGCGATGGGAAACGGAAAAAGCTTGATGACCTTGGCAAAGAATTCCTTGGCCGCCAGCGATGCGTGGCTGGCCGTGGCCCAGGCAAACGCCATTCGGGTGTAGATGTCTTCGCAAGTGATAATATAATACTTCTTGCCAAAGATGACCAATTCAACCGTATCAAAGGCTACCATGTGGCCGGGATACAATGCTTTGAAATGCTTGGGCTTCCGTAAAACCTTCTTGGGTTTTCGTTTGACGATCCGGCCGAAATGGTTGATCTTTTGCGGGAAGGTGCGCAATCCGCCCAGATCGCCGATCAGCCGTCCGATAGTGGTAATGCTTGGGCATTCCAAACCATTGGCGGCGCAGAAAGCCAGCAATTCCGGATACAGCTTGTCCTTGCCCAAATTGGGATGGATTTCCCGCAAGCGCTTGATCTCAACCTTGATTTGGTCGGCCCAGAGGCGCTTGCGCTTGGTTTTGGGCGCCGTGCTTTTCTCGCTCAAGGATTCCAGTTTCCCGTTTCCCTTTAAAAGCTGGCTTCTCCATAGTTGCAAGGTGCGCTTGGCTTTGCCCGAATGGTCAATGGCCGCTTTAAGGCCATGCTTTTCCCAGAATGCCAGAATACGAGCTTTCTCCAATGCTTTTTTAGTGATCATATACCGATACCTTAATGCATCAGTATATACCGTTAAAAAGCCTTTGATTCCAGTATATTTGCAGTGAATATGATTGTAAAATTCCATGAAGCTACGGCTTCAAGGAGTGCAATATGTATGTGAACTTAGACAGCCATCGCCTAAAATTTGCTGACAAAATTTACGCCCGCAAAAAATGTAAGGAAATTTTCTTGATGTGTTTCTATAAAAAAATAAATTTTGTCAAATGCAAAAACACCCTTGCGGGTGCTTTGATTTCCACTTTGATTAAAGAATTACTTGAAGTCGCCTTGGACTTTCGAAAACCGGTTTATTAAAGACGAACCGATAAGCGTCTTGAAGTTAAGAGAAGAATTCTCATCCCTCAACTAAAGCCGACACTCAAAAATGTAAATTAATTGATCCACGAGCAGGTTCCCCTACCCGTGCCTTGTTACGACTTCGCCCCTCTCACTGAATCCAGCTTAGTTCCCCTTGCGGGGCGCTTCGGCTGTTCCCAGCTCGCTTGGCGTGACGGGCGGTGAGTACAAGGCTCAGGAACATATTCAACGTGACGTGATGATTCACGTTTACTAGCGATTCCGGCTTCATGAGGTCGAATTGCAGACCTCAATCCGAACTGGGGCCGTTTTTGATGGGATTAGCTCCGCCTCGCGGCTTGGCTTCCCTTTGTAACGGCCATTGTATCACGTGTGCGGCCCTGGCTGTCAAAGGCCATGCTGATTTGGCGTCATCCTCGCCTTCCTCCGGGTTGTCCCCGGCAGTTTCGTATGACAAGTAAAACATACGATAAGGGTTGCGCAGGTTACGGCATCTAAGCGTGCATCTTACGACACCTGCTGACGACAACCATGCAGCACCTGTCCCGCCGTCCTTGTGGGAAACTCCGCTTTCACGGAGACGTCGTCGGGCGTCTTAGCCAGGTAAGGTTACTCGTTTGTTATCGAATTAAGCCACATGATCCACCGCTTGTGTGAGCCCCCGTCTATTCCTTTGAGTTTTAGCCGTGCGGCCGTACTTCCCAGGCGGGACACTTAACGCGTTAGCTTCGCCACTTGAAGGGTCGACACTTCAAGCAACCAGTGTCCATCGTTTAGGGCGTGGACTACAAGGGTATCTAATCCTTTTTGCTCC
>JAXDBQ010000009.1:0-51166 GCA_034678605.1 Patescibacteria group bacterium | reverse complement strand
GACAAAATGGAACACAACGCAACCAAACAAATATTTTTTATTTTCATGATCATATTTTTGATAAAAAAAATTAATCGTCATCCTTATTCTAACAAAAAACTGCCCTGCAAACAATTTTTTTTATAATCCATCTAACTTTCTCAGTTGTTTTTTGGCGGTTTTGATGAATTTGCCGAAATCGCGGTCTTTTTCCCGGCGCTGCGCCTTGTCCATTTCAAAAAATTCGGCTTCTTTTTTCAAATTTTGATAATTCTCGAATTGCGCGGCATCAACCTCGCCGCTTTGAATTGCCGCCCGCACCGCGCATCCGGGATCGTTTTCATGGCGGCAATCGCCGAATTTGCATTCCTTGGCCAGAGCGGCGATCTTGTCGAACACATTTTCCACCCCGCTGGCGGCCTCAGCCATGCCCACTTCGCGCATCCCCGGATTGTCGATCACAATTCCCCCGCCCGGCAAAAAATACATATGCCGAATAGTGGTGGTGTGGCGCCCCCGTTCAGTGCGAATATCTATTCGACCGGTCTTAATGGCCTCTTTTTCCAATAATTTGTTGATGATCGTTGACTTGCCCACGCCCGACGAACCCAAAAAACAATATGTTTTGCCTTTTTCTATCCGCGCTTTCAATTCATCGAGTCCGCTGTCGGTGATCGTGCTGACAGCGATGATCTCGGCATCAACAAATCTTTTTTTGATCTCTTCGGCCTTAACGGCCAACTCCTCCTTTGAAACCAGATCGGTTTTGTTTAAAACCGCGATCGCATCGATCCCGCCGGCCGCGCAAAGCGAAAAATACCTCTCAAACCGGTTCAAACTATAATCGCCATCCAGCGCTTGAACCACGAACGCCGCATCGACATTAGTGGCAATGATTTGGACATCGATTTTGGCGCCGGATCTTCGTTCCAAAACGGTTTTCCGGGGCAAGATTCCGTGGATCGCCGCCTGATTTTCGGGCAACTCATCAATAACCACCCAATCACCCACCGCCGGATAATCCGCGCGGCCTTGGGCAAAAAACATCCGCTTGCCGGTGATCTTGGCGAAAAACTCCCCGTTTTGGTTTTTCACGATATACGACCCTTTTTGCTCGCTAACCACCCGCGCCGCCCCAAAACCGCCAAATCCCGCCTTGACTCGGCCTTTTTCAAAAAATTCATCATATCCCAATCCCTCTAACCCGATTATTTGATTATTTTGATTATTTTGTTCCATACAACCCCCATCTTACCAAAAAGCCCTCTCTTTTGCGAGTCCTAAAGGTATGACATTTCTATTATCATTTGACAGATTGAAGCCAAAAGATGACAAAAATCGCGAAATGTGCTACACTCTTTTTGTTGGGTTTTGATTTTGGCATTTTGCATTTTTAATCATTGCTCATAAACTCATCACTCATCAACTATTCCCCGCCCCTGTAACTCAATGGCAGAGTAGATGCCTTTTAAGCATTAAATGAGGGTTCGATTCCCCCCAGGGGCACCAGACCAAAAA
This sequence comes from Patescibacteria group bacterium, assembly GCA_034678605.1. GTDB lineage: Bacteria > Patescibacteriota > Minisyncoccia > Minisyncoccales > UBA5738 > UBA5738. The sequence goes on along the minus strand of JAXDBQ010000009.1, from coordinate 49,669 downwards.
CCGGCTTATCGCCGGTTTTTGAATTTTCAATTGCCAATTTTCAAACAAAACGCTACAAACCTTCTTTTCGCAATTGTTCCAATAATTCTTTTTGCTTTTTGGAGAGTTTTTTGGGCACGGCGATGTTTGCCTGGACATAGAGGTTGCCGCGGCCAAAGCCGGCAAAATGCGTCATGCCTTTGCCCGAAACGCGGAACACTTTGCCCGATTCGGTCCCTTGCGGGATCTTGAGCAAAATGGTTTTGCCTTCGATCACCGGCACTTCGATCTCGCCGCCCAAAGCCGCCTGAGCCAGCGTTATGTCGCGCGCGATATAAAGATCGTCTCCTTTGCGGTCGAATAGCCCATGGGCTTTCAAAAATATCCTCACATACAAATCGCCCGGCTTGCCGCCCCGCCGGCCGGCCTCGCCCTTTTGGTCAACCTTGATCACCTGATTATTGTCAACGCCCGCCGGAATCGAAATCTTGATTCGCTCTTCATTTTTCACCCGCCCTTCGCCGGCGCAAACATTGCACGGTTTTTCCGGCCGATAACCCTCGCCGCCGCATTCCGGACAAACCGCGAATTTGGTAAACGATCCCAAAAATGTGCGCTTCACCTGCTGGACTTGGCCGGTGCCGCGGCAAGAAAAGCATTCTTTGATCTTGGTGTTCGGTTCGGCGCCGGTACCCGAGCACCGCGGGCAAACGTCATGCTTGGAAACCTTAAATTCTTTTTGCGCGCCCAAAAACGCCTCTTCCAAGGTGATCTCAATATCTAACCGCACATCCTTGCCTTTTTTGGGATCGCGCCGCCGCTTGGCGCCGCCGCCGCCAAAACCAAACATCTCTTCCATCATGTCGCCCAGATCGTCGAATTGCACGTCGAATTCCGCGCCCGGCCGACCCCAAAACCAGCCATCTTGGCCCATTCCCGCATTGCCGCCAAACCCGCCAAATCCTTGCCGCTGGTCAAACGCGCTGCCGAATTGGTCGTATTGCGTCCGCTTTTGCGCGTTCGAAAGCACCTGGTAGGCCTCGTTGACCTCCTTGAATTTTTCGGCGTCGCCGCCCTTGTCGGGATGATATTTGTGCGCCAAATTGCGATAGGCCTTCTTTATCTCGTCGGCCGTGGCGCTTTTTTGCACCCCCAAAATTTTATAATAATCCTTACTCACGAAATTATCTCAAATGTCAAAACCAAAAGTTAAAACTTTTTAACTTTTAAATTTCACTTTTGACTTTTGAGTTTTGACTTTTGACTTACTTCTCTTTGTATTCTCCTTCCTGCGCGCCGCCATCATCTTTTTTTTCGCCCTGCGGCGCCTGATCGGTTCCGCCCTGCGGCGCTTGCTGCTGGTACATTTGCGCGCCGGCCTGGGAAAGCGTTTGCGACAAGTTGTCGGAAGCGCGCTTTAACTCTTCCATATTATCCCCATCTTTAACTTTTTTCAAGGCATCGATCTTTTCGGCGATTCCCTGCTTTGCTTGGGCGCTCATTTTATCGCCGGCATCACGCATTGCCTTTTCGGCGGTGTAGATCAAATTATCTGCCTGATTGCGTGCCGCGATCAGTTCCTGCTTCTTGCGGTCGCTTTCGGCATTGGCTTCGGCTTCGCGCTTCATCCGCTCCACTTCCTCTTTGGAAATTCCGGTAGATCCCTCAATCCGGATGGTCTGGGTTTTGCCGGTGGCCTTGTCTTTGGCGGTCACGCTCAAAATGCCGTTGGCATCGATGTCAAACGACACTTCCACTTGCGGAATTCCGCGCGGCGCGGGCATAATCCCGTCCAAAATGAATTTGCCCAACGATTTATTGTCGGCGCTCATCGGCCGTTCACCCTGCAAAACATGGATCTCCACCGAGGTTTGATTATCGGCCGCGGTGGAAAATGTCTGGGATTTGGCCGTGGGCACGGTGGTGTTTTTGGCGATCAACACGGTGTTCACCCCGCCCATGGTTTCAATTCCCAATGACAACGGCGTAACGTCCAGTAATAACACATCCTTCACCTCGCCCTGCAATATCCCCGCTTCCACGGCCGCGCCGATGGCCACCACTTCATCGGGATTGATGGACTTATTGGGCTCCTTGCCGAAGAATTTACGCACCTCTTCTTGGATGATCGGCATACGAGTTTGCCCGCCCACCAAAACGATTTCTTCGATGTCCTTGGCCGAAATTTTAGCGTCATCCAACGCCTGACGCACCAAATTCATTGATTTATCAATAAGATCGCGCACCAGATCTTCCAATTTGGCGCGAGTTAATTTGTAATACAAATGCTTTGGCCCCGAAGCGTCGCTGGTGATAAACGGCAAATTCACTTCGGTTTCCATGGCCGTGGAAAGTTCGATCTTGGCTTTTTCAGCCGCTTCTTTCAACCGTTGCAACGCCAAATCATCTTTGGCCAAATCCACGCCGTTATCTTTTTTATATTCGGCCACCAGCCAATCCATTATCCGCTGGTCCACGTCATCGCCTCCCAGATGCGTATCCCCGCCGGTGCCCTTGACTTCCACGGTATCTTCGGAAATATCAAGAATGGAAATATCAAATGTGCCCCCGCCAAAATCATAGACCAGCACTTGTTCGTTTTTCTTTTTGGTCAAGCCATAGGCCAACGCCGCGGCCGTGGGTTCGTTGATAATGCGCTTCACGTCAAATCCCGCGATCTCGCCGGCCAGCTTGGTGGCTTTTCTTTGCGAATCGTCAAAATAAGCCGGCACCGTGATGATCGCGCCCGTCACCGGCTCACCCAATTTGGCTTCGGCATCCTGTTTGATCTTTTGCAAAACCATGGCCGAAATTTCCGGCGCCGCGTACCACTTGTCGCCCATCTTCACCTCCACGCCACCATCCTGCGCCCGCTCGCGGATTTCATAGGGCAGCAATTTCAGATCGCGCTGAACTTCCGGATCGCTAAATCTGCGGCCAATAAACCGTTTCACCGAAAACAAAGTGTTTTTGGGATTGGTGATCTGCTGGCGCTTGGCCAAAACTCCCACCAGCCGCTCGCCGGTTTTGGTGACCGCCACCGCCGACGGCGTGAGCCGCGATCCTTCCTTGTTTTCCAAAATTTTGGGCTCGCCGTTCACAATGGCGGCCATCTCCGACAACGTGGTTCCCAAATCAATGCCAATTGTTCTTGCCATAATATTTTTATTATATTTATTGATTATTTGAATAAATCCGAATGTTCGAAGCTCGAATGTCCGAAATAATTTTCTGCGCCCAAGGCGCATCCGCCCTTTGGCGGAAAATTTTCAAAATTCAAATGTTCAAAACAAAATTCAAAATTCCGTTTCGAAAATTTAAATATTTGAAAATTCGAATTTGTTTAGAAATTAGATATTCGATATTCGAATTTTTATTTTTCAAGGTTTGGCGGAGCCGTTTTCCGGCTCCGCTGTTTTCCAAAACAGGCCTTCGCTTGAAACCGCTTCAAACGATTGAGAATCTTAAATCTTAAATCTTAAATCTTAAATCTTAAATCTTACTTCTGATCTCCAGCTTCTTGGCTTTTTCTTCCTCGATCTTGGGCTGGGCTTTGGGCGCGCTGATCGTCAGCATCCCGTCTTTGAACTCCGCCTCGGCCTTGCTTTCATCGATCTCGGGCAAAACAATCGCCCGCTTCACGTAGTTGCGGCTGATCTCGCGCCGCCAATAATCCTTTTTTTCGCCGCCCTCTTTTTCTTCCTTTTTCGATTCGGCCTCAATGGTCAAAACCCCGTCTTTGATCTTGGCCGAAATTTCTTCGGGCTTGAAACCCGGCAATTCGGCTTCCACCATCACCTTGCCGTCTTTTTCATAAACATCCATTTTGGGCATATTGGGCGACTTCATCAATTTAAACGACGGCCCAAAATCAAACCAATCGTCATCGCCCTCGAACCAGCGGTCAAGATCCCACCCGCCCCGATAAGGTATCAATGCCATAAATTTTGTGCCGGAACTTCGGGCGATCCCAACCGACCTTTTTGAATTTGGAAACGCGCCTCGCTCCAACACCTTTTAGAAAATTTTAAATTTCAATTTTAAATGATAATTAAAATTTTAATATTTAATTTTAAAATTTTAAAATTTGTTTAAAATTGAATTTTAGATTTTTAATTTTACTTTACGCTTTTCGTTTTGCGCTTTGCGCTATTTAATGAACCCGATTTTGCTTTCCGGCGCGTCGCCGCTTTCAATCTTGCCGAATTTCTCCTCATAACGTTTGATGTTCTCGGCCAAGGCCTGCGCGATGCGCTTGGCATGGCCCGGGCTCACGACCACCCGCGACGCCAGCATGCCTTGCGGCGGCGCGTTCAAAAAGAAATCCAGCACGAACTCCTCTTTGGTGTGCAATATCTGCATCAAATTGGAATACGCCCCTTTTAACTCTTCATCCCGCACTTTTATCTGCAATTGCTGACCCGCTTGCCCTTGTTGTTGATTTTGTTGTTCCATAGTATTGACAAATTTATTAATTTATTATTTAATTATTAAAGGAGGTGGTAAATATCGGCTTAATATCATATTTAATTTTGATTATTTTATTGATATTAGTGATAGGTTTTTTCCAATACCTATCCGATGGGTACTATACAAAATAATCACCTCTTTTTCTCTATTTATCCTAAACCGCCAAGCGCGGTTTTTTGGTATTTTTAGCATTTATTCTCCCTTTGGAAAAGGGAGCACTTTGAGCGAAGCGAAAAGGAGGGATTTGAAATTTGAATTAAGAAATCCTCCGGCGCTATTACGCGCCACCTCCTTTATAAAAGGAGGAATAAACACAAACACATTACCTCATTTCACGACTTTCACTTTGGCCGGGCGCAACAAGTTGCCGTCGATCAAATAGCCCTTTTGCGTTTCTTCAATGATCGTGCCGCTTTCCTTGTCGCCGCATTCCACCGCGGCGACGACTTCGTGCAAGGCCGGATCGAACGGCTGGCCGATAGATTCGATCGCGGTTGCGCCGTTGTTCCTCAAAAAGTCCTCCAATTGGGTTTTGACCATCAGCAAACCCTTCACATGGTCGTTTTCCCGCAATTCCGGCGGCAATTTCTTTTGCGCCAATTCCAGGTTGTCCATCAGCGGCAGCAGCGAATGAATGTAATTGTGCCGGGTGTATTTGGCGATGTCGGCCAAATGCGCGCTTTCCTCTTTTTTGTAATTGATCAAGTCGGCCGCGGCCCGCTTCCAACCATTCAAATATTCTTCGCACTTTTGTTGATATTCTTCCAAATCGCCCGGTTTTTTATTTTCTTTGCTTTCTTTTTCTTCTTCCATTTGTAGAATATCGAAGCACGAATATCGAAATCCGAAACAATTTTTTGCGCCCAAGGCGCATCCGTCCTTTGGCGGAAAATCTCGAATTTTCAAATTGCTAAAACGTGAATTTAGTTTCGTTTAAAAAATTTGAACATTTGATATTCGATATTGTTTCGAAATTCGATATTCGATATTCGAATTTATTTTTACAGGTTCTCAAACATTTTCAAGATCTCATTGGCCAGCGCCATATTCTTGTCGTAGGCCATGCGCTTTGGCCCCACCAGCGACAGGATCACTTCCTGCCGCGGCGCCGGCTCAAACGCCATCGAAAACACCGCCAATTCTTTTGCTCCGGGAAAAGGGTTTTCCCGGCCGATGAAAATTTCAAAATCATCAACTGGCTTCACTTTTTCAATATTGTTTTCCAAATAATCCAAATAGTCCAAAAAATTGTCCATCAAATCCCGCTGGCCAAACTCCGGCTGGCGCAAAACTTCTTCCCAGCCCTCTTTGAAAAAAACACCCGCATCTTTCATGTAACCCAGCACCAGCGCTTCGGAAACCGCCGCCGCGCTTTGCGCCAGATCGCGCATGGCGCCAAACAAATTTTCAAAATTTTCGTCTTGCTCCAAACCGGCAAAATCCAAGCCCACTTTGGCCAACCCGTCGCCCTCGGCCAGTTGGTCCACAAACAACCGATAACCCTTGTCGGTGGGGATCCTTCCCGCCGAAGTGTGCGGCTGAGTCAAAAATCCGTCATCGGTGAGCTTTTGCATCTCGATGCGGATGGACGCCGGACAGATGCCAAAATCATACTTTTCTCCCAAGTATTGCGAAGACACCGGCCGCGCCGACTGAATATATTCCCTAATGATCGTGTCCAATATTCCCTTTTGCCGCTCGCTCACTTGCATAAATTCAAATATCGAATATCCAATTTCGAATTTCGAAACAATATCGAATTTTCAAATGTTAAAATTTTTTAAACGAAACTAAATTCACGTTTTAGCAATTTGAAAATTCGAGATTTTCCGCCAAAGGACGGATGCGCCTTGGGCGCAAAAAATTGTTTCGGGTTTCGATATTCGTGCTTCGATATTGCATTTTAATAATATCATCTCCAAATTATCAGTCAAGCCCCCCGAGTGATAATTGGGTTAATAAAAAACAGGAGTGTCAATCCTGTTGGCTCGTTCAGCCATCTATACAAATTTACCGGTCAGTTCTGCAACCAATTGGTATCGTTTTGCCACATCATCAAGATTGCCGCCATCGCGGTAAACTTGCTTATCGATATGATCCCAATTACTGGTTACCACCCGCCATGAATCATTGTCAATAACATCGGCGAGGACTAAATTACCGGCTGGATCGATCCCGAATTCTATTTTCAAATCGACAAGAATATAGCCCGTCCGTTTCCATGCATCTTCAATGACAAGAAATACACTTTGAGCAATACGTTTCATTTCGACAAGCTTCTCAGGCAAATCCCGCAACGGATAATCAAGAAGCACTACAAATGACATCTGCTCGCTCTCCGGCTTATCCGGCCGATATAGTTTAACTTTGCCATTAGTTTCAAACACAACTAACGGATCATCAACAGGAATATCCAAATCGCCCCATTTCCGGCCAGTGGTTTTCAAATATATTTCCGTTACTGGCTCGAAAAACTCCCAACCCTTTGGCGTTTTTGGATGGCGTTTTAAATATGAACCCCACGCCAACCGCCTAATCACCACTTCATAGGCCACCATCTGGCAACTTTTAGCCAGAAAACTATTTGCATCACGCTGTCCGATAAACGCCAACGGGATATGGTATCTTTGCAACAGATTAAACACATTGCAAGTTGTTTGATTGGCCAGATCCGCCTTGCCGGGGAATGTATCATGTTTAGCTCCGTCGCCCGCGGTAATATCATTGGTTGATTTTGCAATCACGACTCCCGAGTCATCGGTTGACCAAATTTCTTTTGTTTTTCCCTTCACGATTAACCCACGCGGTGAATATCCTTCCGCTAAATTCTTCATCCTTTATTCCTCCAATCTTTTTCATTTATTTAACATCTTTGCAAAAAAGATTTTTGGCGTTAAATTTCCGCCAACATCTTTTCAAAAACTACCGACTCATTCTTCAAGTGTGTTCTGATATCAAAGATTTTCCCCCATTCCTCCATAACCGCCGTCCCGAGGTTGAAAATTTGACGCAAAGCTTCGTTATATCTCACTACCTCAACGCGAGTTGCCGAAAGCACCGGTATTGCCATCAATTGAGCATTGACCAATATATCCTCAATTGAAATATTATCAACCACTTCACATCTCAATTCATCCAAGATTGCCGCCGCTTCATCAAAGCTGGAATAAATTTTTTCACCATCAGGTTCCCAAAATGCATCAAATGACGCCAATTGCACTATTTTATAAGCGTCTGCGGTTGTAATTCCAAATTGCTTCCCATACTTCTTGATAAACTGAGTGGCTCCGTTGGTTGCATAGCAGCCGCGCATCCTCACTATACCGCGCAACATATTTTTGGTCTTAACGACCAAGCCGCCGACAACTTTTTTCATGTTCGAGATTTCACGAAGTACAGCATGGAATATATCTGGCCATGCCACCCGCTCAACCGATGATTGGCCGATATCCCTTTCTTCCCATGTGTCGATATTATCATCAAGAGCGGAGGCATAACCTTTCACAAGGCGTTTCAATCCACCAATTTGTTCAGTGGTAATCGTATTTTTTTTATGCGGCATCGCAGACGATCCCAGTTGCTCCTTGCCAAAAGGTTCCTGATATATTGAATCCGCGCCGCTTCTTGCGCCAAGCCTGATATCGGTTGCTATTTTAGCAAGAACCATCGACAAACGGTTCAAGGCATCGGCAATTTCGGCATGTATTTCCCGTGGCATTATCTGGCCGACGCCATAGCAAACCTTGAAGCCCAACCTTTTTAAAGCGGTCTCCTCCACTTCCGGATCCATATCTCCATAATTTCCCATTGCTCCAGCTCCCTTGGAATATTTTAATAATTCCATGGTTTTTTTTAATGCTCTCTGGACAACAAGAAGTTCTCGCAACCAATCCAAAAATCTCTTTCCTTGTGATTGTGGCTCTCCTTCCATTCCATGAGTCCGACCCATCATCGCTACATAGCGGTAATCAATGGCTTTTTTCTTAAAAACCGCAACTAAACCGCCAAGTTTTTCCAAGACAATTGCAACCGACTGCCGCAACATTATGGCAAACGGAGGCTCTTCGGTATCATAAGAGGTCATTCTTAAATGCAACCATTCATGATACATGTCATCAAGACGGGTTCGCATTTCCGCAAGCGCCGCATTGAGATCATGTTTGAACCGTTTGTCAAATTCATCTATCAGATCCAAGTTTATCGGCCTGCTTTTTAATTGCGCCTCCATTGCCGCCGCGAAACCCAGCGGCGCCACTCCTTTTTCTTCCCATGCATAAAGATATGCGATCTCTGTTTCCTGCCATAGCGAATACTTATTGAGCAAAGACCAAATTTCATCAATTCTTTTGTCTGCGTATCTTACAATCAAATGGCTCACCACCTAAATTACGCATTCATCATCTCAACCCATCGCAACCCTATCTTTCGTTCAAATCTATTCAATTGACAAGGTGCGAATAGCTCAAAAGCTGGTTTAAGATTATGGTATTTTTTGATTTTGTCAACCTCCCGCGCCCAACGATTCGTCAGCAAACCAAAAAACGCAGAGGTCTTGCCTCTGTGCTTTCTATTTCATCCGCTCAATTTACAATATTCCGATATTCTGCAGAATAACAGAATGTTTTTTCTCCCCTCTGCTTATTCGCTTATCAGCTGACCAACTTACCGACTTACCAACTTGTTGACTTGTTTATCTATTCGCTTAATTGAGCGAAACGAAATCAAGGCTTGCGAGCAAGACTTATTCACTCGAATAAGGGCTATGGTTTTTAAAATAATGACCGCGCAAAGACGCAAACCGGCCGGAATGGTCCGGCCGGAGAAATTTTATTAGGTGAGAGGACAACGAGTTGTCCTCTCCTGCCTCACTCGCTCCTGTGTGCCAGCCCTCTTTGATACCACACGATTGGTCATCGTTTAAATATCAAAGTGCACACTTAACCTTTTGTTGCAGCTATGACTAATGCAAGATTAGCCTGCTATCAATAGCTTATGATTAAAGCTGCAGCCCGGCGGTGCAGGTAGGAGCTACATGGCATCCGTCGATTGCGCAGTAGCCTGTCTCTCTCACTCTTTGGCTCCCGGCAAATCCTTGCTCGCAAATATGTTTCATGCGAGGTTTCTCCTTTATTCTCTATCCTCGAAATGAGCCGAGGACTGGAATGGGAATTTGATAAACAAACGGCCATTCCGCTCCCCGGCAATGTTTCGGGAACAAAATAAATAGAACGAATAAAAAGAGCTATGCGATCATTAGGATTATTTACCACAACGCCCGAAATCGCGCAAGATGTTTTACTGATTCGGAATTTAAATACAAATTCTATTGTTGGGGTCGCACCTCTGCTCCGCTACGCTGCACAGGGGAACGACCCCTTAAAATACCGGCAAACAAAACGCGAAAGCCCGCAAAGCGGGCTTTCGTTAACGCGCGTTCTCTCATCAACTCATCACTCATTTCTCATCAGCTATTCCTATCGGGTGACGCAAATCGCGGTACTGCCGGCGATCGCCGGCTCAACGCCGTTGGGCGCGCAAACCGTAATGCGGCCGTTGGCGTCTTGAACCACGGTATATTGAGTGTCGTAATTGCTTCCGTTCCAAGCCAGGCCGTTGCCCGGGTCCACCGGCAATTCGGAAATATAGGTAGGCACGACGCAATTACGAATATCATAACCGCCGGAATTGTTCATAAACACTCCCGGTGCCGCCGGCAAGGTGGTGCTGGCGCAATCAAACACGCCTTTGTTGTCAGCGATGTTTTGGCCGATGGCGTTTAGGATCGCGTTCACGTTGCTGGTGCGCTGGCTGTTGCGCCCCTGCGCGAACTGCCGCGCCGGATTGATGGCGATGAGCACCACCGCGGCCAGCAAGGCGATCAAGCCGATCACCACCAAAATTTCGATCAAGGTAAATCCGCTTTCAAACTTTTTTGTTTTTTGATGTTTTTTTGTCATTGATTTTTTAATTTTACATTTTTACTGCTTGCTCGACCTTTAAAATAACAAATTATTTTTGGGATATGGAACCATTGAATTCAAATACTATTGGCGGGATCTAACCGCCGCGCCTATTCATTAAGAATAAGCGCGGGGTTAAATCATAAAATACAAAATGCCTCGCAACAAACAACGAATCAGAATTCGCGCCAATCAAGAATTATGATCTTGCCGTTTTCCAATTTGACATCAACTTGCAAATTCACGAACGAATTTTTCCAATTCGCCTTGGCAATGATCTCATAGGGGTTGGTTCCCGAAATTCGCAGATCAGCGCATTTTTCCCACATTGCCACCGGTTCATTCCGGGCAATGCCCAGCAACGCCTGTTCAACGCAACCCTGCGCGACCTGTAACGCCATGTTTTTATTTTCCCGCGCCAACGAATCAAACCGCCCCCAAAACGCCGACCGCGCCGAAATCACGCTCATGGCCAGCAAAACCGCGGCCGTGATTATCGCCGAAACCAACGCCACAAACCCGTTTTGTCCGATTATCGATTTGGCCATATGGTCAAAAATTCTTGCGAATATATTTTCCCGGACGACGAACGAACTTTCAAAATAAATCTAACGGCTTTGCGGCCGCCGCTCATCTCTTCGGCCGCCCAGCCCTCAACGAAAGTTTGCGAATTGTTAAGCGCCGTACCGCTCATTTTCAAAACGCCGCCGTCAATGGCAAAAACATCCAGCGCCGCGGCTTGCTCGATCTTGGCCAGCAAAAATTCGCCCTCGGATTGCGCCATCAGTCGCGCGTCATTGGCGCCCGCGCTCTCCACCATGGCCAGCGCCGCGGCGAACAATCCCGAAAACAAAATCCCAAAAAGCCCCAAATAGATCAAAACCTCGATAAAAATAAATCCAAAATTATTTTTCATTCCGCCGAAATAATTGAAATATGGCTTCCGCCGGCGCCATCGATCGACGCAACATACAAATAATTGCCTTCGCAATCGATCGACACTCCGCCGATCCCTCCGGCGGCGCCGGGCAAAGCAATGATCTTTTCTTCAACGATATCGTCCGGATCGGCAATGTCCAATATTCTCAAATCTCCGCCCAAATTTGTCGTTCCCAACAAAACAAACGCCAAATTATCTCTGATGATCAACCCGTTCAAACTGCCAACCCGGGAAAACGCCCGCGATCCCAAAACTGAAATTGCCGCCGGCTCGGCCGCGTCAAAAATAAAAAAATCAGGAATATCGTCCGGAATCGCGCCGATATGGCTGGTGGTGCGGCCAAAATAAATCCGATTGCCGATCACGCGCAAACTTTTGCCAAAACCTCCCATGCCCGCTTCGTGGAAAAATCCGCCGGCCCGGTATGGATTTGCCGGATCGGCAATATTTAAAATGGTCAATTGTTCGCGGCCGCTTTCTTCGGGCGATGTCAAATCCGCCGGATGCGCCAAATAAGCATAATCGCCTTTCACGTAAATATCGCTCACCCCCGCGCCGATTTCAAAACTGCCGATGACAACCGGATCGTTCGCGTTGCCCACATCGATAATATTAAATTCCGGCCCATTGACTTTGCTCAAACCCAGATAAACATAATTATTCCGATAAAAAACGCTCACCGCCTCTTCGCCGTTGTTGATCTTGTGCGAAAATATTTTTAATGGAAATTGCGACACGTCGATTATTTGAAAATTTTTCGCGGTGGCGGAAGCGGCGTAAACATAATTTTTATTTGCCGCGATAGCGTTAATGCCGGCCATTGCCAAATTATTATTGTCAATTTTATCCAACAACAACGGCAAGGACGGATTATCAACATCAAAAATAAACAAAGTCGAATCATGGGTCGCGCCGGTTTTGGTAATCGCCACATAAATTTTTCCCATGTAAACATCAACATCACCCACCGCGTAACTGCTGGACGCGCTTTCCGCGAAATCGTTTAAATTGATAACTTTTTCTATTCGCGGGTTGGTCCAATCGCCGGACAAATTCGAATCGCAGGTGTCATTGCCGGCCGTGCCGCCATAGTCGGCAATAATCGTTTCCAAGGCCACCGACGACGAACGGCCGGATTCGCTCCAAGAAACCCGCGCCAAGATCTTTTTGGCAAAAAACGATTGCCAACTTGCCTTCACCTCTCGCGAATAAATTCCATTTGTCGATGTGGCGGCGTTGACCAAACGAAAATCATCTTGCGCCAAAATCCGCTGCCGCGCCAGCATCTCAAGCGCGACCGCCCGCGCTTGGCTGTTTTTTTGGGCATCGATCACAAATTGCTGGCCGCCAAAAACCAAGCTCGCGGCCGCCGTTAAAGCGCAAACCGCCACCGCCATCGCCATCATTATTTCCAAAGTTGAAAATCCAAATTGTTTTTCCATTTAATAACGCGAAATTATCTTAAATTATCTTGAATTACAAAACTCGTTGAGGCGAGTGTTTTTGCCGGAGCGTTATTTCGCGCGGCCGGCGCGAAATACCGGGAAATTTTATAGCAATAAAATTTCCGTGCTCCGCGAAAATAATTGCCGAATAAGAGTTTTACGATTCAAAAAAGATTATTCCCGATCAACGCGCCCCAATTCATTGACGGAAATTTTCACGCTCCGACCAAAATCATCTTGAATAACAATTTCCGTTGACGACGCGCCGCCGGTAATCGGCGAAAAAATCACGTCAACCGAGTTTGCTCCCGCGATCCGCGTGGCGGCGCCTTCAAAATCGATTTTTTCGTTTGCCGGGTCATCATTGTCAAAAATCGCGCCGCTGAAAAATATGAAATCGTTTCGCGCCGGGTCAAAACGCACGCCATGCGGTGCGGCATTACCCGCGCCGACATTGGCCAATGACATTGCCCGCGCCCGGCGCAACGCCGCCAAAACCGCTTGGCAATCGGCATTAAAATAAAATCCGCGGCCGGCACCGTTGTCCATAAACGCGCAAAAACTTCCGGCAATCGCCAATAACGCCATGGCAATGAGCAATTCCAAAATCGCGAGTCCCGATTGCTTTTGATGTATTTCCATATCTATTGGCGCAAATTTTGAGCGATGCCGTAGACCGGCGTGATGATGGAAATCGCCACAAACCCCACCAATCCCCCGACAAAGATCATTAACGCCGGCTCAATTACGATGGACAAATTTTTGATCGCGGCGTTCATTTCCTCTTCATACATCTGTGCCACATACATCAACGCCGCGTCGAGATTGCCGCCCGCTTGACCGGCCGCCGCCATTTGCGCCGCCAGCGGCGGAAACAAAAACCGGTCGCGCGCCATGGCAAAACCGATATCTTCGCCGCGGCTCACGCTGGCGGCAACCGCTTCAAAGGCCTTTTGATAGGCGGCATTGCCCGCCGATTTGCCCGCGATTTTCAACGCCCCGACCAAATCGGAATTTCCGCGCAAAAGCAAACTTGCCGCCCGGCCGGAATTGGCGAGGCAATAATTTCTCAATATCGGACCAAAAAACAAAAACCGCAAAACCAACCGATCAAAAAACAAACGGCGGCGCGGCGATCTCATCAAAAACGGCCAAGCGGCGGCGGCGGCAAACCCCGCCAGCAAAAAATAAAACCAATAATTTTTCAAAAAAATTCCCGCCGCGATCAACGCTCGCGTGCTGGCCGGCAGCTGCGCTTTCAACCCCAAAAATATCGGCAAAATCTTGGGAAAAACATAAACCGCCATCAAAACCACGATCGCGGCTGCGGCAAAAAGAATCAATGCCGGATAAACCAGCGCGCCGATAATATTCCTTTTAAGTTCGCGGCGGCGGCGCAATTCATCGGCCAAATATTCAAGATTTTGCGCCAAATTGCCCGAGGCCTCCCCCACCGCCACAATGTTAACGGCAAAATTTTCAAAATAATTGCCCGACATTTCCATGGCCTTGGCTAACGTTTTCCCCGACACCGCCAAATCGCGCAAGCGCGCGATCGCGGCTTTGCTTTGCCGGCGGCCGGCTTGCGCCGCCAGCATCTCAAGCGCAGCCGCCAGCGGAATCCCCGAACGGACCAGCATCGCCAGCCGTTTGGCAAAAATTATTTTTTCCGAAAAACTCAAACTCGGCGCGTCCAAGCGCGCTTTCAAGCCGCCAACCAATTTTCGCGCCAAAATTTTTGCTTGATTATTCATATGACAGGCGTAAAATTTCTTCAATGGTGGTGATGCCGTTTTTGGCTTTGGTAAACCCGTCTTCGATCATCGGCGACATCCCTCGCGACACCGCGATCCGCTTCAAAAATTCCGCCGGGCGCTTTTCCAAAATCGCCTCCCTGATTTGAACATCCGGAACCAAAACCTCATGAACCCCGGTTCGGCCCGCGTAGCCGCAACCGGCGCATCGCGAACATCCGGCGCCAAAATAAAAAACATCTCCCGGCGCCAGCGGCAATTCGGGAAATATTGTTTTTAAATTGTTAAACTCCGCGACGCCGATTTGGCGCGCGGTCTTGCAATTCTCGCAAATTTTTCGCGCCAAACGCTGGGCGATGATCGCGTTGACCGTGGACGCCGCCAAATAACTCTCGATGTTCATGTCCAACAGGCGCGGCAACGCCGAAGCCGCGTCATTGGTGTGCAATGAAGAAAAGAGCAAATGGCCGGTGAGCGCGGCATTCACTGCGATGCCCGCGGTTTCCGGATCGCGAATCTCGCCCACCATCACCACGTCGGGATCCTGGCGCAAAATTCCGCGCAACCCGCCGGCAAAAGTAAGGCCGGCGCGAACATTGGTTTGAATTTGGCGCACGCCGGCGATGGCGTATTCCACCGGGTCTTCGATGGTAACGATCGAAATTTCTTGGCCATTTAATTTTTTTATCAACGCGTAGAGCGTGGTGGTCTTGCCGCTGCCGGTCGGCCCGGTGGCCAAGATCATTCCATAGGGCTTGCGCGCGGCCTTTTCGATCTTGGCGGCATTGGCCGGCGAAAATCCCAACGACGCCAGATCGCCGTCGCCGTCGCGGTTGGCCAGCAAGCGCAAAACCGCGTTTTCGCCGCAATAGGTCGGCGCCACCGAAACTCGCACATCCAAGGGTTCGCCGGCCAAATTTACACGAAAACGGCCGTCTTGCGGCAACTGATGTTCGTCAGTGCGCAAGCCGGCCATAATTTTAATGCGAGTGATGATCTCGTCCTTTTTTGATTTTGGCAAACAATGATAATCCTTGAGGCGGCCGTCGATCCGGTAGCGCACCCGCATATCGCCGGGCCGAGGATCGATATGAACATCGCTGGCGCGCAAATCGCGCCCCTCGGCCATCAGCAAATCAACCAGTTTCACCGCCGAAACCGCCTCGCCCCGGGCAAGTTCATTTTCCACTTGGTTACCTCCCATAAACAAGCGAATTAATCAATTAAAATTTAATCTCAATTTTCCTCGACAAAAATTAAAACCCAAATTCCAAACCCATTATTTAATTCTAAAACCCTTATTTATTTTTTGCAACCCCCGCGCCATTTACTATATAATTTCCGAGGTATAATTTCCGAGGTCAGACCTCGGCAACTTAGCCTCGGCAACTTAGTATTCCTCCGTCGCCAAGGCTATGGCAGACAAAGAAAGCCATGGCGGGTGAAAGCGGGCCCGGTAGTAGATTTTCGACAAATCAAACCTGCGGTTGCAGGTTTGATTTAATATCGCGAACGCGAGTCGAAAATTCACTACCGGGCGGGCCCGACGGGATTTGAACCCGTAATCTCCTCCGTGACAGGGAGGCGTGATAACCAGGTTACACTACGAGCCCAGAAATAGTTGATCAGTTTTGAGTTGATGGGTAATGAACAAATCCAAAACCGAACAAACACAAGATAGCAAATTAACGTTTAAAAATCAACTCATGTTTCTCCCAACTCATCAGCTCATTACTCATTACTCATCACTCATTGCTATTCGGGTGCCGACGGCTGGATTCGAACCAGCGGCCTCGGCCTTATGAAGACCTCGCTCTGCCACTGAGCTACGCCGGCGATAAATAGTTAATCAGTTTTGAGTTAATGAGTAAATGAGGAAAATGCGGATCAGCGGATTGACGCGGTATAGCCATTAATCATTTTCGAAATCTCCACCGATTCGTTTACAAGCTCTTCAAAATCTCTTGCCTCAACCAATTTCAAGCTTTTGCATATTTCGAACAATGGAACACATTCGAATAAAGACGCGCGCGCCGTGTTGCAAAAGTTAATTTTTTCTTTGGCGAATTTCCGGCCAGATCCCTCGGCGATGTTCAGAGGAACTGAAATGGCCGCACCAATAAGTTGATTTTGAATCCTTTGATATTTAACCGGAAAATTGCTTGCCAAACGGCAAACTTTTACTGAAAATGCCAAGCTCCTTTGATATATTATCAATTTCTCAAAGAAAAAACTTTCCCGCATTTTGCTCATCGCCCATCGGTTCTCCACCGGCTGGCGGAAGTCATCGACTTCATTGTATTTTTCTCATCACTCATCAACTCATCACTCATCAACTATTCTTGTCGCGGGGCCTGGAATTGCACCAGGGCCTCCAGCTTATGAGACTGGTGAGATACTACTTCTCTACCCCGCAAAAAACAATCCGCTCTTAACGGACAACGTTTAAATTCTAACCCAAAAAGCGGCCAATGTCAATTTTTTACTCTCTTTGTCATTTGTCCTTGAAAGCGGCCACGTCTTTGAGTCCCTGTTCGAACGCCAAAATGGTTTTTTTGGCCTCCTGGTAATCCGGCGCGTATTGCCGGTCGGCAATAATTTTTTGATAAACAAGATCGGCCTCCTTCATAGCGTCAAGATCCGAAAACATTTCGGCGCGCGGTTTTTCCAATTTCTCGGCCAGATCTTTGCCTTCAAAAGCCAAGCGGCGCAAAACATCATCCACCAGCCGGTCGGCGGCGATCACCGCCCGGCGCAAATCCGGCCCGCTTTGCGTGAGCAACATTTTTTTGATCGCGATCCAATCGTTATCGATCAAGCGCGTGCCATAGGCGCGAAAGGTGAAAAACTCGATTATGTCAATGATATACAACCGGCGCAAATACACCGTGGCCGTCCAAACATAAACGATAAACGCGATCACGCCCAAATTGAAAAGAACAAAAAAAATCTTGGCCGCCAATAAAGCGCCGGTCATCTCGGGAAACAAAATTGATTCAATTTGGGAAAAATCCACGTTAAAAGCGTAAAGCGCAAAGCGAAAAGCGTAAAGTATTAAATGCGAATTCGCATTTTTGTTTTACGTTTTGCGCTTTTAGTTTTGCGCTTCAATTATTTTGCCGATTTCAAACAAAGTTTCTTCGTCAAAATGCCTGCCGATGATCTGCAATCCGGTCGGCAAGCCGCCAATATCGCCGCAAGGAACCGCCAGCGACGGCACTCCGGCCAAGTTGATCGAGATCGTGAAAATATCGGCCAAATACATTTGCAGCGGATCGTCGACCTTTTCGCCGATCGCAAACGGCAACGCGGGCGACACGGGTGCTACGATCGCGTCGACTTTTTCAAACGCCTTGTCGAAATCCCGCTTGATGAGCGCGCGAACTTTTTGCGCCCGCACATAATAAGCGTCATAATATCCGGCCGATAATACATAGGTTCCCAGCATTACCCGGCGGCGCACCTCGGCGCCAAACCCTTTGCCGCGGCTTTCCAAATAAATATCATGGATACCGCCGCCGTCTTGCGCCGAATAGCCGTAGCGGATTCCGTCAAACCGCGCCAAATTAGCGCTGGCCTCGGAAGTGGCAATGATATAATAGCAAGCCAGCGCGTATTCGGCGTGCGGCAAACTGATCTCAATGATCTCATTACCTTGCTTTTCAAGATCAGCGATCTTTTGCCGGACCAGCGTTTCGATTCGCGCGTCCATGCCTTCAATAAAATATTCTTTGGGCACGCCGATCCGAAATTTATCTTTTTTTGCCAAATTTCGCGTAATTTCAACCGAAGTGCCATCCATCGCATCCTTGCCTTTGATCGCGTCAAAAACGATTTGGGCGTCCTCAACGGTTTTGGCCAGCGGTCCGATTTGATCCAGCGAAGAAGCAAACGCCGCGCATCCATAGCGGGAAACCGCGCCGTAGGTGGGCTTCAATCCCACCACGCCGCAAAAACACGCCGGCTGGCGGATGGAACCGCCGGTATCCGAACCCAGCGCGGCCACGCATTGATCGGCCGCCACCGCCGCGGCGGAACCCCCGGAACTGCCCCCCGGAACGCAGTCCAGATCCCGCGGATTGCGCGTCGCGCCAAACGCCGAAGTTTCGGTGGAACTGCCCATCGCGAATTCATCCATATTGGTTTTGCCCAAAAATATCGCCTCTTGTTCTTTTAATCTCTTAATCACGGTCGCATCGTAGGGAGCGATATAATTTTCCAATATCTTGGAGCCCGAAGTGCACGGCAGGCCGTCAATCATAATATTATCTTTAATGGCCATGGGAATTCCCGCCAACGCTCCGATTGTCTCCCCTTTTTTTATTTTTTCATCCACCGCCTTGGCTTGTTCCAACGCCAAATCGCGCGCCACGCTCAAAAACGCGAAAATCTTGTCGTTTTTCAAATCGATCTTGTCCAAATAGGCGCTTGTTAATTCCCGGGCGGAAAACTCTTTTTTGGTCAACCCCTCACGCGCTTCCTTGATTGTAAAATCTTTTAAATCCATAAACCTATTAAAACTCGAAATCCGAATATCGAAATCCGAAACAAATTCGAATTTTCAAAATTATAATTTTCAAAACAAAAATGCGGATTTTCGTTTAAAAATTTGAAAATTCGGATTTCGATATTGTTTCGATATTCGGATTTCGATATTCGAAATTTTCAAAAGATCGCTTTCACTTTCAAAAATCCGTCCTTTTCGCTTGGAAACTGCGCTCGCATCTTTTCCAATTCATCCTTGGCGCGCTCAATTTTTTCATCTTGGCGCGAAACATTTTCCACGACCACCGAATGCGTGAACGGCGCCACGCCCTCGATATCAACCTCTTTTAATTTATCAACATAACCCAAAATCGCCGAAAGGTCTTTTTGGTATTTGGCGATCTCCTCTTGACCCAGCCCCAGCCGCGCCAATTTGGCGATATGTTGCGTTTCTTCCTTTGAAAGCATTTGAATTTAAAAGGTCGTTCCTCGCTGTAATCGGCGAGGTGCGACCTTGTTAAACTTGCATTTTAATAATACTCCAAAATCCTCCTTTTGTTAACCTTGACAAAACCAAATTTCATTTTTTATTGAATTTCATTTTTCGGGCGAAATCAAGGGCGCGCTTGAGCCATTTCAAGCGCTGGGCGGGCGTGGTGTTTTTGTAAACATGCATCAAATGCGGATCAACCGTTTCCATTTTTTTATTCTTGGCATTTTTCATATTTTTGGTTTCTTTCAAACCTTCGAATCGGCAACTATTCCTCCTTTGGAAAAGGAGGTGGCGCGTAATCGCGCCGGAGGATTTAGAATTTCAAATCCCTCCCCCTGCGGGTACTCCCTTTTCCAAAGGGAGAATAAATACGACCGCTATCGGCCTCCGCTCTTCTATATCCATATTTTTGTTTCATTATCCATCACATATTCGCGGAAATCGGCGTCGGCCGCGTTGATATCCACCACATCGACTTTATACGGGATCGGCGCGTCATAAAACAAATCCTTCAAATCCGAAAGCGGTTTTTTTGACCGGCAATCCGCCTGCACCGCCAGATCAATGTCATGGATAATTTGCCCGCGCGCCGCGGAACCGAAAACAAAATACCGGTTTTGCTTTTCCGGGTCGAAATTAGCGATCACTTGCCTGATTTGCGCAAAATATGGAACCGCCATGTTTTAACCATACCCCATTTTCTCCCCCCTGTTAACCTTGACAAAATATTATATTTATGTAATAATACAGGTGGTGAGCAAATTGATTGCAGATGAAATAGCAAAGAAAGCGCAAACTGATTTGGGTAA
Source organism: Patescibacteria group bacterium (assembly GCA_034678605.1). Classification (GTDB taxonomy): domain Bacteria; phylum Patescibacteriota; class Minisyncoccia; order Minisyncoccales; family UBA5738; genus UBA5738. Next base: position 29,334 of record JAXDBQ010000009.1, on the reverse strand, counting down.
TGCCACCGCGACCAGTTACGAAAATTCCCAAGAGAGAATGATATGTGCTCTTTCGGGTATTGGCTGGGCGATTTTATATCTAGGAGAGGCATATAGAAGTAAATAATCCTATTAGACATGTGCCCCACGATTCGTGAGGGCATTTATTTTTATAAATACGCGCCCCGGCTTTGGCCGGGGCGTTTTGGTATTCGGATTTTGTATTTTCTAATCACTCATCAACTCACTTCTCATCAACTATTACTTCGGCGGTTCCAATTCCTTGGTTTCGATGAGCACTTCTTTGAGCGTGTCCAAGTTTTCCAGCACCATGCCCGCGCCGCGCACCACGCTGGTCTTGGGATCTTCCACGGTTTTCACCGGCATGCGAGTTTCCTTGGCGATCAGCTCGTCCAACCCGCGCAGCTGGCTGCCGCCGCCGCACAAATAAATGCCGTTGGCCATAATGTCGGCCACCAATTCCGGCGGAGTTTCTTCGATGGCCAATTTGATCTCGTTGACGATTTGGCGCACCGATTTGTCGATCGCGCGCCGGATCTCGTCCTCGGAGATCACGATCTCTTCGGGCAAGCCGGTCACCAAATTGCGGCCGCGCATCTTGAAATCCCGTTTGGCCGGTTTTTCTTTTTTGGCGGCCGCCGCCGGAATTTTTGCCGTTCCACTATTGTCGGCCGAATAGGCCAAACCGATGCCGATCTTGATATTTTCGGCCATGCGCTCGCCGATGAGCAATTTGTATTCGTCCTGCACGAATTGAATGATATCCTCGCACAATTTGTCGCCGGCCACGCGCAAACTCTTGCCTAAAACAATTCCGCCCAGCGAGATCACCGCGATCTCGGTGGTGCCGCCGCCCAAATCCACCACAAAACTCCCTTGCGCTTCCTGCACCGGCAGGCGGATGCCGATGGCCGACGCCATCGGCTCGTCGATCAAAAACACTTCCCGCGCCCCCGCGGATTTGCCCGCGTCGATCACCGCCTTTTTTTCCACCTCGGTCACCCCCACCGGCACGCCCACGATCACCCGCGGCCGCAAATTAAAAATCGCGTTGCGTTTGCGGGCCTTTTCGATGAAATAACGGAACATCTGCTCGGTCACCTCGAAATCCGAGATCACGCCATGCCTCATCGGCCGCACCGCGGTGATATGCGAGGGCGTGCGCCCCACCATTTTTTTGGCCTCCTCGCCCACGGCCAAGATCTGGCCGGTTTTCTGGTTAACGGCCACTACCGACGGCTCGAACATCACAATACCGCGGTCGCGCACATAGACCACGCAATTGGCCGTTCCCAGATCGATGGCCATATCCTCGGAAAACAATTTCAAAAATTTATCGAAAAATTTCATTCACGTATGTAATAACTAAAAACCCATAACTAAAAACTTTATCCAATAACTCAAATCTATCACTCAAAAATCCCAGCTTGGTTTTCGTATTTTTCGTTTTTTAGTTTTAAGATGAAGTTTTGGGTTATGGGATATTAGTTTTTACATCTAATCCTTATATCAAAACTTATAACTTCCGATTTTTTCGATTTTTATCAGTTCCGTCTCTTTCCCGTCGCGCTTCTTGACTTCGACGCTATCCTTTTCCAATGTTTTCGAACTTACCACCAAGCGCGCCGGCATTCCCAAAAGATCGGCGTCCTTGAATTTCTCTCCGGCCGATTTTTGCGGCCGGTCGTCATATAATACGCCGATATCGCGTTTTTGTAAATCTTGGTAGATCTTTTGGCAGGTTTTTTTGATCTTTTCATCATTCGCGCCATCTCTGGCTTCCAGCTCAACCAAGTGAACATCAAACGGCGCCACGGCTTTGGGCCAGATCAATCCGTTGTCGTCGGCGCCGGTTTCGGCAATGGTCCCGAGCAATCGAGTAAGCCCGATGCCATAACAACCCATCAGCACCGGCAATTTCGCGCCGTCGGCGCCGGTCGCTTCAAATCCGAACACGCTGCTGTATTTGGTCCCCAGTTTAAAAATATTACCCACTTCAATGGCCTTTTTTTCGTCGAAATTATCGCTGCCGCATTCGGGGCATTTGGGATAATCGTTTTTGATCTCTTGGTTGACCGAGAAACCGCAATTGAGACAATGATAAACCGTGTCCTCGCCGGCTTGGGTGATGGTTTGGAATTCATGGGAGAATTTGGAAAAAGTGCCGCCGCTGGCCAAGGTCAAAAGCGTGATCGGCGCCAACCCCATTGTTTTATAAATTTCAAAATATGCCTCTTTGACGCGCTGGTAAAATCCGTCGAATTCCTTTTGGTCAACGTGAAACGAATAAAGATCTTTCATCAAAAATTCCCGGCCGCGCAGCAAGCCGGATTTGGCGCGCAATTCATCGCGGAATTTGGTTTGGATTTGATAGATCGCGAAGGGAAAGTCCTTGTATGACAACGCGAATTTTTGCGCCAAAGGCGTGACGATTTCCTCATGGGTGGCGCCCAGCGCGTATTCGGATTTTTGCTGGCTTTCGATCTTGTACAAAACATCCAGATCGTTCCAGCGGCCGGTGATTTCCCAATTTTTTTTGGGAGTTAACGCCGGCATCAAAATCCGTTGCGCGCCCAGTTCGTCCATCTTTTGGGCGATGATATTTTCAATTTTTTTCAAAACCAAAAACCCCAGCGGCAGCATGGTGTAAATTCCCGCCGCCAATTTGTCAATGAACCCGGCGCGCAAAAGCAAGCGCGTGCCCGCGCTGGTTTCATCGCCGATATCCTTTTGAGTTTTGGTGAAAAGCTTTGATTGCAACATGAATAATTTCGAATATCGAAATCCGAATATCGAAACAATATCGAATTTTCAAAATTTTAATTACTTTGAATTACGAAACGCTTTGTATTTTGCATTTTGGGGTCTAACCCCGCACTTATTCTCAATGAATAGGCGCGGCGGTTAGACCCCGACAAAAGCATTTTAATTTATAGTTTCGTAATTCAAGATAATTATTAAAACAGATCCGCATTTTTTATTTTTGTTTTAATATCCAAAAATTTAAATTTTTCCGCCAAAGGACGGATGCGCTTTGGGCGCAAAAAATTATTTCGAATTTCGATATTCGAGCTTCGAATTTTTAGAATAATCGAATCACATCCTGCACCGTCACGATAATCGCGAACAACATCAACGCCGCGAAAAAGAGCGAAGTGAGGATTTGCTCGATTTTCACCGGCACCGGCTTGCGCCGCACCGCTTCCAAAAACAAGAACGCCAGCCGGCCGCCGTCGAGAGCCGGAATCGGCAGGGCGTTAAACACCGCCAAATAAACCGAAAGCATCGCCGTGAATTGCAAATAATAACTCCAACCCATTCGCGCCTGCTTGGCCATAATCTCCATAATGCCCACCGGCCCCACCAATTGCGCGCCCGGCGGCATACCTTCATTTTTGACCAGCCGGCCGATTATCTGCCCCCAACCATCAAAAACCCCCACGGTCATATTCCAAGTCGTGGAAAACCCGCCGCCGATCGCTTGCCAAAACGAATATTGTTTTTGCGCCACGCGCGCCAACGCCACCCCCATGGCGCCCTGGCCGGCCGGCGGATCCTGCCGCGGCGTGATCGCGATTTCAAGATTGTTTTGTCCCCGCTTTATTCCGGCCAGCAATTCCTCGCCGCCGCGATCAATGGCGATTTCCTGCACTTGCGCCACTTTGCCGATAATGATCGGCGCGTCCGCGCTTTCTTTTGGTTTTATGGTTTCGATGATGTCGCCGGCCTCCAACCCCGCCGCCAACGCCGGCGAATTCGCGGCCACCGAGATCACCTGCACTTTGGCATCCGGCGCCGGATCGCTGTCATCCACGGATTCGATCGCGCCTGACATATAAACCCCGCTCAAAATAACAATCGAGATCAGCCAAAACGAGATTACGCCGGCGGCAATAATGATCATTCTTTGCCAAATCGGCTTGGAACCAAAACTTCGCGAATCTTTGTCATCGTTGCTGTCCTCGCCTTGCAATTTCACGAACGCGCCGGCCGGGATCCAGTTGATGGAATAGAGCGTTTCGCCGAACTTTTTGCCCCATATCCGCGGCGGGATGAACAATCCGAATTCCTCAACCTTCACGCCGAATTTTTTGGCAAACGCAAAATGCCCCAGTTCGTGGAGCAGGATCAGCCCGATCAAAGTGAAAAATACCAATAAAATTATAGAAATCATTAAAATGCAGATTTATGATTTAAGATTTAGGATTTATGATTTAAAATTGAAATTCTTGAATTTATTCTTAAATCTTAAATCCTATATCTTAAATCAATGTTATTCGGCAATCTCTTTCTTTTTACGCTCGCCCGCCTCATCGATCTTCTTGCCATAATTGTCGATCATTTTTTGCAATTCGTCTTTGGCGCGGAATTTATCGTCTTCGCGCACCTCGCCCTCGCGCTCCAATTTCTGGATCTGGCTCCACGCTTCGTCGCGGGCCCGGCGCATGGTCTGGCGGGCGTCTTCCTGGGTCTTGGCGATCACCTTGACCAGATTTTGCCGGTATTCGCCGGTGAGGTCGGGCATGGCGATGCGCAAGATCGCGCCTTCGGGCACGGCCTGCAAACCCAATTGCGAAGCCGCAATCGCCTTTTGTATCGGCTCGAAATATGACTTGTCCCACGGCTGGACCACAATCTGGCGCGCTTCGGGCACCGAGATCATCGCCAGCTGCTTGAGCGGAAACTTTTGGTCGAAGCAATCCACCACCAAATCCTCAACGATCGCGGCGCTGGCACGGCCGGTGTGGATCTTGGCCAATTCCCGGTCCAAATATTGCAACGCCTTATCGAACTCCGGCGTTAATTTTTTAATAATATCCCTATACTCCATAAATTTCGAATATCGAAGTCCGAATATCGAAACAATATCGAATTTTCAAAATTTGAATGTCAAAAACGGATTTAAATTCCGGTTTCGATCATTTAAATATTATAATTTTGAAAATTGTTTCGAATTTCGATATTCGTGCTTCGGAATTTTGTTTCTCTGCATTTTATAATATACCACACCCTATTTTATTGTTAATCTTGACAAAAAATAAATAATATGATATAATCAAGTAGGTGTAAAAATTGAGGAAAACATTGATTAGGATGGGCGCAGGGGCTTTGCGGGAGCGGTTATTATGGCTGTAATGATGTTCATTATAGCGACAATTACCTGGATTTTAATGGGAGTAAATGTTGTCGACGCAGGATGTTATAAATTCATAGTCGTAAGCGCTTTATTCGGCGCGGCTGCAATGGTTTCGAAGGGCGAACAAATCCCCGCATTTCATTTTTAGCATAGTCCGCAAATATTGGACTATGCCTTTTTAATACCTTATTTATAAAATTTTTTACTATAAACGCAACCCACAAGGTAAAAATTGGCTTGCTACATAATCGCCAATCTCCAATTTCATTGCAGATCCAGCAGGAAATTCTCGATGGCCAGGCGGGGGCTGGCATTGGTGGTTTGCAAGATCGCGCTTAATGCGTGGATTTTTTTTAAAATTTCCGTGGTCTTTTCCAGCGAATATATATTCTTTTGCCTTGCTTCCGGCTTCAACACGCTAAAAACAAACTTCTCTTCAAGTTTGCGGGGGTTTAACCCCTGCAAATCTGACAGGGGTTGAACCCCTGATGGCTCTGTTTTTGTTTCTTTGAGATGATTTAGCAGTTGGTGGCGGAAATACAGTTGCCAGATTTCGATGATGTCGGCCAAATCCAGAACCGCGGTTTCCGGATCGGCAATTTTTTTGGCATAGGCAAATTTTTGCGGCAGATCGGCAGTCACGACGCGGGCAAATTCGCTTTCGGCGGCGCGCCATTTTTGGGCCAATTCCGAATCGGCCAAAAAATCGGCTAAACGGCCGGGCCGGCCAAAGGATAACGAAATTAAATCTTTGATTTCTTCTTTGGTAACTTTTAAATTGTTTTTTTCGGCATAGTCCAAACCGAATTTTTCCAATTCATGATCACCAACAAAGCCAAATTTCACAATCTGCGCCCGCGACCGGATGGTTTCCAAAAGCCGATTTTCGCCGGCCGCCACCAAAACCAAGATCGCCTTTCCCGGCGGCTCTTCCAAGGTTTTAAGGAGGCAATTTTGCGCCTCGGCGTTCATCAAATGCGCCTGGCCAATTATCGCGGCTTTATAAGGGCAAATTGCCGGCGCCAAAAAAATTTTGGCGATCAACCCGCGAATTTGATCCACGGCGATCTCATCGGCCGGCAAATTGGTTTTTGGATCAACCGGCGGACCAACGAACAAAAAATCCGGATGCGCCAAATTTGGCTTCAGCTCAACGCCCAAAATTTTGCCCAGCCACTCCAACGCCAAAGTTTTTTTGCCGATTTTTTCCGGCCCGCAAAAAACATAGGCATGGCTCAAACGGCCGCCCTCGCGGGCGGCTTCAAGAAATTGCCGTTGTTCCAAATGGCTGAATACCATAAATTTCGAATATCGAAATCCGAATATCGAAATAATATCAAAATTCGAATTTTCAAATTTTTCAAACCAAAACTCGTATTTTTGTTTCGAAAATTTTAATTTTGAAAATTAGAATTTGTTTCGGATTTCGATATTCGAAATTCGTGCTTCCAAAAAATAATCGCTAACGCGATTATTTTTTGGTCATTATCGACTTCTTGTAAAAATCAAGGTTTTCCAAAACCGCGCCCGTGCCTTTGGCCACGCAAAGCAGCGCGTCTTCGGCCAATGAGCAGGGCACGCCGATAGAATTGGCCACCATTTCGGGCAAATTTGCCAGCAAGCTCGACCCGCCGGCCAAAACCATGCCTTTGTCCATGATGTCGGCCGAGAGTTCGGGCGGCGTTTCGCGCAAAACCGCTTTAATGGTTTGCAAGATCTCGGCCAGGCAATCGGCCACCGCTTCGCTCACTTCGTTGGAATTGATCTTGATGTTGCGCGGCAAGCCGGTGACTAAGTCGCGGCCGCGAATTTCCAAAATTTTGGGAGTTTTTTCCGGAATCGCGGTGCCGATATTGATCTTGATGTCTTCGGTGGTTTGATCGCCGATGGCCAAATTGTGCTTGCGCTTCACGTAATCGGCGATCGCCGCGTCGATTTTGTCGCCGGCCACGCGCAACGACTGAAAGTTCACGATGCCTCCCAGCGAGATCACCGCCACTTCAGTGGTGCCGCCGCCGATGTCAACAATCATGTTCCCTGAACAAGAGTGAATCGGAATTCCCGCGCCAATCGCCGACAATATCGGCTCCTTGCACAAATAAACCGCTTTGGCGCCGGCGTTCAACCCGGCCTCGATCACCGCCCGCCGCTCGGTGGAAGTGATCCCCGCCGGCACGCTAATCACCAATTCCGGCTTGAATATCCGAAAACTGCCCGAAACCTTGTCGATGAAATACTTGATCATCGCCTGAGTCACCACAAAATCCGCGATCACCCCGTCTTTCATGGGGCGATAGACCCGGATCGTGTCGGGCGCGCGGCCGATCATTTCATTGGCTTGCCGCCCCACGGCCAAAATTTTGTTTTCGTCCAAATCAACCGCCACCACCGACGGTTCCTGCAAAACCACCCCTTTTTTCTGGGCAAAAACCAACGAATTCCTTGTTCCCAAATCAATTCCAAGTTTCATAAAAAGTGTAAAATGTAAAGCGCAAAGCGCAAAGCAAAAACACAAATCAAAATTCGCATTTCCGCTTTACGCTTTTCACTTTGCGCTTTTAGTTTCTTTACTCTACCCCATTCCGCTCTTTTTGGCAACAAAAAAACTTGAAGCCAAAGTTATGGCCAAAACCGAAGCGCCACCTAAAAAAAATAATCCTTGATAACCCAGCGGGCCGATGAGCAAACCCGCCGAAAGCGAGCCAAGGGCGATCCCCAGTGGCGAAAAAATCGTATCAAATGCTCCCGATTCTTCCGGATCTTTCTCCATATTTCGCGCCACCAACGCCGACCGGCCGGCATTGCAAACAAAACCGCCGGCATTTTTAAAAAAATCAAGAATAAAGATCGCGGCAAAATTCAAAAACGACACCGGCGCCGCCAACAACATTGAAAAAAATCCCGCGGTTACCGCACCGGCGGCGATGTTTTTTTCACCGGCGCCTTTCTGGCGCGGCCGAATGAAAAAGATGTAGGCGATCGAAAAAAACGCCGATGAATATGCCGTGTAGGCGATCACCGCCTCTTGACTCCACGAAAGCGCGTTTTTCAAAAAAAGCACGAAAAACGCCGCGAAAATACCATTGGCCCAAAGACCGGCAAAAGACACCGCCAAATTGGGCGCCATTTTTCGATTGGCGGCGCGCGCCAACAAATTGCGCCACTTTTGAGCCCAAACGGCCAACGAAATCGCCCGGCCGTTGCGCGCCGCGCAGGGCTTCCACAACCTCGCCGCGGCGGTGGCCGCCGCGGCCAAAGTGATGGCCACGCTCAACGCGAACACCGGCGCGAACCCCATTTTCCAAATAATAAAACCACCCAACACCGGCGCCGCCACATCGGCCCAAAAAGGCGCGTTATAAAACCACGAAAATCCCCGCTCGACATTGGCAGCCGGATAAGCCATCAACAAAATCCGCGTGGAAGTGAAAAATAACGACGCCGCCACCCCCAGCATCACCTGCCAAGCAAAAAACAGCGCCATTCCGGCGTTGACAACCATCAACAAGGCATAGGCGGCATAACCCAATATCCCGACAATCATCACCAACGCCGGATTGACGCGCCGAGTGAAAAACGCGACTATCGGCGCCAACAGCGCGATGGGCAAATAGATCAAAAGATAAGAATAACCGATCTGCGCCAGCGACAATCCTTGCATCGCCAAAAACAACGGGAAATAGGCCGAAAATAACTTGTAGCCAAACATTAAAAGGAAGTGCACCAGCGTCACATCCCGCACCACTGCCCCGTTATTGATCTTTTTTGGCGCCTCCATATTTGCTAATTGTAGCACAAAACAGAAATGATTTAAGATTTAAGATTTATGATTTAAGATAAATTACCAATTTGTATAAAAAAAGAAGGCATCCCCCAATCCACTTTGAAAAATGAATTAAGGAATACCTTGCAAAATTGGCAATTTAGATAATTCCATTCCTGTATTAAGCCAAAAAGTTCTTGATTGAATCGCATAACCAACCAGATCGGATTCTCGAGCCACTCCAACAAAGTTCAACCCAGTATCTTTGAAATAATACCCTATTCTTCTATCTTTCTTGCTTAATTCTCGCGGAACGCCATCTTCAAACACCAAGTTATTTTCCAAATAAATTGGCATAAGTTTGTATTTAATATAAAGCTGTTCGCTTCGCCACTCTTCGCCTGGCATTGATTCGGAAATCGCGACGACTGAATCGTCTCCGATGATTATTTCGACTATTTGCCAAAAAATCGACGATAAGCGAATATTTTCTCCGCTGTTGCGAACCACCGCATATTTGCGAGCACTTCCGGGGGAAAATCTTACATCACCAATAGTTGTGATTACAGCACCTTCGCCTATTGGTAAAAAATAATTTAACAAATGTCCGTTCTCCGCAATGGTCTCGCCGAACCTGCTGCCCCCATCCCGGGCAACTCTAATTTCAATGCGGCCTTTGTAGCCGTTCATATCGGAAAGAAATCCGTCGTTGCTAATAAGAACAACATCTCCTCTTCGCGCCAGCACCTCCTCATTAGGAAGAACCATTTTATCGTCATCCCAAAGAAAGTTATAATCATCGGGGACAACTTTGCGATAATCTGGCAATAACAGATTTTGAAGGAACACTCCTATTTTTTCGACATCTATGCCAAACGGCAATCGAATGGAATTAACAATTCCGTTCAAGGTGATAAAAATAAACTTGCCGCTTTTTGTCAGAATTAAGAATTCACCCTGCTTTTCTATCATTTTGATCAACCATCTCGCATGATTAATGCTTAATATTAAACATATTTTTTGGTTTTTGTCAAATTTTGGGGCGGGTTTGGGGCGGGTGGCGGTTGTAAATTTTGGGGGATGGGATAGAATAAAAATGGAGAAGCCGCAGGCGAGGGATTTGAATTCAAGAAACAAATCCTCCGGCGCGAGTACGCGCCACCTCCTTTACGAAAGGAGGAATGAACACAAAATAAAACAATTTAAAATGTCGCGGGGGTTTCGCACTTTTCTTTTTATATTTTTTTTGGCGGTGTTTTTGGTCGCGGCGCCGGCGGTGGTTTTCTACGCCCAGGGCTACCGGATCAACTGGCCGCTTGAGCCCGGCAAAAAACCGATCGTGATGACCGGCGGTTTTTTCGTGAAGGCCAGCCCCAAACAAATCGACATTTATGTCGACGGCAAATTGGCCAAGCAAACCGATTTTTTCTTCGACCAAGCGCTGGCGCAAAACCTGCTTCCCAAAACCCACAAATTCGAAATCAAAAAAACCGGCTACCATTCCTGGGAAAAAAATTTGGAAATAAAAGAAAAAGAAGTAACCGAAGTTCGCAATCTGGTTTTGTTCCCGGAAAAAATCGCCCTGTCGGAATTGGAAAAAAACATCGTTGCCGCCCTGCCCGCGCCGGACAAAAAATCAATCGCCCTGCGCCAAAGCGACAGAATGGGTTGGAGTTTGAAACTCTATGACATCGGCCAGGGATTAACTTTAAAATTGGCCAACCAAAGCAATTTTTCGGCAAAAGATCCCGATTTAAAAGATTGGCGCTGGACCAACGACAAAAATCTTGAAGTCGTAATCGCCGAAACCGCCGGCGCCACCTCGACCTATGCCATCGCCGCCGGCAAAAATCCGGCCCAAATCACAAAAATGATTCCGGCGGCAATCAAAAATCCCGCCAATGCCACCACCACCGACGACTTAAAAGAAAAGGAAATCGGCGGCGTGAAATATGTTTTGGCCGCCGACGGTTATTTACGCGAAATCGGCCAAAACCAAACCCGCGAAAAAAAACTTGCCGCGGCGTTGCCCGCCAAGCCGGGCGAAGATTGCGATTTTTGGATATTTGGCAACTATTATCTTGCCAAGGTGAACGCCGATCTTTTCACATTTAACCAAGAATCAAATTCATTTGAAAAGATCGTCGACAATTTTGAAAGCGAACCGGTTTTGTCTCCCGACGGCAAAAAAATCGCCCTTTGCTCCAATTCCGAGATCTGGATTTTTTATTTGAAAAGCAAGCCCGATCCGCCGCCGGCCGATGCCGGCAGCCGGATTTTCATCGCTCGGCTATCGGAAAAAATCGCCGCCTGCGATTGGTTCAATTCCGAATATCTGGCGTTTGCCGCCGGCAAAAACATCAAGATCGCCGAAATCGACACCCGCGACAAAGTTAATTTGATCGATCTGCTGGAAATCCCGGCCGGCCAAAACGGCAACGAAAACCAAACCGATTTTTTCCTGGACCGCGACAAAAAAACATTCTATCTTTTAGCCAGCGGCATCTTATACAAATCCGCCCCCGTTGAATAGTTATCAGTTGTCAGTTATTAGCTGTCAGTTAAATCCAAAAAAACCGCCGCGCGTTCGCGCGGCGATTTTTGATTTTAACCATGTTCAAGCAAAAATCATTTGCAAAAGTGTAATGAAATAATTACAAAAAAGCGTAAATCTGTAATAATTATATTACACTTTAAAAACCTGTCAACACCCAAAAAGCCGCCCGCAACGAACGGCTTTCGTTTTGAAAATATCAATGCAGAATCACCATCTGGCCCCTCGCAATCGCGCTCAGGACAAAACGGATTAGCGCTTTGCCCACTGGGGCGCGCGGCGGGCTTTTTTCAAGCCGGGCTTTTTGCGTTCCTTCATGCGGGGGTCGCGGGTGAGATAGCCGGACTTCTTCAATCGTTTTTTGAAATCGGCGTTAAACATCACCAACGCCCGGGTAATGCCGTGGCGCAGCGCTTCGGCCTGCGCGTTCAATCCGCCGCCCAAAACCCTTGCGGTGATGCGGAACCGATCGGTGCAATTCATCTTCGCCAGCGGCGCTTCAATGATGTTTTTAAACTCCGCGCCCCTGAAATAGGCCGAAAAATCCTTGTCGTTGATTAAAAACAGCTTGTCGCCTTTGGTGTACAAACGCACGCGCGCGATAGCGGTTTTGCGCCGGCCCACGGCCTCATAATATTTCTCGGATTTCTTTTTGGCCGCGGCCTCCGCGGCGACCGCCGCCGGCTTGGCCGCGGCAACGTTCGGTTTTTTCACGGGCTCGGATTTCTCCGGCGCCGCTTCTTTTTTGATCTCTTTGGCAATAACCATAATTTAATTCAAATCCGAAGCACGAATTTCGAAATTCGAAACAAGCACGAATTTCGAAAATTCAAATTTTCGAAACTAATAAATTTTATTTTGTTTTAATTATTTGAATTTTAAAAATTCGATATTGTTTCGATATTCGAGTTTCGACATTCGAATTTCTTTGTTTTTATTGTTTCACTTCCAAGCGCTTGATCATGCGATCGCGCAATTTATTGTCAGGCAACATGCGATAAACCGCGCGGCGCAAAACCTCGGCGGGGAATTTTGCCATCAACTCTCCCATGGTCTGCTCTTTCAATCCGCCCATATATCCGCTGTAATGGTAATATTTTTCTTGATCCAGTTTTTTGCCGGTGATCTTGACGCTCTTAAAATTTTTAACCGCCACAAAATCCCCGCCATCGATATGTTTTTCAAAACCGGGCTTGTTCTTTCCTCTCAACAAATCAGCCGTTTTCACCGCCAAATCCCCAAGCGATACGCCGGCCGCGTCGATGATATGTTTTTCTCTTTTAATGGAAATCATATGCTGATAAAATTAAGATTTTTTCTCTTCTTTTTTGTCGTTTTGAGCGGATTTGATTTGTTTTTTGGCTTTTACCGGTTTAGCGCTCTTGCTTTTTGCTTCCGGCGCGTTTTTTTCAACCGCCGGCCGATCCAAAATTTCGGCCACCGCCATGGGCGCGCCATCTTTGGCCCGCGGTCCTAAATTCGTGATTCGCGTGTATCCCCCATTGCGTTCCTGAAAGCGAGGCGCGATTTGCGACACCAACTTTTTGACCGCGACCTCGGGCAAAATCGCGATCAGCGCTTTTTTGGCTGCCAAATCGTTTTTTTTGGCCTTGGTGATCATTTTTTCCGCCAACGACGCGGCTTGCCGCGCCCGGATTTTGGTGGTGACCATCCTTTCCCGCAAGATCAAGTTGGCCGTCAACGAGCGGATGAACGCCCGGCGCTGATCGGTTTTCCGGCTGAATTTTTTTCCTTTGATTCTCTTGTACATGATAATAAATGTCAAATCTCAAATATCAAAACCAAAATACAAACACTAAACGCGAAATTCAATTCAATCAAGATTGGAAGGCGCCCTTTAATAATTCAAAATGGTTCACCAAAATTTCGGAGGCCTGCGCGAATGCGGTTTCCGGAGTGATGGTGCCGTCGGTTTCGATCTCAAAAATGACTTTGTCAAAATCCGTCCGATCGCCCACGCGCATATTTTGCGTTTTGAAACCGATCTTTTTTACCGGAGTGAACATCGCGTCAATCGGAATCACCCCGATTTCCAATTTTGATTTCCCGGCATGAGCGTCTTTCGAAAGATAGCCGGTTCCCTTTTCCACTTTGATTTCCATTTCAAGCTTGGCGTTTTTGGCAGTCAAGCCGGCGATACGCGCTTCGGGATTGGCAAGTTCCAACTGGCTGGGAACTTCAAGATCCGCGCCAGTGACCTCTTTTTCCCCCTTCGCTTTCAAAACGCAAATCTGCGGCTCATCCCCCACCATCTTGAATCTCAATTGCCTCACGTTGATCATCAACGTAATCACGTCTTCCATTATTCCGGAAATCGTGGCAAATTCGTGCGACACGCCTTTTATTTTAACCTGCGTGGCCGCCGCGCCTTCAAGCGATGACAACATCACGCGGCGCAACGCGTTGCCCACGGTCACGCCATAGCCGGGATAAAGCGCCTCAATCTCAATAAGCGCCATATTGCCCTTCCTTTCAACAACTTTTGGAACCAGAGGTAATGGGATCATTTTTCCGGCCGTGAATCCTCGGGCTTTTTCCCGCCATGGCAGGATAGCGCTCAGGAAACCAACGGCAATTATTTTTACTTTTATTCTATTTTCTATTTTTAGAGTGTTGAATAATTGTCGAATTTTATTGTTTTTATTGATTCGCCAAGTTTAAAATAGTTCGCGAAATCAATTATTCAACGCTCTCATTTTATAGCTTCTAATTCTATTTTGCGTAAAATTCAAACACCGAACCGATCTCGGCCGGCGCCGCGGCGTCTTCAAGCGTCACATCACCCACGCGCCTGCCTTCCATTTTTGCCGCGTCAAGCGCCAGCCAAGCGGGCGTCTTTTGGTTTTTCAACGCGGCTTGAAGCTGGACAAAATAAGTTTTTTTGGTTTTCCGCGGCGCCACGGCAATCGTATCGTTCTTTTTAACTTGATATGACGGCGCGTTCACCGGTTTTCCGTTAACCAAAAAATTTTTATGGCTCACTAATTGGCGCGCCGCCAAACGCGAAGGCGCCAACCCCAATCGGAAAACCACGTTGTCGAGCCGGCTTTCAAGCGCACTTATCAATGACAACGGCAAATCATCGGCGCCGGTTTTTTTTGCCAACACCGCCTTGACGTAATTCTTGAATTGCTGTTCGCACAATTCATACCACGCCTTCATGCGTTGTTTTTCGCGCAATTCGCGCCCATATTCCGAAAGCTGGCGCGTGCGGCGCTTGCCCTTTTTGCCGGGAGCGGTGGGCCGGCGCACCATGGCGCATTTTTGCCCGTAACACCGCGCGCCTTTCAACAAGAGTTTAGCGCCGGCTCTCCGGCAAATTTTGCATTTTATATTGGTATCCATCTTCAAACAAACTTAAAGCGTAAAAGGAAAAGTGTAAAACAGAAATACGTACTTTGCTTTAAGTTTTTCGCTTTTAGCCTTACGCTTTCAGCTTCGCACTTTGCGCTTTTAACTTTACACTTTTTTAAACTCTTCGAGTTTTCCGCGGCTTGCAGCCATTATGCGGAATCGGCGTCATATCTTTTATCGACGCGATATCAATGCCGCGCGCGGCCAACGACCGGATGGCTGAATCACGGCCCGAACCGATTCCCTTGACGATCACCCGCACTCTTTCAATGGCCATCTTCTTGATAATTTCGGCAATGGCTTCGGCCACCTTCGACGCCGCGAACGGCGTTCCCTTTTTGGTGCCCTTGAAACCAATGCTTCCCGCGGATTTGGCGCACAAAACATTGCCCGCCTCATCGGCAAACGACACGATCGTGTTATTGTAAGTGGACGAAATATAAACCGTCCCCTGCCGCGCGCGGGTCGTGGCTTTAACGGTGTATTCCTTGTTCACCTTCGCCTCAACCGCGTCTCGCTCCTTGAGCAGATCCTCTTTGTTTTGCGTGGCAATATGCTTCTTACCCATCGTATTAAAAGTTTAAAGTGAAAAGCGAAAAGTGTAAAATAGAAATGCGAACTACGCATTTTTATCTTACGCTTTGCGCTTTCAACTTTACGCTTTTCTGTATTTTTTACTTTATGGTTTACGCTTTTCGCTTTTCTGCATTTTCTGCTTTACGCTTTGCGCTTTAAGTTTTACGCTTTTTTTATGTCGGGCTTGCGGCCGGTTTGCGACCCGAACCGACGGTTTTGCGCACATTGCCGCGCACCGTGCGAGTGTTGGTTTTCGTTCGCTGGCCGCGCGCCGGCAAATTGCGCGAATGGCGCATCCCCCTCCATGAAACAATGTCTTTCAAACGCTTGATATTCATCATTATGTCGCGCCTGAGATCCCCTTCCACCCGATAATATTTTTTGATCGCCTCCTCAATGCTTTTCATTTGTTCGGGCGACAAATCCTTGGCTTTCACCGAAGGATCGATTTTGACCTCTTTCAAAACCACCTTGGCCGAAGAAACGCCAACTCCATAAATATAACCCAGCGCGATCCCGATTTGTTTGTTGTCCGGTATATTGACACCGATTATCCGTGGCATGTTTCAAATTTAAAATTAAAAAAAGTTCAAAGTTTCAAGCGAAAAGCGCAAAGCAAGAATACGCATTCGCATTTTTACTTTGCGCTTTGCGCTTTTGGTTTTCGCTTACCCCTGCCGCTGTTTGTGTTTGGGATTTTTCTTGCAAATCACGTAAACGCGATTATCCCGTTTCACTATTTGGCAATCCTTGCAAATTTTTTTCACCGAAGCCCTCACTTTCATTGATTTTGCGTTAAGTCGTTAAATTGGATCATCTCCCGCGATAAACTATCCGCCCCCGTTTTTCGTCATAAGGGCTCATTTCCACCGTTACCGTGTCGCCCGGAAGAATTTTGATGCGAAACATCCGCAGCTTGCCCGCCAAATGGCAAAGCACTTCCCGGCCGTCGGAAAGTTTAACGCGAAAATTCGCGTCCGGCAACGATTCGAAAACTTGTCCTTGAAATCGGGGTACTTTTTGTTTTGGCATTGCAACAATTTTTAACTCTATCAGATAATTCCGATCTAGTCAAGGATTACCTCGATTTCGATTCGATCCAAGCCGCGCGGCACCGCCGACCGCCATGGCGGCGCAAGCTTTATATCCGCTTCTTTGGTCCCGGGCTG
Organism: Patescibacteria group bacterium; assembly: GCA_034678605.1. Classification (GTDB taxonomy): domain Bacteria; phylum Patescibacteriota; class Minisyncoccia; order Minisyncoccales; family UBA5738; genus UBA5738. The sequence continues at coordinate 12,760 of JAXDBQ010000009.1, read as the reverse complement.
ATTGGCCAAAAACACCCGCGCCTCGGAGACCTTTTTTTCCGAAAGCGCTTTTTTTAAATCATCGATCGGCATCCCCTGATAAATCATTGCCTTGCCGATTAAATCGATTATTGGTTCGCTTGGCGATTTTTCGGACTTCGCGTAAGACGATTCAAACCGCAAGCTTTTGGCATCCAAAATGTGGCCCGCGGGCAAACGGCCAGCGACAAAATCCCCGCCCAAATCTTCAAGGTCGGTTTTTTTATAAGCGATCACGGCGGCTTTAGCCAAAACCATCCCGCCGATCTTGACGATATTGTCGCCGGTCTTGGCGGTGATCCGCGGCTCCCCCAGCTCAATTTTGAGGGCATCGTCGCCAATGATTTCCAACCCTTCGCCCTTGGCCTTGGCGATTATTTCATTTTTAATCGCCTCATTGGCTTGATTTGCAATTTCAGTTTTGGCGTTTTCCAAATCATCTTTTGTCACTTCCGGAACCGTCTGGGCCGATCCGCCGACGAACTTTTCATATGATTGGCCGTAAATAAACGAATATTGCGCCGTTCCGGCAAGTCCGGGAATGGAAAACACCGAGGCCTCGATGTTATATTTTTCTCCGGCCCCGTCGGCCGCCACTTTTACCGCGGCCGTTGATTTTGCCGGCACGGTGATATCTTCCAAGGTCCGAAACCACGGCGACTCGTCGCCCGCCAACGCCGGCTGGAATTTTTCCAGCGGCGCTTGCAACCGCGTGCCTTTAACCAGCCGTTGGGCGGCGGTGTAGTTATTGAATATCTTGATTTCCCCTTGCGCCCTTCCTTGAGAATCTTTTTTGCCGGTAACCGGCGCGTCGCCGACGATCTCTTTTTCCACTGCGATCATAAAACCGGGAATCGCGTTTTTAACCCGATCAATATCGCCGATCGAAGAATCAACCGCCACTTTTAATTCTTGCTTGAATTCAAAAGTTTGAGGCCGGATCGAAATTTGCGCCTTGGCAAATTTGGAATCAATAGCCCACATCGCGCCCGCAATCACCGCCGCCGCGATCGCCAGCTTCCAAACAATTCCCGGCCAAAACCCGCCTTCCGGCTTTTCGGCCGCGCGCGCCGTGGCCGCTTTTTGAGGCGTATTTTGAGGCGTATAAAGAACGCTGGACGCGACTTTGCCGGCCGCCGAATCGCCGCCAGGCGCGAATTCGTCCGGACGCGGCTTTACCGCCGCCGGATCATCGGCAAAACTGCGAAAAACCGCGCCGTCCGCGGCCTGGATTTTATTGTCCGGCCAACCCTCCGGCGGAATGATATCGATGACTTTTTTAACCATACTTTGATTAGAAAAATATTTTTATTCTACCAATATTCATTATAGCAAACTTCTGCCGTAAAAATCAAAAAACATAATAACTAAAAAATTTGTCCAATATCCCAAACCTATCATTTAAAAATTAAAACAAGTTTTTTAAATTTTTTAATTTTTAGTTTTGAGATGAACCATGTATTTCCACTTTTGACTTTTGCCTTGAATTTCGCATTTCCACTTTTGACTTTTGTCTTTTGACTTTTGCCTTATTTTATGTGTACTTGTCCGCAATCGCCGAGGCGGCAAACGAAAACGGCTTGATCATCGGCTCAAACCCGTTGCCGCGAATCAATCCGGTCACCTCGCGCACCATTTCCCGCGTGGCGCCGCACTCGCCCACGTCGGCGTGGATATAGGAAAAATCCCACTTCAAATCATCGGGCATCAGTAATTTCCGCGTTTCCAAAGTTTCGCGCAATAACAATGCCAACTCGCACGAAAGCAAAACCTCTTGCAAAATCCGTTGCTTGAAATTATAAAATTTGCGGTTGCCGTAACTTATGCGCTTCAAAAAGAACCGCCCGCCCGCGCCCAACCGCCGCACCACGATTGTCGCCGGAAAATGAGGATAATCCAACGACGCCGAATCGCATCCCACCACGATCTGGTAATTGCTTTTGGGCGATTCGTTCATATACGCAAAAATTTCCGTGATCGTGTCATCAAAGCTTAAATTCCCCCGCGTTGGATTGAAAAACCACCCCTCCCGAAAATTTTCCCCTTGCATCTTTTTTTTTACTTCTTTAAATTACGGAACTCTTTGCGTTTTGTATTTTGGGGTCTAACCCCCGTGTAATCGCGGGCGGTTAGACCCCATCAATAGCATTTGTGACCTCTGTTTTTCTCCCCAATTCTCAATTTTAACACCGCCCCCAAAAATATCAACCCTCTTTGCGTATGATTTTTGTAAAAAAAATACCTCGGCTTTCGCTTCGGCCACTAAATTAATTTAGCTTTTTTCATCAGAACCAACAATTCATTTGTCGCAAACTCATTTTTCATGTTTTTTAAAACTGTAACTATTTGTTCACCAACTTCCGTTAAATAATAGCCATCTTTTGATATAACGATCCCGTTATTTCTCAATACCATCAAATTGGAATTCACATAATTGCTATCCCAACCCGTTTTTGATTTTATTTCTTTATATCTTAACCCCGGTTCTTTCCAAATCAATATAAAAATTTGTTTCCTTTTATCAAACTCCAATACCATCAACAGCTTCAAAACTGCCATCAATTCATCAAATTTCATTGCTCTTGCCTCCGAAAAGACCTGCTTGTAAAATACAATAAAAAAAAATAAGTCAAGGGCAGGGGGCAAGGGAATGCGGCATTTTTGTGTTTTGGGGTCGCACCCCCGCTCCGCTGCGCTCCACGGGGGAACGACCCCGAAAATCCAAAAAACAAAAGACTCAGTTATTTTTTAGCCACCTCGAAAATGGCGCCAAATGCCTTTGGGTCAAGCGACGCGCCGCCCACCAGCAGGCCGTCATAGCCGGCTTCGGTTAAATAAGAGGCGGCGTTGGTCGCGTTCACCGAACCGCCATAAAGCAGCGGGATTTTTTCGTTGAGAATATTTTTGATAAATTGGCTCACCACCTTGGCTTCTTGCGGACTGCACGCTTGGCCGGTGCCGATGGCCCACACCGGCTCATAGGCGATCATCACCGGCGCGGTATTTAAATCAACGTCCTTCAATCCCTCTTTTATTTGCGCTTCCACGACTTCGGTGATCTTGCCATCAATCCTTTGCTCGCGCGTTTCGCCGCAACAAAAGATCGAAGTCAGCCCCGCGGCCAGCGCGGCTTTAATTTTTTCATTAATCATTTCGCTGGTTTCCCCAAAAATCTGCCGCCGCTCGGAATGGCCCACGACAACATAGCCGCAGCCGGAATTCTTTAGTTGCGTCGGCGAAATCTCGCCCGTGAAAGCGCCTTTCGGCTCCCAATGGCAATTCTGCCCGCCCAGCGCAACCATGCCTTTCAACACTTCTTTTGCCAAGCCCAAATAACACGCCGGCGGGCAAACCGCCGCCTTTGCCTTGGCACTTTTTTTAATCCCTTTTTTGTATCCCAAAAGGATCTTTTTGGCCTCCCCCACGGTTTCCGGATTGCATTTCCAATTTCCCACAATGTATTTCATAATTTGTTTTAAATTTTTCCGCCAAAGGACGGATGCGCCTCAGGCGCAGATTTTTAAATTTATTATATTATACCCAACCTCCGCCCCAATGCAAAGTGTAGTGTAGCAAGGTTTCACCTTGCTATACTTTGCGCATTGGCTTTATATTCATATTATTTTAGCGTTGGCTATATAAATTCGCCAAGTTCGTATTTCAACCAATCGTCAAAAAATATGTAAATGGCATTTACATATCTCATAGTAAAACAATATAAACGGTGTTTATATGTTCGTATAATTACCCCGCCATACTAAATTGCCAATGACTGGCCTCATCTATCGGTTCGATGTTATAGACGCTTAACGCCCAAATCATCACAGATCTTGGCGCAAAGAAAACGATTGATTTCGCGATGGCGCGGCACGGCGCTGTAGCGGTTGGCAACAGGATTGAAAAATATGCTGTGGTTGCCGCCTTCCCGCAACAGAAAACAGCCGCAAGAAAAAAGATGTTTTAACAAATCTTTCCTTTTCATGGTTTGTCAACCGATGGGAACCGAAATCGATTCGCGCACAATACCATCCTTGATCAAATCTTTTGCCAAGGATTTGTCGGTTTCCAAAATAAGCGCCAGCGCTTCTTTGAGGTTTTTTTTGGTTTCCGCCAAGGTCTTGCCTTGCGTATTGGCACCCGGCACTTCGGCGATCCAGCCCGAGTACCAATTGCCGCATTTTTTATAGACCGCAGTGAATTTTTTTATCATATTTTTGCTTAACTGTTTATGGTTTAAATCTAACAAAAACCGCCAAAAAATCAATCGACGTTTGACCAAAAAATATCTTAGGCAAAAATTTGATATTTTCAGCTATAGCTAAAAATATCAAATTCCCAAAAATCGCCCAAAACAATTTGGATAAAAAAAACCGCCCGAATCCATCTATTATGCAGATCCGGGCGCAAACGGCTTCTTTGGCAACGCTTCCGCCATCCTTTCCGGCCGAAACCGCCCCCGCCAAACCCCTCCGCAAACTAACTTTTTGACTTCACCCTAATGGCAATTTTATGCTTCTTTTAAAACCGGTCAAGCCCATATATCCTCACACCCAATCACCACGCTCAATTTTTCATTAGCAAATTCCACGGGTATAAATATCTCTTCCCATGAACCAAGATTTTTATCCTCCGGCCCGTTAACGCGCCATCCGGTCTTCTCTTCGGAACCGTCTTCCGCTTTAACAATTTCATTGCCGGCCCGATCCATTAAAAAGAAATCATCCCGATTTTTGGAAGCAAGAACACTCATTCCCCAATTTTCGGTAAACTTTCTAAAGGCAAAATAGTTTTCCTGCCAGATGGATTCCGCATAATCCTCCATATAATCAGCGCAATCAACAAGCTTTACCAAAAACCGGCCCTCTTTGCCCGTATAAAGTTTAACAACAGCAACCTCTTCCATATCCACCTCACCATCTCCTTTCCGATTTTGCGTTCAATCTATTCAATGTCGCTTTGGCTTTCAGGATGCATGTCTTCCCATGTGGTATTGGTTATTGTCTCGCAGTTGGCGATTTCCTTTGCCAATTTTAACGGAACAAAAATATCTTCCCAACCACCGACACTCTTTCCATTCGGACCATTAACACTGAAACCAGTTCTTTGACCATTTTCATCAACGACACGACCATTGGAATCCAAATAGAAAAAATCGTCCATCGTTAAAGAAATGATTTCCAACCTTGGAACTATGGATTCCACGAATAACTCTTCGGTATTGTTAATTTCCCCTAAAATTAAACAATATTCCGACCACAATTCCGCCGGTTTTTTTCTTACCACTTTCGCAAGATCACCAAAATTGACATAATCCTCGCATCGATCTCGAATCACGGCACTATATATTTCCGTAAATTTCAGACATAAACCATGTTTCACCATCTTCATCATCTCCTTTCCGATTCTTTAATCACTCTACAATACTTTGACAAAAATGACTACAATTTTAAGTTAAATAGGAGTAAAATGAGGTTAAAACACGTTGCCGTCCCCATTTAACCTAATTTTACTTCCATGATCAACAAAATTATTTCAAAAATCAAGCCGAAGGCGCTGGATAATTTTCTGGCCAAACTGGGATTTTTTAAAACCAAAGCCGCGGATATCGCCAAGCATTACATTTCGGGATTAATGAATGGCTTTAAAAGATTCAACCTTCAAGCATTGCATCTGGCCACCGAAGAAGGATTGTATTCCTATCGCCAATTGCGGTATTTTATCGGCAATGCTAATTGGGATGAAAACCAATTGAATGAAAGACGAATTCAATTTTTGGAAAGCGATATGCGCACCAAAACCAAAGAAAACGGATGTATTTCTTTTGACGACACTTCGGTGGCAAAATCCGGAACTCATACCGATGGCGTCGCCAAGCAATATGCGCCCAGCGTCGGCCAAATTGCCAATTGCAAGGTGGTGGTTACCGCGCATTATTCCGACAATGTGAAAGATTTTCCTCTGGACGCGGAAGGATATTACCGCGGCGAAGAATCGAAACTTGATCTGGTTTGCTCGCTGATGGAAAGGGCCGTTGAACGGAATTTGCGCTTTAAATGGTTCAATTTCGACAGCTGGTATTGCACGGATCAAGTGGTTAAAAAAGCGGTGGAACTCGGGAAATACTTTGTTTCATGTTTAAAATCAAACCGCATCGTCATTTGGAAAAACAAGAGAACTTCGGTAAGCGATTTGGTCAAAATCGTTTCTGCCGAAAACCAAAAAGGCGCGGTTGTCGATCTTGGGAAAATCTATATCAAAAGTTTGGGAAATTATCGCTTGGTTATCAAAAACTCAACTTGCTTTGTCGCCAATAATTTCGATGAAACGCCGGAAGCGATAATCGCGGCATATTCGATGCGCTGGCATATCGACGAATTCTATCATCGCGCCAAAGATGATTTATCTTTCGACCAATTCCAAACCCGAAACGGCCTATCGATTATGCGGCATTGGATGATGGTATTTTTAGCTTATACTTTTTGGACGCATTGCAAACTGAAAAGCGTATTTTCCAAAATTTATCGGGGGGCGATCAACAGCCTGGCGGACTTCGCCAAATTAATGCAAAATTTGAACGTCGTTCGCTTGGCAAAAGAATCAACTAACGTGATTTTGGCGAAATTTAACCTGAATTCGCTTAATTAACGGCTAATTTGGCCTGGATTTTGTCAAAGTATTGTTATCATTCCTTCTCCTTGGTCGTTTTTTCCAGCTTCAACCACTTGCTGAATTTGTTTTTCTAATGGTACGTCTTTTTGTTGGAAGCCAACTCCCGGAATTAAGATTGGTATATTACCGGCAACATGGCGAACTTCTTGCAGTTCTTTGGGATAAGTTGCGCCCACAACCACGCCGCAATTGTCGTTTTTGTTCCAAAAAAGCCGACTTGCCGCATGGCGGGCGATGAAAATGTAGAGTGGCTCGCTATGTTCTGCGCCAGGCTTATGGGTTATCAAATCTTGAAATTCTCCTGCTCCCGGGTTAGAAGTGCGGCACAGAACGATGACCCCTTTGTCTTTTTGCGAAAGGAATGGTTGTAGCGCCTCTGATCCAAGATAGGGGTGCACGGTTATCGCATCTGCCTCCAGGAATTTGAAAGCAAAATCTGCATAACCGAGGTTGGTGTTTCCTATATCTGCTCGTTTTGCATCCAATATCACCGGGACATCTTTTGCAACTTCATGTATGTAATTAATGGTCTGCTTCAGGGCAATTATACCGGTTGTTCCAAGGGCTTCGTAGAAGGCGCTATTTGGCTTGAAAGCGCAAACCAAATCTGCCGTTTCATCTATGATGTCTTGATTGAATGCAACTATGGCTTCTGTTTCCGGTCGTTCTTCCCGTATAAATTTGGGGATTTTCTGATATTCGCTATCTAGACCGATGCAAACAGATTTGTCTTCCGCGAATTTCTTTTCCAGCAGCTCATTGAAGTTTCGCATCTCTGATCCTCCAGGTTTTTTTATTGCCTATTTCGTAAGGGCGATTCGGTTTTAAATGTGCTAAAAATCGCACAAACAATAAAAAGCTAAAGCTCTTTTTGCTTGGGTTGATATTAAACGAAATTTTTTGATTTGCAAGAGGGGGTGATAAAAAAACCGCACGGGAGCGGGGAGGGGAAGAAAAATCAAATTTTAAAAGAAAATTGAAAAATTAAAAGCAAAAGAATTACTTTGAATTACAAAATCATTAAATTTAAATGCTGTTGAAGGGGTCTAACCGCCCGCGATTACACGGGGGTTAGACCCCGGAAATGCTAATCATCGCCTTGTCCAAAATTTAGGAGTAAGCTTGCGCGAGATTGATTTTGAGGGGAAATGTGGTAGTATGATAAAGATTTCGCCCTCGTAGTTTAATGGATAAAATTCGAGATTGCGGATCTCGCGACTACAGGTTCGATTCCTGTCGAGGGCACAAGAATTGTATTTTCGGGCGCAAGCCCGATTTTTTGTCGCGCGGCGGCTAACGCCGCCCATTCATTTCGGGGCTCCCCGCTGATTTTTTTGGCGGAAAGCGAGAGGTTCGAGCCGAAGATTTTTTTGGCGGAGGATTTTTTGGCGGAAAGATCGGAATTTTTGGCGATTTCCCGCATATTTTGAGCGTCTTTTAACCATTGGCGGAGAGGTTCGAGCCAATTATTGCCGCCCTTCTCGATTTCGATGATTTTTTCCTCCAGCGTTCTTTTGGCCAAAACTTGCTTTGCTTTTTCCGCGCGGTAGGTTTCCCGCTCGATGTCCTGTTCAAGGTAAGCGTCCAAAAGCCGCTGGATTTTAATTTTCAGATTTTCCAGCTCCGCCCGCGATTTTTCAATGAAGCTGGCCGAGGACTTGGCCAGCTTTCGCTTGTCTTCGTCCGCCATTCCAAACAGCCGCTTTGCCCAGTTTTCGGGCAAAGCGAATTTTTCAATTTCCCACGACAGCTGACGGTCAAGCTCTTCCTCCCTGATAAACGGTTCGGAACATTTAACGGATTTTCTTTTTTTGGTGCAGCGGTAATAGACATATTCGTGGGTGTTGCCGTTTTTCTGGCGTTTGGTTTTTCTTTCGGCGGTGATCGCCATTCCGCAAGTGCCGCAACGGATCAAGCCGCAAAACGGCCGGGGATCGTTTTCCGGCTGGCGATGAATATGCGTCCTTTGTTGCAAAACTTCCTGCACTTTGTCAAAAAGCTTCTTCGGGATGATCTGCTCGTGCCTGCCTTCGTGAAGTTCGCCGGAATACCGGAACAGGCCGCAATAGAACGGATTGGAAAGGATAAAAGAAACTCTTGAAAGGTGGAGCGACTTTTTGCTTTTGGCGGTTATGCCGTTTTTGGCGAAAAAGGCGGCAATGTCTTCAAGGCGTTGGTCGCCTTGTGAATACATTTCAAAAGCCTGCCGCACGATCTTTGATCTTTTCCGGTCAACGACAACCTTTTTTATCCGCACATCGTTTAAATAACCGAGGGGAGCGATGCCCGGATAATCGCCGCGCCGCACTTTTTCGCGCTGGCCGCGCTTGGTGTTTTGGCTTAAATCCAAAATGTATTGGTTGGCCATTCCAAACTCCACGCTCATCATTAAAACATTGTCGGCGGGGAGATAGCCGCGGTCGTGGGTTTGGATATGCTGGATTATCCCTCTTTGCAAAAACCAGCTTATCTGCCCGCCGTCAATCGGATTGCGGGCCAGCCGGTCGAGCTTCCAGCAGATTATGCCTTGCGCTTCGCCCTTTTCAACCCGCGCCAGCATATCGGTAAAGATCGGACGGCCCGGAACCTTGGCCGATTGCTTTTCGACAAAGGTTTCAACGATATGCAAGCCTTCGCGCTTGGCGAAAGCGCGCAACTCGGAAAGCTGCGCGGCGATGGATAGAATCTGCCGGTCTTCGGTATCGGTTGATTTGCGGGCGTATAGGAAATAGGAGATCATCTTTGACTATTGATTTAAACTTTAATAAAATTATAATATAAAGTAATAGTATTATATACTTATAGTATTAAAGTTTTATAATCATGTCAAAAGAGAAATCAAAAATTGGTGAAACCATTAAAAAATACCGCCTTCAGAAAGGAATGTCCCAAGACAAGCTTTCTAAACTTGCCGATGTTGCCTTTCATACTGTTGTAAAGATTGAATCCGGCGATACGCCGAATCCAACAATAGAAACGGTTAAAAAGATCGCTGACGCTCTTAGCGTTAGTATCGATGAATTAATGCGATAAAATTTGAAAATCTATGTCAAAAATTACCAACTTACCGAAATTTAGAAAAGGATCGGAATGGAGAAGGTGGGACTTGCATATTCACTCTGTATATTCAGGAGAGAGTAGTACAATTTTGCCGATTAAAAAAATATTTGAAGAAGCAATAGACAAGGGAATAGCCGTGATTTCTATAACAGACCATTCTAATTGTGATGGTTTAAATGAAATTTGGGATGTCTGGGATAAAGAGCAATACAAAAATATTCCTATAAAAAACCAAATTGATTTTTTGCCGGGAATCGAAATGCGAACAAGCAGTGGTAAGCATTCCGTTCATACGTTGGCAATATTCCCTAAAATTATTGGAGAGGAAAGAGTTACTAAAGAATTTTTGCAGTCAGAATTTTTAAATCAGCTTGAATATACAGAATCTAAAATTAAAGTGGCTGGCGACGGTGATTATAAAAAAGGGCTACTTAAAATATGCACGAGCTTCGATAAATTAGGTGAGCATACTAAGAAATTAGGCGGTTTATTGTTTATTCATGCTGGAACAAAAGGTAATGGAATAGAAACAGAAATGGCTCATACGAGCGATCAGGCCGAAGATCATGAATTACTTAATTCCTTAGGAACAGACAAAGAAAAGATAATGAAGCAATGGGTCAATATTTGTGAATTGCCTAATTATGAACAAGTTAATTTAACAGAAAGAGGTTTCTATTTTGATAAATTTCACAAGCCAAGTGTAGTTTTTTCTGATTCGCACGATTCTTATAGTGGTGAAAAATATACTTGGATAAAAGCTGATCCAACATTTGAAGGTCTGAAACAAATTGTTTATGAGCCATTGGAAAGGGTCAGGTTGCAGAAAGAGAATCCTTTTGAAGATAAAAAGAAAATTTATTTTGATTCTTTAAAAATTTTTGGTAGTAAAAATTTTATAATATCAGACACGGAGATTCCTTTAAATCGAGAGTTAATTACTGTTATTGGGGGAAGAGGGAGTGGTAAAAGTGCTCTGTTGGAATCAATAGCATTTTTAAATGAAGAGCACGCTTTACAAGATCAAAATGGAAAACCTAAAATAATTGAATTTTATAGAAAGAACATGGAAGCCAGAGAACCTACCCCCGGCTTTAATTTTGGAATGAATCTTATTGATAAAGACGGTGCCAGCCATCCATATACCAAGACGCTTAGCGATAATGATAATTTAGGATTGCCATTTCTTTATATTGGTCAAGAAAAATTAAGTGCTCTTGCGACAAATGATAAAGAGCTAACACAAACTATTTGCGACTTAATAAATCTTGATTTTTCTGAGTTACAGAAAACAAGCATCGTTGAGAAAGCAAGAGCTTTACTTGCCAACATTAAAAATACCGAGGCTGAATTATTAGATTTGTGTCAAAAATATCCTGATTATAAAGACGGCGATTTTAAAGAATGGATTGGTAAATTAATCCAAAAGAAAGAAGAACAGAAACAAAGACTTTCGTCAAAATCTACGAAAGATTTATTAGATGCTATAAGCAAGGCAACTGAAAGAGGGTTAAGATTGAAAGATTTTAAACAAGGAATGGAAGAATTGAAACAAAATTTGGAAGTTGCCGAAATTAATAAACAGATAATAGAGGCCAATAAAATATCCAAGGTTCTTTATCCAGAAACGGATATGTCATTGCCGCTTGTCGATCTTAGCGTTCAGAAAAAAACAATAGAAGAAAGGGTTTCTTCTGTTGGTGTTGATATGGATAATTTGCGGCTTTTAATAGTTGAGAAAAGAAAGGCCCTTAGTGTTTTAGGGTTAAAGGAGGATATAGGGGTTTTACTCCAATCTGCTGAAACTATTCAAAGAGAAATAAATAATGCCACAAAGGATAAGTTTATATATAGCGAAAAACAGAGTTTGCTTAAAAAGCTAGTTGAAGAAAGGAACGGACTTTTTGAAACAATACAATCGCATTTATTGGAGAACAAAAAAGAAGTTGATGATAAATTTTTAAAATTTAAAGATTCAAGAAACGAATCAACAAAAGAAGAAAAAGACTTATTCGGAAGCGTTATTCAGGATGTATCTATTGAGGGGAGTGTTACATTCAATCAAGATGTGTTTTGCAAATATCTTTTGGATAATTGTTTTGACCGCAGAATTATAAGAACTATCGAAGATGTGAAAGCACTAATCGCTAAGAAGAACGAGAAAGGCGTTGCCAAGGACATAACATTGGAATTATTAAAAAAATGGGTGGAGAATGAGCTTGATAATTTTCTATTAAGTGAGAGTTTTAATTTGAAGGGGCGCGAAAATTTAACAGGGTGTTTGTTTACGAAATGGCCACAATTTCTTGGTATTAGGGCGATTGTTAAATTAAAAGGAGTTCCAACCGAAAAGTTATCAGTAGGCCAGAGGGGAACTTTGCTATTAAAGATTTATTTAGCCACGGCAACCGCTAAACAAATATTTATAGTTGATCAGCCGGAAGATAATCTCGATAATGAATTTATAATGAATGAACTCGTGCCCTTGATAAATCAAATAAAAAAATCTCGTCAAGTAATTATTTCTACCCATAATGCAAATTTGGTTGTTAACGCCGATGCGGAGCAGATTATTATAGCTTGCATTGAAAAGACGGGAGGCTATATTAGTGGGAGCATTGAAAATGAATTTATCAATGAGAAAATAAAAGAAATTTTAGAAGGAGGAGAAAGAGCTTTTAGAAGTAGAGAAAATAAATACGGTATGGGTATTGTATAGAGTTTTATTTTCCCCGCCAAAAAATCATCCGCCAAAAAAATCTTCGGTATTTCGTTCTCGAACCTCTCGCTTTCCACCAAAAAAATCAGCGGGGAGTCCCGAAATGAATGGGCGGCGTTAGCCGCCGCGCGACAAAAAATCGGGCTTGCGCCCGAAAATACAATTCTTGTGAATCTTTATGATTCAGCTCGAACTTACTTTAGCAAAAATTGTTGACTTTGGACAGGGCGAGGGGGCGGGTTATGCCCCCGACTAAGCTTCGCTTGCCCCTCCAAACTGCTGTTTTCCGGGCCT
>JAXDBQ010000008.1:0-36883 GCA_034678605.1 Patescibacteria group bacterium | reverse complement strand
TTCTCATAATTAAAAAAATCAACCGCCTGAACCATCGCCTCCACTCCCTCGATTTGGCCGGGAAATTTTTCTTGGTATTCCAATCGCGCCGCTTTAATTGCTTCTTTTTTATTCAATCTTACCGCTTCGATAAATTCATTTTGCAATTTTACCAAATCGCCGCGAGCCTCCCCATTTTTTCCAACCACAAAATCAACCTCCGGTAAAATTTTCGGTTCGGAAACGGGTTCTTCCCGGTAAAATTCGGTATTTCCAAAAAAATGACTTTCAACCCCCATAAGCTTAATTTTATGACGCGATTTTATTCTTGTTCGCGAAATTTCGCGCTCTTTCTTCAAATTTATCCACTTTATCCAGCAATATTTCATAATCTTGCCTAAGTAAAACCGACTTATTTGCTTCAATGTCGGCTCTGATATTTTTCGCTACAAGCGATGCTTGCTCAAAATCGCCGGACGCGATAAACAAATCAGATTCGCGCTGAATTTGCTTGTCTATTTCATCAAAAGCCGCGCGTTCGCGTTCGGTTTCAAAACCAGATCCGAAATTGTCATTGCCAGGGCCAAAAACCTGTCCAACTTCAAATCTATTTCCCATAATTTTGATTTGCTTTTGGCAAACCCGCTTAAAAAAACTAAAGGCAAAAATCTATGCCGCGGCCTCAGTCGCAGGCGCTTGACCGCGGCCATTAAAGCCCCATTGCTTTAATTTGTTACCGATTTCATCATATTTCTCCAAAACTACCCCATTCTCAATATTATCGACATTCAAGCGCGCGTATGCTTCGGCCGCCCACTCTATTTTCGCAGAAGCAGCACTTTTTTCTATGGCAGAATCTATTGCTTCCAATTCTTTCATCAATGATTTTTCCGCTTCCGATAGATTTTCAAAAACTTCTTGCATATTTTTTGCGCCAAAAGTTATTGCCTCTGGGCGCCGGTTATTTTTGTTTAAATTGTTCCATTATACCATTTTCCAAGATCCGCAACCCTTGTTATCCACACCCCGCCCCAAACCGCCCAAGTGTCGCGAGGTTTCACCTTGCCACCCTTGCCCCGATCGCGATTTTCTGCTAAAAATAAATTGCATTTGAATTTTACTCATTACTCATAAACTTATATCTCATCTACTATTCTCCGGGGGTGTAGTGAAATGGCATCATAAGTGTCTCCAAAACTCTCGTTCCAGGTTCGAATCCTGGCACCCCCGCAAATCAAAAAATCCGCACCCGCGGATTTTTTGGTTTCCTCATCACTCATCAACTCATATCTCATTAACTACTTCTTGGCTTCTTTGTGCTTGGTGTGTTTGCGCTCGGTTTTGCAAAACTTGCTCAATTCCAGCTTGCCCTCCATGGTTTTGGATTTGTGGCTGCGGTAATTGATGCTCTTGCAGCTGGTGCACTGCATTTTTACATAGGGTTTCTTTTTTGTGGCCATATTGATAGCTCAAAGCGTAAAACGAAAAGTTTAAAGTAAAAATACATCTCCGCGTTTTTGCTTTACGCTTTGCGCTTTTAACTTTACGCTTTTATGAGCCCGAGAGAGGAGTTGAACCTCCGACCTACTCCTTACCATGGAGTTGCTCTGCCTCTGAGCTACCCGGGCAATGATTAGTTGATGAGTGATGAGTTGATGAGTAATGAGAAAATACAAATACAAATACAAATGCAAATTCAACGCGGCAACGATGAAATAAAACCATTGATCATTTTTGACAACTCCGCTGTTTCTCGCCTTAAATCATTAAAAGTATCCTGATCAACCAACCCCAAGCTACGGCAAATTTCAAGCAACGGAACGCACTCGAATACCGATGTTCGGCTGATATTATAAAAATTAATTCTTTCTTTGGCCGATTTTCTACCGGATCCCTCGGCGATATTTAACGGAATTGATGTTGCCGCGCCGATAATCTGATCTCTTATCCGTGAAAATTTAATCGGAAAATCACTGGCAATTTTGCACATCTTCACCGAAAAAGCCAGCCCTCTTTGATAAACGATTAAATTTTCAAACAAAAAGCCGTTTTGCATTTTGTATCCCTCTCATTACTCATCAACTAAACTACTCATCAACTAAATTTTCGCTTTGCGAAAATTTGTGGGCTGGGAGGGATTTGCACCCCCGAAGGCAGAGCCACCGCGTTTACAGCGCGGCCCCTTTGGCTGCTTGGGTACCAACCCGGATAAATAGTGATGAGTAATGAGTTGATGAGTGATGAGAAAATACAATACTTCAATTCGCTCAACAATCGCAAACTTATCACTTTTCCTTTTATAGCGAATTTCCAAACAAATCATATTATACCGATTTTCAATAAAAAAACAAGGTTGGCTAATTGTTGCCACCCATCAATCCCGAATAACGCAGCCCAACAGCAGTTCCCGAGATATTTATTACACACATGAATTCGTTTTGTATCGGAAAAGAACTGCTTATTAATAATATCGGAATGTCAACAATTAGGCAAGAAATTAAAAAAATAAGGCTCTTCTCCATTTAGCGTGAATTTAGGCCGATTACCGGCGGCAGGTTGAATTGCAATTTTCCCAGCCGGAGATAAATTAAAGTGATAAAATTATCAGTATTTTTAAATCCGCGAGCTTGGCGTTTAATGGTTTGGATAATGCCGTTGATGGCTTCGGCATAGGCGTTAGTAACTCTGTCCTTGAAATACCTGATCACTCCCTGCCAATGGCGTTTAATGGTCTTAGCCGCTTCGATCATCGGTTGCAGGCGGCAATGAGTCGCCCAGAAATACCAGCTTTTCAACTTGGTTTGGGCATAATACGGGCTGGCAAGCGAATAAATATCCTTTAAGGCGAGTTTTAAATTGTAGGCTTTCACGGTTTTTAGGTTTAATTTGCAAAGGCTTTCCAATTGCTTTTTCTGTTTTGCGGTGGTATTTTCCGGACTGTGCAAAAAAGCATAGCGGCTGCCATTGAGCAAGGAATTAGTTTTGCGTTCCTGGCGACAAACTTCATCAACGGCGGCATTGACATAACTCATGACATGGAATTTGTCGAAAACGATATTGGCATTCGGCAGATATTCGGCAGCACCCTTGATGAAGGCCTTGGACAGATCGATGCAGGCGGTGGTGATGTTGGCGAGGTTTCCATGATGAATGGCGAGATCGGCGGCAAACGATTCAAAAGTTTTGGCATCGCGATTTTCGACAATGTAAAGCACTTTTTTTTCTTTTAAATCGGAAAATACGGTGATGTAATCATGGCCTTTGGCTTTGCTGGTTTCATCGACGCTGATAGTGTCAACCTTGGACATATCCACTTTTTGGCGGGCTTGCCCCACATAATGCCGGACGATTCTCATAATACGGTTGTCATAGATGCCAAGGATTCTTTCCGCGGTTGCCAATGGCATACTTGCCGCCAATTCCATGGCGAATGCTTCAAAGAGCAGGGTAAATCCGCTGTTCGGTCTTGCCCAAGGGACTGACACGGTCGCGGTATCGCCATTGTTTTTCGGACATTGCACCCGAGGCAAACGCGCGTGCAAATAGGCGGCAAATTGGAAAAAATTCAAATGGCGCCATGTCCGTTCCTGATAATCATGCACCGGATGCTCCTGGCCGCAAAGCGGGCAGATGAAGCGCGAACCGTCGGGATAATCGATAAAAATATCCAGCTTTGCTTTTTCTTGGGAAAATTCCGTATTTTTGACAAACCATGGTGAGGATAGTCCCAAAGCTTGCTGGAATACATTGGAATTGATTTCATTGTTCTGTATATTGGACATATTTGAAATATTGGTTAATACTCCAAATATATCCAATTCGCGGAATAATATCCACCGTTTTCCGGAAAAATTCAAGAATACGAATCACGTAAAGTGGAGAAGAGGCGAAAATATAGACCGGGTTTCATCATATTCGAAGAAATTTTTTAACGCATTTCTTCCAAGTGTCTCCTCAATCATTGAAAATGAATCAGAATTTATAACTGCTGGGTTGCGCCTTGATAATTCAACTAATTGTAAATAAACGCGATATAATTTAACCTTTTGTCGCACATCATTCCATTTAACGGAAAACATTGCAGCAACTTTTTTGGCAACATCCGGACGATATATAAAATTTTCCGGATTTTTTGATTTTTCGAAATCACCTTGGCAGTGTTCCGACATATATTCTTGATAGAGATTGAATGCGGCTGGAAGCGGCTTCCAGGGCAGGATGGAACCATGATGGCGCAAACCTAATATTTTGCGCATTATGTTCTCTGTATCAGGCCCACCATCATTTATAACTATGCACGGAATTTTTGTTATTTGTCGTTCAAGTTCATCGGTTAACTCTTGACGATGATCTTTGAAAATTTTCTTAATTGCTGTTATCCGACGGTTACCCTCGATAACTAAATATTTATTGTTAATTTTTTTAACAAATATTTTATCAACGTGGATGAAACCATCAGCCATGATTGCTTCAACTAATTCATCGATCTCGAAATGGTTCCTCGGATCGTTCATCTGGCCATAAGCCATTATCTGGATGTCCTCCTTCGCTAACTTATCAGGGGATGTAATTTCATCAGGATGTTTCGAAAAACGAGGATTGTTTGGATCAAGCAATAGATCTTTTATATTTATGTTTTTTTCATTCAAGAGATTAGCGTTGTTTGTCATACTTTTGTGATTGTTATTTTATTGAACCGATAAATACACGATACTATCAACCTTTTCTTTATTGTTTTTCAATAACGATGCCCTATGTAAAGCAGCCATGAAACTTGACCTGTATACTCGGTTATTAAATGGAGGAGCATTAAAGATATTTGGGAAATCTCTTTCCAAAACATAATCATGGTTGAGATTATAATATTCCTCTATTCTTTCGGATGCCCTATTGAACATATCTATTTTTTCTAATTCATTTTCGAGCATACTCATTACGCGCCATTTACCGAGTCTGCCTATCGGAACATCATTAAAAAGAAGAAAGCTGATTTTTTTACCTAATATCATTGCGCGCACATCATTGAACGACAAATCTGATAATTTTGCTTTTTTCGATAACAGCCTACTAAAGATCGACCAAATACGAAAAGGCCACTTATTTTTTATGTCTTGGATTGTCGGCTCCAAAAAATCCGATATTTCCGCAAAAAGCCATCGGTTATCAATTCTGTATGACACATTCGGCAATCGATCAACAATTTCCAAAACATATGCTTTCGCATTTTTATAATCCTCAGGAGTCCTAACTACACGGCCTATGCACTGTAAATAATAGAGTATCGAATTGGTCGGTGTAGCCATTACAACAGTGTCAATATTTGGATCGTCATACCCCTCATTCAAAATTTTACAATTGATAAGAATGGACGATTTCTGAGAATGATGCCAATTGAGATAATCTTCATTAGACAACTTCTTGTCGTTATTGTTGCCACCATAAATAAAACCCACATGATCAAATTGGTGTTTTGAACGGCTATTGTCTTCTTTGACAACCCTATAAAGGCGTTCTACATGGGCATTAGTGCCGGCAAAAACAATAACTTTTTTGAATTTGTATTTTTCGGCTTCTTGAAAAATATAAGTCGATATCAATTGGTTCCTTTCTTGGCTATTAAATTTTGCCAGTTGATCATCGTCTTGGAGTGACGATACTTCTATATTTAAGTTGGTGCGAACTTCTGGCAAGAATTTTGGTAGAAGAACAACTCCCCTACGAACAAGCTCGCGAAATGTAATCGAATAAGATACTTTATGGAATGGCAAGCTAAGCCTATCCATCCGATGCGGTGTCGCCGTTAGCCCCAAAATCCCCAATGGATAATCGAAAAATTCACGATATGTGTATGCAGCCGCATGATGCGCCTCATCAATAACTATCAATTTATATTTTTTCCCACTTCGAAGCTCCTTCGCAGCATCAGCCTTCATCCTTACGTCTACCATGCCCTTAAGCGCAGGGTTCAGGGAAAATTTTGCATAATTTTCTTTATTAATAAGATTACTTCTCGCGTATGCGTGTAGAGAAAGTGTATGGACAATCCAAAGTATTTTATCATTTTTGGATATCATCCCCTTATCAATCATCTCACTAAGAGATCTAATAGCGGTAAGCGTTTTTCCGCCGCCCGTCGGCAAAACCAATAAAAAACGCCCCATTATGTCCTTCCGAAAATCTTTAATAACAGCAGCAATAGCGTTTAATTGAAAACTCCAGTCTGGAGTAATTTTTTTATGCTTCAAAAAGTCGAATGATAACATAAGATTTTATAATTGAAATCCATCTTTACGAGGAAAGTAAAATTTCGAACGAGATTCCTTCAGTGCATGCTCAATCGCTGCAAAAATCTTAACAATATCTTCCTCTGAATACTCATAAGCACTTCTGTTAGCACAATTGCTTAGTATTCTGAGCTTTTTTATAATATCGTTAGTGCGAGACGACGCAAGTCTCTTAAAGCGCTTTTTTTTATCTTCGGTATTCATAAATATTATTATATATCGGTAATAGTATTACGCATTTACCAAAAAGTCAATCTCTAACCAAAAAATCAACAATCTGTCTTCATAAACCGTGGAATACAACATAAACAGCCTAATTGCGCTTCTTAAACGATTTTACTTTTATTGCCGGTATTTGCCCGAATTAGATCTTAAAGCGATCGTTGGCCCAATTGTGCGGCTCTGTGGGCCTATTTTGGCGCATGACTCACCTCCCGATGGTAAATTTTATCCAATAAATAAAAATAGCCCGCTGAATTGGGCTATTTTATATGCTTCACAATCGATACGCAAAGATCCAGCAAATATTTGAATGTGCCTCGTATACTTAATGCCTCAACCCAAATGCCGATGATCGTTGAAGGATTCAACGCTCCACCCGGCCGCGGTTTTTTTGCAATAAGTAAGGCCAGTGTTGCGCAATCGAAACTTGTTGGCAAACGTATAAAGCACCGCCGGCTTGATAAGATCGCCCAAGGTCATTGTCAGCACCAGCATTTTGATGAAATTCCCATGAGAAACCACCAAAACATTCTTTTGCGGCAAAGCCGACAAATATTCCAACGCTTGCCTGGCCCGCGCCTTATACTCAAGAAAATTCTCTTCATCGGAATAATGCCAGTTTATATCATCCTGGTGGAGATTGCATTCTTTCCTGATTTGAGCGGCCAGGGAAGATTCAAGCGCCTTTCCGATCATTAACGAAGGCAGCCGATGCTCTATCAACAATTCCGAATAAATTATCTCCTTGTTGACCGCTGCTTTTATTGTCTCCGCGGTTTGGGATGCCCGCTTCATCGGGCTTGCGTGGATTATATCAATCGGCAAAGCTTTGGCTCGCCGGGCGATCATTTCCGCCTGCTTTAAGCCGTTATCCGAAAGCGGCTCATAATCATTCTGGCCCAAACCTAATTCATTGCATTTTGTTTGTCCGTGACGAACGAAAAATATATTCATAAGTTTTTATTTATTATTCAGCAAGTCACGAAAGATTATTCCTTCACAAACTGATAGCACATGTCCATAATCCCGCTACAAATCGGGCAAACATTATCTTCGTCATACAGATCATACCTTTCCATCTCCTTGCCGCAACCCTTGCAAATATGGCTGATACCAAGATCTTCATCGGGCACGTTAACGCCAAACTTGTGCTCCTTGCAGAAAAAGAACGTTTCGTTTGGATAATCGAACACAACGGCAAACCCGCAATTATTGCATTCGACAAAATGCATTTTTCTCTTCAGATTTTGCATAATTTTGAAAGAGTCAAAACCCGGGCCATCCGTCGACGTTTTAATAGAAAAAGCGGCTAAGAGCTTTCACGAATGCCCCAAGATTTGTACCTCTTGGATTAGTGAAATCTCCCAACCGCCTTTTTTTGCAGTTAGTCGCGATAATTCATAAAGCTTGCCGCAGATTTCCCGGTTCGCCTTGCTTTTTAGCAGAATTATCCGGCGCCAATTAAGTGGCGCTCGAAATTAAATTGTTAAGCTCTCACACTTTGATTTTAGCATATTTCCGCCATTTCTCAAAATTTTTCACGCAATAAATCTTCCACCGAATCACATTTTGCAATTTTTTCTCCAATCTTTTTTAACCCAATGATTTCCTTATATTCAGATTCGTCCGGTATATAAATCGTCGCGATCCTAAACAAAAGACTGGCAAGCTCATCCAATACTTTATCGCCGCCGTTCTTTTTGTGCATCAACGCGCGAAAATCATCCGAGGTTAATAGATTTATCAATGCCAAAACTATTATATCCTTTTTATACGGAAGCGTGCCGTTAAACACAAATAAAGAATTGGCATTTTTGGCTTCAGCATCGGCAAAATCCGAAGCAATCTTCCACGCCCCCGCTATTGTTTTATAATCCGGCTCTTTTTTATTTTCCATTTTCGTCTTTTTGAGGAGATACAACTATATAATTGAAAATTTTCCAAACAAAACGCGCAAAGAATATATACAAAAATATTACAAAAAATAATGTTCTACTCTTAAAATTAGATTCTAACGGATAATTTATCAAAGCAAACAATCCCCAAAAAAATAGGATGATTCCTGAAACTATGGCCAATCTATACCATGATTTTTGCCCCATAGATGAAGGATGTTTTATTTTTTGCCTTACCTCTTTAACACCCCTATAAGAGCCAACAACTAATGAAAAAATTGAAACTGGCCACATCAATACAAAAATTAGGTTGATCATTGAAGCCACTCGAGTCATAACAATCGAATCAATTAACCTAAGATCAATCTCAAATAAATACAAAAATGAAGCGACCAGACCGACAACAAACATTCTTGTCGAAGGCTGAAGAGAATAAAAATCTTTCATAAATATAAGTTATAAATATAACACAAAGCTCCACGCCAGCGGGGCCTCGCGGCCCCCGCACCGGTTTCCCGATGTGGCCCAACGAAGAGCAGCTGAACGTGGAGTTCAGTATCTTCGTTGGGTCTTGGCACCATGCCCGGAATAACCCGAGTTTAGGCGCCTGGCTTACGCCAGCAATATTAAATTGGAACTACAGCTTTAATTTACATTAAATTCCGATAATTTCAACCGGCTGGCTATTGACAGTTTCTGCTGATGGCTTAAAATAACATTGAAGTTAAAATTTAATATCGTTTCTTTCAAGGACAATTTGTAGAGTCGAGATCCTGGTAAGAGAATAAATTAACGACAAAATAAGCATTTTCCCGGGGATCTTGCTACAAATTAGAGCGGGTCGTCAATTCAATGACAATGGAAGAGAAAAACACTATTTTATAGTGCTTTGACTCTTAACCATTCATTGAATTTTTTAATAAGAATCAGGCACTGGAAACAGTGTCTGATTTTTATTTTATGTTAACCCAAAAATCCATTGAAGAATTGAAGGCTATCTATAGGCAAAAATATGGCAAAGAATTAAACGATTCCGAAGCTTTGGAAATTGGGAATAAACTTTTGAACTTATTTCGCGCCATCCTCAAACCTACCCCAAATAAAGAGTTAAGCGAACTTAATCGAACAAAGCTATGCCAATAGAAAAAGCGAAAAATAATTTAATGCATTGCCCCAGATTCGGCAGCTGCTCAGTCAATATCTGCGTCCTTGATCCGGAAGTCAATTTACGAAATAAACTACCCGAAGAAAATGCGTGTCCGCTCACCATAAAGAAAAGGGCAAGGGAACAAAAAGGTATGAGATTGGCCGCGCCGGATAACGTTCTTGAAGTTATACCTGAATCAAACAAAGAAATGCTAAATAAGGGTAACTTAAAACGCTGGCACCAAATACATGGATAATCAAAATAGTCAAAAAATAATTGACAGCAGCGGAGATAAAAAATATTTCACGATGATACCAAATTATATCGTCAATCATTCGACTGCATATGAACAATCGCTTTATCTTGTCATGAAACGAATGGCCGGCGAAAAAGGCACATGCTGGGCATCGCCAACCACTATTGGCGAAATTATGGATGTTTGCCCTAATACCGTCAGAAAAAATCAGGAAAAACTTATAAAACGAGGTTGGATTAGGGTAATCGGCAGCAAAGGAAAAACTAAACCAACAAATGAATTCGAAATAGTCGATTTGTGGAAATTAAACATGGAATTCTATGCTAAAAAAGATTGCTCAGCTGGCGAACAATCTATCAAAGAAAATTCAACAGATGAAGAAAATGTTCAACAGGTGAATTTAGTAAGTTCACCAAATGGTAACGAAGAAGAAATCAATAAAGAAGAATTATTAAAGAAGAAGAATATTGCTGCTATTAAAAAAGTTACGGATTATGAAAACGGTAAAAAAGGAAAAGAGAAACCTTACTATGGCGACCAAGAAATGCGGTGGTCCAAAAATAGGTGGTGGGTTATTCCAGAAGATGGTGGAGATTGGCTTGAATATAACGACTCAAAATCAAAAATAGAATGGAAACCAAATTATAATCGCAAATATGGAACAAAAAACACCATACAAGAGAGCTGAATACCTTGAATTCATCAAATTCACGGCCACGCCCCGGGCTTTTCGGGAAGCTGACTTCGGATACAACACCGACAAGGCTTTCGCCGGCCATTATAAACTAAACGAAACCACGCTTGTGGGTTGGAAAAAAGACACCCATTTCCGAAATTCAGTCAAAGAACACCTGGACACCTGGGCCAAAAGCCGCACCCCCGATGTCATTGCCTGCCTCTACAAAGCGATCATCCAGCACGGAAGAGCCGCGGAAGTAAAACTCTGGATGCAACTTTTTGAAGGCTTTACCGAAAAAACTGATTCAAACCTCAGCATGAACCGAACCATGATCAAAGACCTCCAGGACGCTAACCGCGAGATCTTCGCAATGGCCAAAAAAGCAGACGCCGAAAGGAGAAATAAAATCAAATTTTCCGGCCAACAGCAAACCGGCGAATAATTTGAATTTTATAGGGAAATCTGGACATTTTAACTCCCGGGCGGCCCGAACAAATTTGATTTTTGTTTTAAGCAACCAACTTGCCTTGTTCCGTTATTAAAGACATTGTGTTTGTTGAGAGCCTTATGTACACGCAAACCAATCAAAAAATCAAATACTTCCTGTATGCCCGAAAATCCTCCGAAAGCGATGATCGGCAAATTGCTTCGATTGAATCGCAAATCAAGGAACTATCGGAAGTAGCAAAGAGGAATAACCTACGCATTATTGATATCTTACGGGAATCACAATCCGCGAAAGCACCAGGACGCCCTGTGTTTAACTCAATGATTAAAAGAATCTGCGATGGCGAAGCTGCCGGGATAATCTGCTGGAAACTGGATCGGCTGACCAGAAACCCTATAGACAGCGGCACACTGCAATGGTTATTGCAAAACAGCACAATACAACGTATTCAAACCTATGAACGAGGTCACGACCCATCCGACAATGTTCTAATGATGTACTTTGAAATGGGAATGGCCAATCAATTCGTCAGGGATTTAAGTGTGAATACAAAAAGAGGGCTCCACACTAAAGCCGAAAAAGGTTGGCTTCCGGGCGTTGCGCCACTGGGATACCTGAACGACAAATTCAAAATCAAAGGTGAAAAGAACATTATCCCCGATCCGAAAAGATTCCCGCTGGTCAGAAAACTATGGGATAAGTTTTTAACTGCAAATTACTCGGTAGCACAAATCGGTAAATACGCGGAAAAAGAGCTGGGCCTGATTAGCAAACGGAAACCGAAATGCATCGTTAAGAGTAAATTCTATACTTTGCTTTCCAATCCGTTTTATTACGGCGTATTCAGATACAGCGGCGCCATGTACCAAGGAAAGCATAAACCAATGGTTACCGAAGAGGAATTCAACCGCGCCCAGATAATTCTGGGAAACCGCAACAAAGCGCATGCGCCGCACAAATTTGCGTTCACCGGCATGATACGCTGCGGCGAATGCGGCTCGGCAATCACCGCCGAAGACCATATAAAGCGCCAGAAGAACGGCAACGCCCATTTTTACACGTTCTACCGCTGCTCCAAGCGCAAACGTCCGGATTGCTCGCAAAAATACCTCCGCAAGGAAGAAATGGAAGCACAAATCATGGATATCCTGGAAAGGATCGAGATTCCGCCGGAATTCAGCCAGTGGGCCATTGCCCAGCTCAAAGAAGAAGCCAGCAAAGAGGTTGGCAGCCGGAAATCGATCTTGACCACCCAAAGGAAAAACTATGACGATTGCCTCAAAAAACTTGACCGGCTGCTGGAAATGAGAATGAACGAGGAAATCACCCCCGAAGAATTCGCGGAAAAGAAAACCGGAATGAACCGGGAAAAATCAAGACTGCTGGCCTTGATCAACGAAAGCGACAGCAATGTCGACGACTGGCTGGAAAAAGCCGAAAAGCTGTTTGACTTCGCGGCCAGCGCCCGGCAAAAATTCATCAACGGCAGCCTGGACGACAAAAAAGAAATACTTGCCGCGCTTGGTTCGAACCTCACCCTAAAAGACCGGATCCTCTCGATTTCAATCCAAAAACCGCTTGTCCTGGTGGAAAAGGCAGCAACAGAGGTAAATGCCATTTATAAAGCGTTCGAACCTGCTAAAAACGGCAGATTTGAACCTAATTTGGACGAGATTCTCTCAAAAAATCCCCTTCTGGGTGGCCAACGGGATTTGAACCCGTCCTCAGAATTCCACAGATTCTGGTGCGAAGCCACTACACTATGGCCACCATAATTCAACCCAAAACGATATTAGCTTATTTTAAATCTAATTTCAACCGATTGGCATCTCATTACTCATTGCTCATCAACTCATTGCTCATTAACTATGCCGGTGCCCCTAGTAGGAATCGAACCTACATATCCAGCTTAGAAGGCTAGTGTTCTGTCCATTGAACTATAGGGGCATAATGGCAAACGAAACGAAGGCGAGCGCTCTATCCATTGAGCTATGGGGGCGGCAGACAAATTTTCTTGAAGAAAATTTAATGTTAAAATTTTCCCGCCTTCGCCAAGGCTATGGCGGGCAAGCAATTTCCAATTTCAAAAAAAATTCAAATTCAAAAACCAAAAATCAAATGCAAAATCCGGCCGCGTCGCGGCAAAGGAATTATGGCGCAAATTCAAAAATCGGTCAATACGCGCGGAATCAATTCGGGCCGGGCGGATCGCCGATCGGCAAGGTTGACGCGGATGACGACGAATCGCCGGACAAGCCGTTGGCCGATGATCCTGCCGAAAATTCCAAGCCAAAAGTTTTTGGATAAGCCGTGTTTGCCGTCTTGGCAAGATCAACTTCGCGCTGTTTTAAAAATTCAAACACCTTCCGATATTCCGCGGCCTTGGCCGCGCCAAACAAATCTTTTCGCGCCAAAAAAACCGGCTGATCGGCAACCTCGGCCGGTGCGTAAAAAACCGCGGCCGCCAACAACGAAAAAAACAGCAACAAGCCAAAAAAAACGCCATGCGGCCGCCGCGCGCTTTTTTCCAAAAAACATTCCCCCGCCAAAAATAATTTTTTAGGATTGCAATTTGGCATATATTTTCAACAAAATCCGCGCCGCGGCTTTCCTTTGGCCGGCCGGCGAAACCCCGGACATGGTTTTTTCCAATTCAAGATCAAAACTTTGAATCTCCATCAAATAACGGCTGTTTTCAATTTTATCCGCCAAGCGCAAAACCGCTTCCAAATTTCCGGTCGCGTTCATCTCCATTTTTATCGCCGGCCATTCGTTGTTGGAATTCACCTCGCCCGCCGGCAAAAACTCGATCTTGACGCCCGAATCGCGCGCCGCTTGTTCCAGCCAATTGATGATCGCCAACGGCATCGCCCCGTCGGCAAACGCCGCTTGCGCCGCCTCCAAGCCGCCGATTTCACGCCGGGAAAATTCAATAAATTCGCGCGCGTTGGCCACGCGGGCTTCTTGATCTCCGGCTTTTTCACGAGCGGCGACAACCCGCGCTTTCGATTCTTTGATATCGGCCAATAAAGGCCCGACGACAAACAAAAATCCAACCGCCGCCATGACGACAAAAATCAATCCCGTCGCGGCTATTTTTTTATTCGCCTCCATTGTATTCAAAATTAACATTAAAATCGATATTTTCCCCGGCCAGCCAATTATCGGCGGGAAAAACCAAATTGGAAAATCCCGGCTGACTCTCCAAATCGCGTTTAAATTCCGCCAGCATGTCCCGATTCGGCGCGTACCCCTCCAAATTCATTTTGCCCGAAAAATAAACCAGCCGCGTCAAATAAACCCCGGGCGGCAACGCGGCCTCGACTCGCGCCGCGGCTTTGGTAACCTTTGCTTGCCCGGCGGCAAAACCGCCGATCATGGCAACCAATTTATTGCCGGCGGCAATCTTTTTTTCGATCTCCTCCACGGAAAAAATCGCGGCCTGATCTTCTTTTTCAATCAGCAAATCATCGGCCGCCCGAACTTGTTCCCGATAAAATAAGGCAACCAACGCCAACAAAAAGCAGAAAGACGCCAACACCGCCAAAAAAACCAATTCAATGGTCGCGAGCATCCTGAATTTTTCTTCCAGCCGCAATTTAATTTGGCGCGCCGGCGGCAGCAAATTGATTTTTTTTTGTTGTTCCATGATTAATTGATTAATTCCGATTTTTGCCATTTTCGCCAAATCGCGAATTCATCCGGCGGCGAATTTTGGGCAAAGACGTCTCGATTGAATCATCGTCGCAACCCGCTTCAATATTCATCGCGCGAACCGCCAAACCGGCAACCACCGCGTTGCCGCAACCGTCATCTTTGCCAAAATTGCTTGTTTTCGGAAGCAGTCCCGTCCCAATCGGCAAAACCATTCTTTCCACCGGCGCGCCAAGCTTGGCCGCCAAAAAATCATCCAACCCCTTCAAATCGGAACCGCGGCCGCAAATCATTACCCGTTCAAAATTCTTGCCCTCGGCCAAGCAAAAATCTCCATGCGTTTGGCAATAACGGACGCATTTTTGTATTTGCTGGACAAAATCCACCAAACCCGGGATCAACGCTTCGAAAATTAACCGTTGCTCATGATCTTGGTCGGCGCGATCGCCCGCGCTTTTCGAACGGCCCAATTCTTCGATGCCGCATTTTGATTTCAAAATTTCAGCCCGCGCGCGATCAACCTTAACCGCCGCGGCGATCGCGTCGACAAAATAACCGTTGGAGATCGGAATCGAAAAAACAAACCGCGTCGAATCGCGCGCCAAAATGATGACCTCGGATTTGCCATCGCCGATCTGAATGATCATCGCGGAAGTCAAAGGCCCAACGCTGGCCGCGGCGCGCGCCACGGATTGCGATTCAAGCTCCATGGCGAGGGGAACAAATCCGGCGCCGTCGATCGCCCGCAGGCGCGCGTCAACGATTTCCCGGGGAATCGCGGCCACCGCCGCTTCCAATTTGCTCGCGTTCGCGTCAACCGGCGGCAAAATTTCAAAATCAAGATAAACCTTTTCCAAAGGCAAAGGAATATAATTTTCCGCCTCAAAGATCACCGCGGCGCGCGCCTCCTGATCGTTTAAGCGCGGCAAAGAAACCACCTGCCAAAACGCCCGGGATTCGGGCAAAGACGCCACCGCGTAGCGCGGCGGCTTTTTTGAGCCAAAAACCTTGGCCGCCAATTTTTTGATCGCCGCGGCCAATTTTTTTTCGTCTTTCACCGTTTCGTTTTCGATCACGCCCTCTTCCAGCGGCGCCATTCCCGCGGCCACGGCCTCGATCCGCCCCGCCCGGCGCGCCAATTTCATCATTCTTATGTTGGCATTGGTGATCTCGATCCCGAACGCGTCTTTTTTTAACGACAAAAATTCAACCATAAAAAGTGAAAAGTTAAAAACAAAAAACGGCCCTCGGATTTTTTACTTTACGCTTTACGCTTTTAGTTTTACGCTTCTCTGTTCATTTTATTCCATTTCTTGCCAATTTACAATTTTAAAATCCGGACTCAAATAAGGCATAAACGCCGGCGCGTTATAAACAAGACGCGGGTCATAATAAAGGAAAGTGTTGCGATAACCGGAAACCACCGTGCCCGACCCATTAACCCATGTTTCATTGGGTCGTTCTTTGCTGATATAAGAACCATAAAGAAAAAAATTGGTTCTGATATTGCCTGAATAATAATTGCGGAAAAATTTTCCTTTTTGCGCCGCATAAACCCCGCGCAATTCAAGCGTATCGGGCGACTGAGGCCCGATATAAACACTTTTTTCGGCAATCGCCAGCAATCCATTTTCACCGCCGGACGCGTAATCAATATTGTTTGCCAGAATAATGTCAACATCAATATTGTCGGCCGCGATCAAATTGGCCGCGGCCAAAGTAATTCTACCTTTGATCACGCCCTCGGGCCAAACATGATCCTCCGCGTAAATTACCGAACAGGCCGGCGGAATCGAATAGGTGTTATAAAGCGTCTTGGCGGTAATCGTGAATTTATCATAACAATGGCTGGCCGAACAATCATTAAATCTTTCGGTTTGCGAAAGCGCGGTAATCACATAGATTTTCACCGTGCCATCGCTTTGAAAAATCAATTGATAGCCCTTGCCATTGGCGTTAATCGTGTTCGATTTGGGCAAATATATTCCGCCGTTACCGGCTTTATTTTTTATATCCGCCAAATTAATTGTAATCGAATTGAAATCAAACGGCGGCACCGGAAAACGAAACAATCCGGGGTTGGCATTGCCGGTCGTGGAAAACACGCCGGGACAAACGCATTTTCCGGCGGATATCCGGCATCCATAAGTTGTCGGACAAACGCCGCAACCGTAACTGCTGTCGCAAATCCATTCAGCGGTGGTTGTTCCGTTGGCCGCCAACAAAGCCGCGCTGGAAACAAGCGCGTTATGCGGACCGTCCATGCGGATACCGCCATTAGCCATAAACGGACCGGAAATCGCTTCATCATTGCCAAACCAAACTCCTTCATTGATAATCCCCGAATATGCCGCCACGGACTTGCGCGCGTAAAGCGCTTTAATCGTTCGCTTCACCGAGGGAAAATCATTTGTCCATCCTTTTGAAGTAATGGTTCGGCTAATCGTTTGGCCGCACATTTCCGATTGCGCCGCCTCGATTAAAAATTTTCCCCTTGCCGCGCCGTTAATATCTTGATAATTTTTCTCGCCCGAACAACCGGCTTCAACTCCGTTATTCAAACACCAGCGATAATAATCAATGCCGGCTTCGGCAATGTTAAGGGCTTCATTCGACGCGTTTTTTCGCTCCGCCAAACGAAATTGCATCGTCGCGTATCCCAAAAGCGCGGCCAAAAACATCAACGCGACGCCGCCAAAGACCAGTGCGTAAACCGCGATAAAACCAATTTGTTTTTTTTGATCCATCGTCTTGATTTCAATTATCGGCAAGGTTTCTCATCCGCACCATTTGGCGCAATTCATAACTTTCAGGAGAGATTTGCGGATTCACGTCAACGATCATATTCACCTTCAATGATCGAGTGTCGGCCAATATCCGCGAATCGGCCTCGGAGATTTCATTGCCGGCGGCGTCATAATAAGTAAAAACCGGCGGCGCGTTGCGCACATAAGAGCTTACCGTGGTTATTTTTTCGTCGGCCAAAGGATAAACCGCCGGACTGCCCGTCGGCTCGATCACGCCGCGCTTCAATTGATTATCGGCGTTCATAATTTCTTCAACCCACGAAAAAACAAAACGCGCTTTTAACGGATATTTGGCGCCCGAGGGTCCGCATGTCGCCGTCACTCCGGATGAACCGTCCATCGTAAAACGCACGGCGCCATCCGCGGCGGCGGCCGTTACGTTAAATGTTTGCAACCCCTGCCAATTCACCGTCCACGGAGAAGCGCAAGCGGTGCAATTATCGCCGGGCGCGACGCAAATATTGCCGGACAACAAATTCCCATCCGCGTAGAGTTCCGAAAAACGAGAAGATGTCCCGTAACGGCCGTAAGTTGACGCCGCCAATTGAGCGGATTTCAATGTTCCGGTCAAAAAACCGCCAAAATCAACATTGCAGGAATTATTGGCGGCCGGCGCCGTGCATTCGGCCGTTCGCGTCCCCGAACCGGTAATCGCCAAATAATATCTCACTCGTTCAACGGCGCCATCGCCATCAATATCGCCATAAAAAATAAATTCCTTGCCGCCGCATTTTTCCAGCGGATAAGCTCCGTTTTCGGCGTAGCGGGCCTGACGAACTTCTTTGATCATCAAATCAAGGCCGTGCCGCGCTTCCGCCACCGCCAATGTTTGATCCGTGGAATAACTTTGCGTGCGGTAAATCATCACTATAAATTCTCCGATCACCCCCCATAAAATTCCAAAAACCGCCGCTACAATCAATGCTTCAATCAATGTAAAACCGCTTTTGTTTTTTGTTTTATCCATACGCGTCAATCCTCTACTTCAAGATTTATTGATTTTAATGTTTGCCCCAAAACAGCAACATTTCCCGCGTAGGTTTCATACCCCGGAGCGGAAATTTCCAAATCATAAACCGCGTTTTGAAGCGGCGCGATATAAACTTGCCCATTGGCGGCGGTGTTTTGGACGCTGTCATAGCCAATTGATGCGTTGACAAGATGAACCGACGCGCCAAAAATCGGATCCAGACTGTCATAATCCCCAACCTCCAACAAAAGTGAATTTTGCGCGTTAAGATATAAAACCGTCGCGGCGAAGGCGCCCGGAGCGACATTAAGCGGCATTCCCGGACTTGCCCCGATCAGATTAACGCCCGCGGCGACAACCGAAAAATCATAAAAATCGTTTTCCATATCCGCCAAATCGGCATGGCCCGACGAATCAAGCGCCAAATCCCGCGAATATTTATAAACATCATTGCCGGCCGAATCTTTGCCGATGGTTTTTTGGCCGCGGACATGAACAATCGCGTTGGAAAAAGGCGCGCCGACATTCGAAACCCAGTTAATTTTCCAATTATTGATTTTAGGCGTTGCCGCCGGATCGCCGCTGGACAAAACCGCCTTGATTTTTAATTTTGGATAAGCCGCCGCCGGAATTCCGGAAAGCTGCACCGGCGACGCGGTCAATCCCAAACCGTTGCCGCCCACGCAGCTGTCCGGGACCAATATCCAATCAACGCCATCAAAATATAAAATCTGATAAATAATATTGGTGCCTCCGGGCCGATCATCGGTAAATGAAAATTCTCCCCAACCAACCAAATCGACCGGATTAATTTCCGTCGAAACCGCGCTTCCCGAAGCCAAAAAAGGCGCCGGACCAATCAACGCCAACGCGCCGCCATCAATCTCTGTCCCGTTAAATTCGGATATTTTTTGCTGATCCGCGAAAGTATCGCTAAAATCACTCAACCCGGAGGGAGAAACAGCGTCTATTGAAATCGCCGCCGCCAAATCGATGGAAAAACTTTTTTCCGTGGCCGCGCCGTTAAAAACCATCAAATCCGGATCATTGGGCGCCGCCAATTCTTGGGTGCCATAGGTTCGAATATTATTATATCCGGTTTTGGAAATTAAAACCCGATACATCCCAACGGGAAGCGCGAAAGAATATTCGCCGGTATTCGGAACTTTATAATCAACCAGCTGGCCGCTCAAAGGATCATGGATTTCAATAACCGGCGACGAAATCATAATCCCCGACGAATTCGAAACTCTTATGGTCAAAACTCCTCCGGGCTGGCTCAAACAAGTTTGCGCTTCCTGCGCTTGGCTTTGGGGAGCAATATCGGTTAAAAAAACAACTTCTCCGGGGTAATCGCCATTCCACGCGGTTTTCACCGAGATTTTTTTATAATCCCAATTGCAAGAATCGGACATGCCCATGCCGTCAGCCGCGTCAACCGCGTAAACCGCCGAAATCGTTGTCGTGTATTGAACGCCCCCGGCTGTTTCCAAAACGGTCGCGTCAAGAATACCGGCCGCGTTGGGCAACACGGCATTTTTCAATCCCACCGATTCATATGGAAGCCCGCGAATCAATTCCACATGTCCGGCCGCGATTGCCGACGCGCCAACTTTGGCCTTGTTGAGCCAAACCATCTTCACCCCCAACCGATACGCGCCAAAAATGCCGGCAAACACAATTGAAACAAGCGCTATACCGATCAACGCCTCAACGATCGAAAACCCCCTTTTATTGGAAATTGTCCGCCAAAGACGGATGCGCCTTTGGCGCAAAAATTGAATTTTTTTGACATTTGACATTTGGATTTTCGATTTTTTTAGATGGCGTCCATCATCGAATACATCGGCTGGACCATCGACACCGCGAAAAATCCCACCACCGCGCCGATCAGAATCATCAGCGCCGGCTCGATGATCGAGGCGAACGCTTTGGTTTGTTCATCCACCTCGTTTTCATAAAATTCGGCCAGCTTGACCAAAATGTTGCTGGTTTCGCCGGTCTCCTCGCCCACGGCGATCATTTGGATGGCGGTCGCCGGATAAAGATGGCCGTAGTTTTTGATCGCGTCGGAAAACTTTTCCCCGGTCTTCACCCGCGCCTCCACGGCCATCAGCGCCGCCGAATAATTGCAATTGCCCACCGTGCCCGAGGTGATCTCCAGCGCCCGCGGCAACGAAACCCCCGCGCCGATCAACGCGCTCAAATTCCGCAAAGTGTAGGCCGAATTGACATTGCGCGTGATCGCCGATATCGCCGGAATTTTCAACACCGCGTCGTCAAAAACCTTTTTTCCCGATTTGGTTTTCAAAAACGCGCCAAGAGCAAACGCCAATCCCCCCAAACCGATAATCACCAGCCACCAATATTGCTGCATAAATCCCCCCAGCCCCATGATAAACCGGGTTGTCGCCGGCAAATCAACTTTCAACTCCTTGAATGTTGCCGCCAGCTGAGGCACCACCGTGACCAGCATCAAAATGCCCACGCCCGCCATCGCCACCAAGATCACCGCCGGATAAACCAACGCGCCCTTCACTTTCGCCTTGAGGGAATATTCCTTCTCCATCTGCGCCACCGCGATCCCCAGAACATTTTCCAAAGTTCCGGTTTCCTCGCCCACCTTGATCATGCTCCGCAAAAATTCCGAAAAAACATTGCCGTGCTTTGCCAAGGAAACCGAAAACGAATTGCCTTTGATCAAATCGTTTTTCACTTCATACAGCGTCCGCGCGAAAACCGGACTCGACGACTGATCGGCCAAAATCCCCACCGCCCGCGGCAACGACAACCCGGCGCCGGCCATAACCCGCAAATTTTTGCAAAAAAATATTTTTTCCTTCAAACTCACGCCGGAAACAAACGGCAACGCCAGATTTTTTTTGCTTTTGGCAAACACCGGCAAGGCCTTGGTCAAGACAAACCCCTCCTGACGCAAAACGCGCGCCAAATCGCTTTCGCTTTCCGCTTCGCGCGTCCCTTTTTGCTCCGCGCCATCCGCTGATTTCGCTTGAAAAGCAAATTGCGTCATATCAAAAAAATCAACCGTTAAAAATCAAAAAGACCGTCAATTTCGTCCACCAAACCGTTCAAACTGCCGTTGCCAAAAATCGGCAATAGACCAACTCTGTCGGAGCCAATCGCGGCTCGCGCCGCGCCGCGCCACTCAACCGCCTGGCGCAAACTGGCTTGGCCGATCGAATCAATATCGATTTTTATCGCCCGAAAACCCTGGGGATTTGCCGCCAAAAAAAGCGCGACCGCGGCCAGCGCCCCGGCCAATAACGGTCCGATCCAGCCGCAATCGATCGCCGCCTTGGAAGAAGACCTTTCCCGGGGCAAAGGAAGAACCTGGCCGCCCGGGCGCGATAATTTTCGGCGCGCGGCCACCGGCGGCAAGACTATATTTTTATCAACGGCTGCCGGCGCGGACAACGACGCCAAAACCGCGGCCACTTCTTTTGGCGGCTCGATTTGAACGAAAACTTTTTTCGCCTCCGACGACTCGCGCCATTCGGCCACGCGCCGCTCGTAATCGGCGATCCAGCCGGAAGTGGTCATCCACTTTTTTCCCAGCTTGATGGATTTTAATTTTCCCTGCCGGGCGCGCAAACGCAAATAGGGTTCGGAATACGAACACAATTTGGCCGCGTCGATCAAAGAAATATAATCGGGATTTTTTTCTTCCTCCATATTTTGATTATAACCTAATTTTAAAAAAACAAACAACTACGCCAAATTCAGGGGCCGATCAATTCCAAAAATTCTTTTTCCGATAAAATTTTAATCCCCAAACTCTTGGCTTTGGCAAGCTTGGATCCGGGATTGTCGCCGGCCACGACATAATCGGTGTTTTGGGAAACCGTTTCCGCGATTTTGCCGCCCAAGGCGGCCACGCGGTCTTTGGCGACAAGGCGGCTCATTGTTGCCAAAACGCCGGTGATCACGAATGTTTTGCCGGCCAATTTGCCCGCGGTTTTTTTATAAGGATGGATATTCACCCCGGCGGCAAACATTTTTTCCAACAGCCGCCGGTTGGCGGCCATATCGAACCATTCGCGGATCGAAGCGGCCACCACCGGCCCAATATCGGCAACCGCTTGCAATTCTTCCAAAGACGCGGTTTTTATTTTTTCAAAATCGCCAAATGTTTCGGCCAGCGCCCGCGCGGTTTGCTCGCCCACATTGCCAATGCCCAGCGCGTAGATAAATCGCGGCAACGAAATGGTTTTTTTTGAATTGATTGAAGCCGTTAAATTTTTGGCCGATTTTTCCGCGAACCGTTCCAGCGGCAAAAGATCGCCTTCTTGCAACAAAAAAATATCGGCCGCGTCGCGAATCAATCCTTGGCCGATCAAATTTTCAATAATTTTTGGACCCAATCCTTCAATATCAAACGCGCGGCGCGAAACAAAATGCGCCAACCCCCTTTCCTGCACCGCGAAACACTCCTTGTTTTTACACCGCCAGTGGGCTTCACCTTCTTTTCTGGCCACCTTGCCGCCGCAAATCGGGCAACTTTCGGGCATAACAAAATCACGTTCATCGCCGGCGCGCAATTCCGGCAAAACTTTGATCACGCTGGGGATAACGTCGCCGGCGCGGCCCACCACCGCGGTGTCGCCGATTTTCAATCCCAAGCGCCGAATCTCGTCTTCGTTGTGCAATGTCGCCCGAGAAATCATCACGCCGCCCACTTCCACCGGCTTTAAAACCGCCACCGGCGTGAGCGCGCCGGTGCGGCCCACCTGCACCAAAATATCTTCCACGATCGTGACGGTTTGCTTGAGCGGAAATTTATAAGCGATTGCCGCCCGCGGCGCCTTCCCGGCGACTCCAAGTTTGTCAAATATCCGGTTGTTGTTGATTTGCGCCACGATCCCGTCGATCTCGTAAGGAAGTTTTTGGCGATTTTTTTGCCAATAACCGTGAAACTTGAAAACTTCATCCAGATTTTTGCAATAACGACTGAACTTGTTGTTGGTTTTAAGGCCGGCGATCTCCAAAAATTTGTGTTCCTGTTCATGCGTTTCCTGGTCAAAATCCGAAACCAGCGAATAGCAATTTGAATCCAAACGCCGCGCCGCCGCCATTTTTGGATCAAGCTGACGGATCGAACCGGCGGCTAAATTCCGCGGATTGGCAAATTCCGGCAAGCCCTCTTTGGCCCTTTGGCGGTTGATTTGATCGAAATCTTTTTTGGCGATCACCGCTTCGCCGCGCGCGATCACGGTTTTTAACCCGTTTTTTTCAACCGCGCGGGCCATTTTTTCCAAACCGGCGGCCCGCAAATCGGCAATGACTTCAACCGCCGGCCGCAATCGCAACGGGATTGCCTCGATGGTTTTCAAATTATTGGTGACATCTTCGCCGGTTTGGCCGTCGCCGCGCGTGGCGCCCATCGCCAAAATTCCGTTTTCATAAACCAGCTCAATTGCCAATCCGTCCAATTTTGGCTCGCAAAAAAAATCAACCGTCGCGATTTCATCAGCCGCCAAAAGCCGCGTGAAACGCTCTTGCCAAGCGCGCATATCCGATTCGGAAAACGCGTCGGCAAGCGAGCGCATCGGCGTTTGATGGCGATATTTGGCAAATTTTTCCAACGCCGCACCCGCCACCCTTTGCGTGGGCGAATCCGGCCGGACCAACTGCGGAAAACGCTGTTCCAAATCAAAAAGTTCCTTTTTCAAGGAATCAAGCGCCTCATCGGAAATTTCCTGGCGGTCAAGCGCGTGGTAAAGATAGCGATAATGATTAATAAGCCGGATCAACTTGTCGATTCGGCCGGCGGCGTCTTTTGCGCTGGTTTCCATAACCCTTCAAACAAATTAAAGACAATTTATCTTGAATTGCGAAACTCGTTGAGGCGAGTGTTTTCGTCGGAGCACTATTTTGCGCGACCGACGCAAAATACTAGGAAATTTTATAGCAATAAAATTTCCGCGCTCCGCGAAAATACTTGCCGAATAAGAGTTTCGTAATTCAAAGCAATTTAAAAAACCGCATGGTATTATTCTTTCCTATAAATCAAAATTGCTTCTAATGATTCGCTGAGCGTCGCGGCATTCGCCAACCGAATCAAAACAAAAATCGACGCCGTTGGGACACATAAACGCCGTCACTTCATAGCTCGCGCCGCCGCCGGCCACGGAAGCGCACAGTCCGCTTATCCCGTTAACATTACAATTCGCCAAATAATTGCTTTCGTCAATATAACCATTGAAATATTGATACAAAGCCCATTCCGTGCCCTCTTCGGCGGCGTTGGACGCGGCCATCGAATCGATCGCTTGATTGATAATTTTTAAGCGGCTGGTCACCAATAAATTCACTCCCAATCCCACCGCCAAAGTGATCGACAAGATCACCATCGCCAAATAGATCGCGATCCCTTGCCGGCCGCGAAAACGATAAAAAATCAATAAACGGCGGGCCAATTTGGTAATATTTGTTTTCATCAATTTGCCAGTTAAAAATGCTCTCAAAAACGCCTATCCGGCGGTTTTGGCTCAAGGCCCCATCAATAAATCAAGACTTCTTTGGGAAACCGCCAGCTGGCCTTCAAAAGCCGCGCCATTCTTGCCTTCCGCTTTCACGTGCAACACCGCCCGCGGCTGGCGATAGTCGGTTTGCGACCAGCCAAAAACATCATCGGAATAAACTTTAAATTCCAAAATATTGATGTCGGGCGAAGTTATCGGCAAATCAAAATTAACCGCGGCGCCAAATCTTTTTTCCATCAACGCGTATTTTCCGTTAGGTTGCGGCTCCCTGTAAAATTTAACGCAATTAAGCAAACCGTCTTGGCCAACCATCAAAAAAGTAATTTCATCTTGATCGATGTTGGTTTCAAAATTCGAATTTTGAGCGATACAGCTCGAATCCTTTGCTTTTTTAGCTTGGCGCAACCCGCGGCCGATACGCTCCAGATCATACGACAATTCATTGACGATCTGGGTTTGCGCCAAAAGATGTCGATGCGCGCGAACGGCGCGCGAAAAAATCTCGGAAACCACAATCATCGCCAGCAAAAATATGGTAATCGACACCATCAATTCCACCAAAGTGAAACCGCTCTTATTGACGCCAACCAAAGAAATTCGAGCGCGCCCAAACCGGATTTTTTTGAAAAAATCTTGGTTTAAAGCGATATTTTTTTTAAAAAATGATATTCGGGCCATTTTAAAAAAACATTAAACGCGCGTTTAGATCAGCCACCAGTTATACAATTTTGACGACACCGAAATCTCTGCCGGCGCGCCCCGATCTTCCCACCAAACAACCACCTCAACCTCCAAGAAATCCGGGTTGCTGTCGTCGATCAATATTTTCCTTTTATAAATCGTGGGGGCGCCGACATCGTGATTAAAAAATCCCGCGGGCGATTTTTTAATCATCGGATCCGCGTCCATATTGACATTTTTTCTCAACACATAATCGTCGTAGTCCGCTCGGCAACCTTTATGGCCGTCATTGCACTGATCAAGGCCGCCGGCGGTTTTCCACAACAATGGATCCAAGGTAACGTCAACGAAATTGTTGTCGCGGATATTGCGCGTGATCTCAACGCCTTCCTTGGCCAAATACGCGGCGGTGAGGCGCATTGCCGCGGAATTCGACTGCGACAGCGACCGATTGACCAAATCAAACGCCGCCACGATGCCGATCATGGCCACCGCGAGCGCCACCAAAACCTCCACCAAGGAAAACCCCCGTCTATCTTGCGGTAATCGCGATTTTTGAATTGGTTTATTGTTCAACATAAACAAGTCCGGCAACATTGGCCGCCACCGCGCGCGTCATCGCCGGCGCGTTTTTCACGCGAAAAACCGCTTCCAATGTTTGAGTGCCGCCGCCATTAATAATTGCCATGGCGCTTTCCGCCGCCAAATAATTAATATCGATCGGATCCGGATTAAGCGCGGCGATCTCAATCGCTTCGTTCAAAGAAACGCTTTTTTGGACCGCGTCTCCGACATCATAAACTTTATTATTATTTAAATCGGCATACAAAATATATTTATTCAGCCCGTCATTCTCGATATAAACTCCATAGCCGGCCGCCGCCGCCCCGCCGCGCAGCGACAACGCCCATTCCTGAGCTTGACGCAAATCCTGGGCGAATTCAGCCGCCTGGTTGTCGAGCGCGATCCGATGGCGGCCGTCACGCAAATTGGCCGCGGCCATGACGCTGATGATGGCAATGATCGTGATCACGATCATCAATTCCGGCAAATTAAACCCCGAATTTTTGGCAAAAAATTTTTTCATTTTCAAGTTCCGATCGATAAATAAAAATCCAAAATAAATTCAAAGAAAAACGCCGCCGCCAAAGTTCCGGCGACTAAAAACGGACCAAAAGGAATCTTGGACGACATTTTCATTTTGTTGGCGGCAATCATCCCCAATCCCATTATAGCACCAAAAAAGTTCCCCAAAAACAGCGCCGCCAGCGCTTGGGGAAAACCCAGCGCCAACCCCATCAAAAACGCCAACTTCACGTCGCCGAATCCCAGCCACTTTCCCCGGCCGGCCAAAAACACCGCCAAAAAAAATCCGGCCGCGGCCAGGCCCGCCCAAACCGGATCCAAAATTATTTGCCATTCAAACCGGCCAAAAAGCGTTTGGCTTTCCCAAAAACGGGCCAATTGCAAACCCAGCGCGCCAATCACCCCCCAAGCGATCGCTTCATCGGGGATCAAATAATGGCGCAAGTCGATCACAAAGATTACGATCAACGCCGCCAAAATCACCCACCAGGCAACCAATTCAAAAATATTGAAAAATAAAAATTTCCCCGCCAAAACCAGCGGCGCGAACTTCCACGCCGCGGCGCAAAACAAAAATCCGGTTGCC
Organism: Patescibacteria group bacterium; assembly: GCA_034678605.1. GTDB lineage: Bacteria > Patescibacteriota > Minisyncoccia > Minisyncoccales > UBA5738 > UBA5738. Next base: position 9,686 of record JAXDBQ010000008.1, on the reverse strand, counting down.
AGCTCGACGGCCGGATATTGCCGCGAGATCGGCTTTTGACAATAACGGCACCGGCCGCGCAAAAAAAAGAAAGAAGCCAGCGGCACCAAATCAAACCATGCCAGCGAATGCCGGCATTTGGGGCACATCGACCGGCCGCGCAACGCGCTTTGGCCGGTTTCAAACCGCCAGATCCAGCAATTTAAAAAACTGCCGATCGCGGCGCCGAAAACAAAGATCGAACTCAAGATGATCCAAAATAAACCCTCCATTGTTTAATTATACCCTTTTTTATCGCCTCGACAATTATTCGCTTGAAATGGTAATATGAAACCACTAAACGTGAAGCGGATATTTCGTATGTCCGCTTTTTTTTCAAAATAACCAATAAGGAATAAGGTAAATTTCTTTGTTCCCGAATTTAACAACATCCAAATCCCCGCCATAAACCAAATAACCTCTGTCAAGATTTTTTTTGCGCGCGAAATCAATTAAATGGTTAAGGTCGGTTTTTTTTATCGTATCGGCGCTTTTCACTTCCAAAGTGATTATTTTATTTCCCGATTCGACGATCAAATCAATTTCCTTGCCGGCTTTGTTGTGATAATAAACATCGCCGATTTTTTTTACGCTATTGTAAATAAAATTTTCGATCACATGACCCTTGAAATCCAAATAGGGCGGGTTTAAGGGATCTTCGATCGAAAGCGCCGCGGCGGCGAGATTAATCGAAACCGGAAAAACCTTGTCCAAAGATTTTTCGCGCGATCTTATCGATCTCAATCTGTTTTTAACGCTTTCAACAAGAAATGTTTTTTTTAAAACCGCCAGATATTTTTTGATCGTCGGATAAGAAAGGCCGGTTTCACGGGAAATGTCGCGCAAATTTATCATTTGCGCCGCGGCGGAACAACAAATTTTGTAAAGCGAAGTTATCTCTTCCTGCTTTTCAACTTCAAACAATCGAATGTCTTTTTGCAATATTTTATCAATAATCCCGTCGCGCAAATATTTGCGCGAATATTCAAAATCGCCCAAATGCGGCAAAAGCGCCGGAAATTCGCCAAACCGCAAATAATCATTTAACAGTTTTTTAAAAGGAATCCTTTCGTATTGGATTTTTTTAAAAATTTCCAATTCTCCGCCGTCTTGCAACGCTTTAACGGCGGAATATTGAGTTTGATGGCTTTCTTTCAACCGCAACATTTCCGAAAAGCTCAACGGATCGAGCGGAAAATCAAGCAAACGGCCGGCCAGACTTTCCCGCGCGCGGCCTAAAAGATAAATCGACGCCGATCCCGTGACGATAAATTTGATTCTTTTGTTTTTGTCAATATGGCTTTTCAACGAAAATTGCCAATTTTTGGCGTATTGCAATTCGTCCAAAAAAATATAAAAATCGCCGCGATTTGTTTCTTCGGCGGAAAAACGGGAAAAAAACAAAGACAAAACTTTTTCCAAATTCACCGTTTCTTCGGAAAACTGAAAATACAAAATCCGCCGCCGGTCGGTTTTTTGATCAAGCAAATGATTGATCAGCTGAAAAAGAATCGTGGTTTTGCCGATCCGCCTCAACCCGGAAATCGACAATGAAATGTCTTTATTGATGAAATTTTCAACCAAATAAAAAAACAGGTCGCGAGGTTTTGGGCTGGTTGCCAACCGAAAAGAAGGATCAAAATGCCATTGGTTAAAAGATATGATTTGGTCTTCAATATTCGCCATATACCATTATATTAGCAAAAACAATGTTTTTGACAAGGGGGTGCTTGGCAAAATATCACTTTTAAAAAACTGCCGATCGCGGCCCCGAAAACAAAGATCGAACTCAAGATGATCCAAAATAACATTTCCATTTGTTTATTTTAACACAATGAATCTAAAACCAAAAACCGGCTCGCGCCGGCGTTTGGGAAAAATTCAAAAAAACAAACTAATTGGGAATGCAAGTGGCAAAGCTCACCGGCGTATCGGTGCGCAACCCGCTTCCCTGTTCGCTGGCCACGACCACCCATTTGTCAGTGCCGTTGGTTTGGATTTTTTGTTCCAAGCGAGCGTAATAACAGAAATTACCGGACGCGGCGCTGTTGTCAAGCATGCAATAACTGTAACTGTAAGCCGTTCCCGCCACCGGCGCCGCCACGCACGCCACCGCCGTGCCGCCGCCCGGATCCTGCGGCACGGTCAAATAAGTGGTCGTGCCATCGCTGATCACCTCGCCGGCGGCGTCATAATCACCCGCGGCCGATTGATAATAATGACCCAATGTGCCATAGGTCATCTCTTGGGCCGACACCACCGCCCGCATGTCCGACTGCCGCTTGGCATCGCGAGCTTTTTGCCGCGCGCCGGTCATCGACACCAGCACCATGCCGGCCAAAATGCCGATGATCGCGATTACCACCAGCAATTCAATTAACGTGAAACCTGTTTTTTTTGATTGCATTTTATTTTTACTTTTAATTTTTTACTCTTAACGACTTTTGTTTTTTATTTTTCAAAAATGACAAAAACAAACTCTCGACCTTTCAATAAATATCCTTTCGTTTATATTATACGCCGATACGATCAAAAAATGCAAATCGCGTTTTCAACAATCAGTCGGCTCAAAACGCCAAACATTGATCGCAAGCGGGGGGCGCGTTTTTTATGTAATCGGCCGCGGCGCACACTTCTTTCGACCCGCCGTTTCTCGCCACAAAATATCGAAAATTCGGGGCGCAATTCTTTTTTTCCTCCATCTTGGCCAGAGCGCAATAATATTTGCCGGCCGGCAAGCCGCCGCAATCAATATCATTTTTCAACCAAATATATTTATAATCATCATTATTAAGAGGATCAACTGTTTCCTTCAAATACTGATGGCCGGCGCCGTTGACCGCCGCCGGAAAATTCCCCACTGCATCAATCGCCGATTGCGTGTAATGATCATCATCGCCAAACAATAACTCCTGCGCCGATTGAATCGCCCTCAAATCGCTTGCTCGCCGCGCGTCCCGCCCCCGATTGCGGGAACTGTTGGTGGCCACCAGCACCATGCCGGCCAAAATACCGATAATCGCGATCACGATCAACAATTCAATCAATGTGAACCCCTGAATTTTGTTTTTAAAAACCATATCGCCAAAATTTATGACCCCATGGCCAACGAAGCGCATGGCCAAATGTCCTTATTGCTCTTATGCTTATACGCTTATATGATTATATGATTATATGATTAAATGTTGCCCATCGAGGAATAAAGCGGAATCATCACCGACGCCACCACGCCGCCCACGATCAAACCCAGCACGATGATCAGCGCCGGCTCGATTAAAACCAGCATGCCGTCAATGGCCCTTTCGGTTTCTTTTTCATAAAATTTCACCATCACCAACAAACTTTTTTCCAATGAACCGGTCTTTTCGCCCACCAGCACCATTTGCGAAAACATCGCCGGAAACAAATCGGGATGGAAAAACAATGTCGCCGAGATCGCTTGCCCCTTGCGCACCGCCTCCACGGTTTTGGCGATCGCGTCGCGATAAACCGAATTGCCCACGATCGCGGCGGTAATCTCCAGCGCCTGGGTGATGGGAATGCCCCCCTTGATCAAGGTTGACAAATTGTCCGCGAACCGGCTCACGTAAAGCATTTTCAGCAAATTCTTGAAAACCGGCAGGCGCAAAAACAAATGGTCGAAGAATTTTTTCCCGCCGGCGGTGCGCGAATAGCGAGCCACGATCACCACGATCGAAACCGCCGCCAGCAAAAAGATCACGCCCCCGACGCCGCGGATAAAATTCGTGAACCCGATCACGAATTGGGTGAGCGGCGGCAATTCGGCGCCCGAATCGATCAACATTGAGGTAAGATTGGGCATCACAAAATAACTCAACAAAAACAACACCCCAAACATCACCGCCACGATCACCGCCGGATAAACCATCGCGCCTTTGATCTTGCCGGCAAGATAATATTGCTTTTCAAGATAATCGGCTAAATAATTAAGCTGTTCGGACAAATTTCCCGAAACCTCGCCGGCCTTGACCATCGCCACGAAAAACGCCGAAAAAATATCCGGATACTTGGCCAATGCCGCCGAAAGCGGCGAACCGGCCTCCACCGTTTGCGAAACTCTCAATATTTTTTCGCGAAAACTTTGATTGGCAACTTGCGCCCCCACCGTCCGCAACGAATCCACCATCGGAACATTGGCCGCGAACATCACCGCCAGCTGGCGCGAAAACACCGCCACATCCTTGCCCGTGACACCTTCAAAAAGCCGAATCTGGCCGCCAAAGGCCTTGCTCTCTTTTTTCAAGAAAGTGATAAAAAGCTCGTCGCGCCGCAAAACTTCGGCCGCGCTTTCGATCGAGGCCGCGTCGATAATGCCGGCTTTCACTTCCCCGTTTTTTTTCCTGGCTTGATAAACAAACTTCATTAATTCAAATATCGAATATCGAATATCGAATATCGAAACAATATCGAAATTCTAATTTTCAAAGATTAAAAACAAATTTGTATTTTTGTTTTGAAAATTTGAATTTAAAAAATTCGTGTTTGTTTCGGATTTCGTGCTTCGTGCTTCGAATTTTTTTTTAAATGAGGGCGTTTAACTCCTGCGGATTCAACGAATAAGAAAGCGCTTTCTCAAGATCGATGTCGCCGCTTTTCACCAAATTGGCCAATGATTTGTTAAGCGACATCATCCCGTCCTTGGAAGAAGTGTCGATGATCAGCGGAATCTCATGAATTTTGTTTTCCCGAATCAAATTGCCCACGGCGAAATTATTGAACAAAACTTCGCACGCCGGCACCATGCCGCCTTTTTTGGAAGGCATCAGCCGCTGGGAAACGATCCCCAAAAGCGACGCCGACAACTGCGCCCGCACCTGCGTCTGCTGCTCGGCCGGAAACGAATCCACCACCCGATGAATGCTTTGCGACGCCGAATTGGTGTGCAAGGTGGCAAAAACCAAATGGCCGGTTTCGGCGGCGGTGAGCGCCGTCCCCACGGTCTCGGCGTCGCGCATTTCTCCGATCATGATCACGTCCGGATCTTGGCGAAAAACCGACCTCAGCGCCATCGAAAACGAATAGGTGTCGGAATTCAATTCCCGTTGTTCGATCACCGACGCGTCGGGCAAGAAAAGATACTCGATCGGGTCTTCGATGGTCACGATATGGTCGCAACGGGAATGATTGATCGCGTCGATGATGGCCGCCAAAGTGGTGGATTTGCCGTGCGACGCCGGCCCGGTAATCAGCACAAACCCCTGTTCGGCATCGATAAATCGCTGCATCACCGGCGGCAAATTAAGCTCGCTTACGGTGCGAATTTTGCTCGGGATAAGGCGCAAAGCGCAAGAAATGCATCCCTTTTGGAAAAAAACATTGGTCCGAAAACGCTCCTTGCCGTCAAAAACATAGGAAAAATCGATCTCTTTGAATTTCAAGAATTGCGCCTGATGCTCGTCGGTCATCAGCGCGAACGCCAATCCCTGGCTGTCGCGCGCCGAAAGCGGCGGCTCTTTGGGAATGGCCCACAACTCGCCGTTGATGCGGATTATGGGAGGATACCCCGCGGCTATGTGCAGATCGGAAGCGTTCTTTTCCACGGTCACTCCCAAATATTTTGCCAACAATAGATTGTAATCCATGTGAGTTAAATTCTAAATCCTAAATTCTAAATTCTAAATAAATCCAAACACTAAAATTCAAATGTCAAAACAAAATTCTTCTGGGTTTTTCGTTTTGATATTTGAAATTTTAAATTTTGATATTGTTTAGGATTTAGGATTTAGCGTTTTGGATTTAATTGGTGTTCTTAAGGGCTTTTTCGATCTCCTCGGCCACCTCGCTGGGAGTGAAATGCGCCTTGATCATAAACCCGTCGGCGCCCAGATCCAGCCCCTTTTTGATCTCTTCTTTTTGTCCAAGATTGGACAAAATAATGATCTTCATCCGATTGATCTGTCCGGCCGGATCCTTGGCGCGCATTTCCTTCACCCGCCCCAATATCTCCCAGCCGTCCAGTTGCGGCAAAACAATGTCCAGCACCATCAAATCGTACGCGCCGCCGGCAAGCTTTTGCACGCAGTCCTCGCCGGTCATCGCCAATTCCACGTCAAATCCGGCCTGTTTCAATTTGGTGTTATAAATGTCCGAAAGAAACGGATCATCTTCGGCCACCAAAATTTTTTTTCCGTTTTTGTTATCTTGATCGTTTTTTGTGAGCATATTTTTTTGCCGGCGTTTCCCGCGCCGCTCTATGAATTCATTATAATATTTATTTTGCCAATAAGCAAAAAAAACAAAATAAAGCCGCTAAAAAGAAAAAGATTATTCCGAAATCACGCGCAAAACCTCTTCGATCGAGGTTTTTCCTTGAGCGGCTTTCACGAATCCGTCTTCAAACATCGTGATCATGCCATCCTTGATCGCGGCCTCGGCCACCGCGTCGGCGGTGGCGCTTTTAACGATCAAGTCCTTGATCCGCGGAGTGATTTGCAAGACCTCATGAATTCCGATCCGGCCACGATAACCGTCGGGCGCATCCTTGGCCGGCCGCGGCCGCCAAAACGGAATCGTGCGCCAGGTTGATTTGGCCGGGACTATTTCATGATCTTTTAAAATTTTCAAGATTCGAACCGTGTCGCAATAGTGTTTCAAGTGCTCGATATCGGCATCTTTCAAAAAATATTCCTCGCGGGAATCGGCCAAACACCGCATCAGGCGCTGAGCGATCACCACTTCCACGGTGGAAGCGATCAAAAACGGCTCGGCCTTCATATCGATCAGGCGCGGAATCGCGCCGGCCGCGGTGTTGGTGTGCAAAGTGCTCAACACCAAATGGCCGGTGAGGGCCGCGTTAATCGCCAACGAAGCGGTTTCATTGTCGCGGATCTCGCCCACCATGATAATATTGGGATCCTGGCGCAAAAGCGTGCGCAACCCGTTGGCGAAAGTGAGGCCTATTTTCGCGTTCACCTGGGTTTGATTCACGCGCGGCATCTGATACTCGATCGGGTCTTCGATGGTCGAAATATTGACGCCCGGCTCGTTTAGAATGTCCATCATCGAATAAAGAGTCGTGGTCTTGCCCGATCCGGTGGGCCCGGTCATCAAAATCATTCCCATGGTCTTGCGCATGGCGTTTTTTATTTTTTCCAAACCGGCGCCGCTAAATCCCAATTTTTCCAAAGGCATCGCTTTGGCGCCTTCGGCCAAAAGCCGCAATACGATCTTTTCGCCGTGGAAAACCGGCAAAGTCGACACCCGCAATGAATATCGCCATTGATCGCTTTCAACCTTGAAGCGGCCGTCTTGCGGCAAACGGCATTCATCGAGTTTTAAATTGGAAAGCACTTTGACGCGGGCCACGATCCCCGCGGCCGCGGATTTGGGCAAAGTCATCGCGTCGCGCAAAATGCCGTCCACCCGATAGCGCACCACCACTTCTTTTTCGGTTGGTTCAATGTGAATGTCCGATGCCCGTTCCAAGATCGCGTGCTTGATCAAGGTGTCGACGATGCGGATCACCGGCAATTCCTGAGCGGCTTTTTTGAGCTCGCCGTCGCCGCCGGCCGGCGGCGCGTCGGCGCGATCGCCAACCATTTTCAAAGATCCGCCGCCGCTTGGCGCCGGCACCCCAACCAGATCGCCCACTTCGGCCATCAAGGTCTTTTGATAACGCAAGATGGTGTTCTTGATTCCCGCCGCGTCGGTGAGCCGCGGCAACACCGCCAACCCGGTGGTTTTTTTAATGGAATCGATGATACGCAGGTCTTCGGGATCCAACATGGCCACTTCCAAATTATCGCCGGTTTTCCGAAACGCCACGATGTTGTTGGCCCGCGCCACCGGCTCGGGAATCAAATTCAAAACCTCGAAACGGATATTTTCTTTTTCAAGATTCACGAAAGGGATCCCCAAAATATAGGCCTTCATTTTCAACAGCTGTTCGCCATCGATCAATTTGCGCTCGATCAAAACATCCTCAAGCCGCCGCCGGTCTTGGGCGGCGGCGCGAGCGCAATCGTCGAATTGGTCGGCGCTCAACAAATTGGCATCAACCAAAAAAGCTTTTAATTGCTGGGGTTCAACTTTCATTTTAATTTGAATATCAACTCTGGCCGCCTTCCAAGGTTTTTTTGACGATCGCCAAAATATCTTGCAAACTTTGATCGCTTTTCAGCAAATAAGTGGTGATTCCTTTTTCCATCATTTTGCTCACGTCTTCCATTTGTGAAAGGTTGGTGAGCACGATGATCGGAATTTCTTTTGTCCGCGGATCGCCTTTCAGATCGCCGATCACTTCAAAGCCGTTTTTTTTGGGTAAAATTATGTCCAGCAGGATCAAATCCGGTTGTTTGCCGCGCGCCATTTCCACGCCGGTTTCCCCGTCCAACGCCGAAATCACATTATAGCCGGCCACCGCCAAAAAATCGCTCACGGCTTTTTGCATCACGGCTTCGTCTTCGATGAAAAGTATATTCTTCATTAAATTTGAAATCAAATTATAAATTATAAACAAAATCAAAATTTAAAATTAAAAATTTAATTTTAATTTTTGTTTATCATTTAACATTTGAGTTTTAATTTTTAATCTCAACGGCCGCCGGCAATTTGAACCAAAACGCGGCGCCTTTTCCCGCGGCGCTGGAAAAACCCATTTTCCCCCCTGATTTTTCAATGATATTTTTGGCGATGTAAAGCCCCAGCCCCGACCCTCCCGGCTGATAACGGCGCACGTTTTCGGCCCGAAAAAATTTTTGAAAAATATATTTTTGGTCTTCCTTGGGAATGCCGATGCCATTGTCGCTCACCTCGCAAAAAACATAACCGCCGCGGGCATAGACCTTCACCGCCACCGCGCCCTGTTTTTTTTCCGCCGCGCCCGCGCCCGCCGCCGGATAGCCGATATAGCGGATTGCGTTGTAGAGCAAGTTTTCCACCACTTGCAAAACCTGGAACGGATCGCCGTCAACCTTGGGGATCTTGCCCAAAAATTCGGTTTGAACTTTCACATTCGATGATTTGGCGATCGGCTCGAATTCCTTGACCAAATCGCGCGCCAGATTTTCAAGCGAAAACGCTTCCTTTTTGATGATCAATTTTGTCGCTTCGATGCGCGACACCGTGAGCAGTTCGTTGACCAATTTTTGCATCCTTTCAAGATTTTCCTTCAAAATGCGGAAATATTCGTTTTGCTTGCTCTCGGCTTTGCCCAGCATTCCCGACATCAAAATCTCCACGATCCACTTCAAATTGGTCAAGGGGGAACGGATCTGGTGCGAAACGATGTTCACGAATTCGGTTTTCAAGCGGCTGGTTTCGGCCAGCTGCTCAAAGCTGTGCGAAATGATAAACGAGATCACCATCATCACCAGCGCCAAAAAGATCACCACCAGCGCCACCTTTTCCGGATCGTTATCCGACTCGATGCCGATTACATAGGTAGCCGCCATGGCGATCACGGTCACGCTCCCCATCACCAAAAACAAAAATTGCGGGCATTGCCGGAGCGGCACCGCGTATTTGCGGCATTGACCGATCACGTCAAGCTGGCTGAATATGTCTTTTAAAAATTTGTTCATCAATACTTTGACAAAATCCAGGCCAAATTAGCCGTTAATTAAGCGAATTCAGGTTAAATTTCGCCAAAATCACGTTAGTTGATTCTTTTGCCAAGCGAACGACGTTCAAATTTTGCATTAATTTGG
>JAXDBQ010000007.1:0-40112 GCA_034678605.1 Patescibacteria group bacterium | reverse complement strand
TGGAAAGCGAATTGCGGCGCGGCGGTCCGCAATACACCGTTTTGGAGAGCGTTAAATTGGGCGGATAATTGAATTTGAATATTTTGAATATGAAAAACCAAAAAGAAAAAATAAGAAAAATTTATTTCATCGGAATTGGCGGGATCGGGGTTTCGGCGCTGGCGCGCTATTATCTGGCGCACGGGTGGCAGGTTTTTGGTTCGGATCTGAAATCGTCCGAAATTACCGCCGAATTGAAAAAATTGGGCGCTAAGATCAAGATCGGCAATAAGGGGTTGGGCAAACTGGCGCCGGATCTGGTAGTTTTCAGTCCGGCGGTGAAAAACGAAAACCCGGAATTGCTTGAGGCGCGCGCCCGCGGCATTAAGGCGATGAGCTATCCCGAGGCGCTGGGTGAATTGACCAAGCAATACCAAACCATTGCCGTGGCCGGCGCGCACGGCAAAAGCACGATTACGGCCATGATCGGCTTGATGATGGCCTCGGCCAAACTCGATCCCACAGTGATCGTGGGGACCAAGGTGAAGGAATTCGGTCCTTCGGCGAGCTCAGGATCTTCGACGGGTTCCAATTTTCGGTACGGCAGATCGAAATATTTGGTGATTGAGGCCTGCGAATACGACCGCTCGTTCTTGAATTACCAGCCGCAGATCATCGTGGTGAGCAATATCGAAATGGACCATATGGAATGTTATTCCGGCCAGGACGACCTGATCGGCGTGTTTGAAGATTTTTGCCGCAATCTGAATCCGGGAGGAAGCTTGGTTTATTGTGCGGATTCTCCGGGCGCGGTCAAAATGGCGGCCGGATGCGGGGCAGGGGAATTTGCGAATAGATATTCGCTGGCAATGCCCGAGGCGGATTTGTTGCGCCGGGTTTTGAAAATTCCCGGCGAGCACAATGTTGCCAATGCGCTGGCGGCGCTGGCTGTGGGGCGGATTTTGGGGATCGATGATGAAAAGATATTCGCGTCGCTGGCAAAATACAAAGGATCTTGGCGGCGGTTCGATTGCCGCAAAGCGGAATTTGGCGGTAAAAAAATAACCGCGGTTTTCGATTATGGCCACCATCCCACCCAGATCAAGCTCACCATGGCGGCGGCCCGCCAAAAATGGCCCAAAAAAAGGATCGTTTGCGTTTTTCAGCCGCATCAGGCCTGGCGCACTCATTTGCTTTTTGGCCAATTTGTCGAGGTTTTCAAAAAACATCCGTTGGACGAGATTTTGATCACCGATATTTACCAAGTGGCCGGCCGCGAAAACCAAGTAATTTGCCAAAAAACCAGCAGCCAAAAATTGGCCGCCGCGATAAATTGCGATTCAGTGGGGCATATTCCAACCAATGGCTTGATTTCGAAGTTAAAAAAGGAAATCAAAGCCAACGATATCCTCTTGGTTTTGGGCGCCGGCGACATTTATGACATCATGTCCAAAAAACTCTCATTTCGATGATTTATGAATTTGCAGGGGTTGAACCCCTGTTTTTTTTCGTGTGGTTGGGGAAAATCGGCTTATCAATTGCCGACAAATGATTTATAATCGAACTATAGATAAAAATTATGAGCAAATTGATCGATGCGATCTTGATTATCGGATTTTTGGTGATTTTGATCACGGCCATTGTCGACAACCTGCCGTTCCTCCGCCAAATGCTTCAAATTTTTTTGAACAATCGTTTCGAATTATTTTAATTTGATTGATGTAATACAAAAATGCCTCAAAAAATTCCTTTTATTACAGATGAAAGAAGCGAGATGAATTATGAATATAACGTGTTGATCTATAAATTGATTGCGCCGATAATGTGGGTTTTTTCGATTTGGGTGATGGTTAAAAAAATGTTTTTCGGAAAAAATTTGAAAACAAACATTTTTTTTATCGACGGATTGAGCAGGGAATGTAGAAAAGTGAAAGACAATGCCAAGAATTGGAAGGCATTGGATGTTTTATACAATCATAATTTCGAAGATGATAAAGGGATCGAGGGTGCGACCGCCGCTTTTTGGTTGAAAACGATAAATGCCCAAGCAATGAGGAATAGGTTAAAACTCGTGAATCAATGCCTCAGGGAAGAGATCGAGCGTTTATTGCCGCAAGCGCCGGAAATTAAAATTTTTTCGATAGCGAGCGGGTCTGCCCAAGGAGTTATAGAAATTTTGGAAGAATATAAGCAAAAGGGAGCTATTGTAAGAGCCCAGTTGCTTGATTTGGATAACTCCGCATTGGAACATGCGAAAATTTTAGCTCAAAAAGCGGGAGTTTTGGATCGGTTATATTTTATAAATAAAAGTTCCCGGGAAATCGATCCGTATATTAAAAATTGGAGGCCGCAAATAATCGAAATGGTCGGATTTTTGGAATATCGATCAGATAGTAAAACCGTCTCACTGATCCAGAGAATATACGATTTACTGGATGACAATAGCGTGTTGCTTACAAGCACGGTTACGCCCAGCGCGGAAAGTTTTTTTCTTCATCATGTTATAAACTGGCCGATGATATACAGAACGCCCGCGCAATTCGAAAGAATACTCCAACAGACAAGTTTTGAAAATATTAAAATAATTTGCGAGCCATTGAAGATGCAAAAAATAGCGATATGCAGAAAAAACAAATAACAGCATGGCTTATTTTATAATCACCGCATTCGTTAATGCGATATCGAGCATCATTATAGGGATGATCGTGTATTTTAAAAATAGAAAAACCGCCCTTAACCGGGTTTTTGCCGTTTTTTGCTGCTTTGTCGCTTCGTGGTCATTTTTTTATTTTTGCTGGCTTGTGCGAGGCGATACGGAAGAATCCGCTTTATTTTGGGGAAGGCTTTTGAATATTGCGGCGATATTTATTCCGATAACTTATTTCCATTTGGTGGCGGTTTTCCTTGGGGTTTTGCGCGAAAACCGTTGGTTGATCAGGGCGGGATATTTTTTTTCATCCGTAATATTTTTGTTCGGATTTACGCCGTTTTTTGTGAGCGGCGTCAAGCCGATGGCTTCTTTGCCTTGGTATCCGCAGCCGGGATTGGTATATCATCTATTTTCTTTATTGTTTGCGTTCTATGTTGTTTATAGTTGGTATCTTATGGTCCGGTTGATCAAAAAAGGTCGGCGTTGCGGAGACGCGCGCGATTTTTCGATAAAAGCTCTTTTGATTGGAACTTTGATAGGGTTTATAGGCGGCTCGATGAATTTTTTACCGGTTTATGGTATTTCCGTTCCTCCATTCGGAAACGGTTTGGTTCTTTTTTATGTGGTTTTCATCGCTTTTGCCATTTTAAAATTCGGCCTTTTCCAAATAAAAATTATTTTAACGGAATTTCTTGTTGGATTAATGGGTTTGATTTTAATTATTTTGCCGTTTTTAATGCCGGTTGCTTGGTTGAAAACATTAACTTTTCTTGTTTTTATCCTATTCTGTTTTTTTGGATATTATTTGATCAAAACAACGCACTTGGAAAGCCGGCGGCGGCAAGATGCCGAAACTGTTGCGGATGAATTGCGGCGGTTAGATGCGGCCAAGAACCAGTTCTTGCTTTCCACCCAGCATCATTTGCGCAGTCCGCTGTCGGTGGTGCGGGGTTATTTGAGTATGTTGAAGGATGGTGATTACGGTGCGGTTCCGGGTCGGGCGCAAGAAAAGATCGGCGCGGCATTGGAAGCAACGAAAAAAATGGTTAATTTGGTCGATGATCTTTTGGATATGGCGCGGTTCCAAATGGACAAGGGGCTTGCGGTTAAACAAAACGTTGATTTGGGGGCGGTGGTTGGCGAGGTTGTTGTCGACCTGGAAAAATTGGCCGCATCCAAAAACATTTATTTGCGCTTTGAAAGATCGCCGGCGCCTTTGCCTTTGATCAGTGCGGATGCGCGCGGCATCAGGGAAGCGGTTTACAACATCATCGATAATGCGGTAAAATATACCGAGAAGGGCGGGGTGACGGTTTCGGCGCAAGTTGCGGGCGATGTTTTGCGGGTTTCGGTGGCCGACACCGGTATCGGCATGGATGGAAAAGACCTGCAGGGGTTGTTCGAGCGCACTTTCGAACGGGGCGCGAAAGCAAAAAACGTTGATATCAACGGCAAGGGGATCGGGCTTTATTTGGCCTCGCAAATGGTGAAAAGCAATGGCGGCCGGATATTCGCCAGATCGGCCGGATGGGGCAAGGGAAGCGAATTTATCATTGAATTTCCGCTTTCGGAAGAAAATGGTTGCGTGTATCCGGAAAATATGATTAAAAAAACAAAATGAACATGACCAATCCCAAGAAGTTTGACGTGAAAAAGATCCGCAATGATTTTCCGATCTTGAAACGCAAGGTGAACGGCAAGCCGCTGGTTTATTTCGACAATGGCGCCACGACGCAAAAACCAAAACCGGTGATCGACATCATCAACAAAATGCACACCGAGCTGAACAGCAATGTACATCGCGGCATCCATTTTTTGAGCGACCAAACCACGCAAATGTATGAAGCGGCGCGTGAAAAAACGAGGGCCTATATGAACGCCAAAAGCACCCGCGAAATAATTTTCACCAGCGGCGTGACCGCGTCGATCAATTTGGCGGCGTTTTCTTTTGGCGAGGCGTTTGTCAAAAGCGGCGACGAAATTATCGTTTCGGAGATGGAACATCATTCCAATATCGTGCCCTGGCAAATGTTGTGCCGGCGCAATGGCGCCAAATTGCGCGTGATTCCTTTTGACGAAAACGGGGATTTGCTTTTGGACGAATATCAAAAACTTTTTAACGAACGGACGAAATTGGTCGCGCTGGTGCATGTTTCCAATTCGCTGGGCACGATCAATCCGGTAAAGGAAATGATCGCTGTCGCGCACAAAAACAACGTGCCGGTATTGGTTGACGGCGCCCAGGCGATCCAGCACGAAATCGTCGACGTTCAGGATATGGATTGCGATTTTTATGCGTTTTCCGGCCACAAGATCTACGGCCCCACTGGCACCGGCGTTTTATACGGCAAAGAGGATTGGCTGGACAAAATGCCGCCATGGCAAGGCGGCGGCGATATGATTGATCGCGTTTCTTTTTCCGAAACCACTTACGCGCAATTGCCGTCGAAGTTTGAAGCCGGCACGCCCAACTACATCGGCGCGATCGGTTTGGGCGCGGCGTTGGATTATTTGACCGCCATCGGCATGGAAAATATCAAGCGCCACGAAAAAGAACTGACCGATTACGGCTTGGAAAAACTATCGGCCATCGACGGGTTGAAAATATACGGCACCCCAAAAAACAAAAGCTGTGTTTTCTCGTTTTCACTGGCGGGAATTCACGCTTACGATATCGGCATGTTTTTGGATAAAATGGGGATCGCAACGCGCACCGGCCATTTTTGCACCCATCCGATTTGGGAGCGCTATCAAGTCGACGGGGCGACGCGCGCGTCTTTGGCGCTTTATAACACAAAAGAGGAAATCGATTATCTTTGCGAAGCGATCAAAGAAGCCAAGAAAATGTTTGATTAGTTTTTGAAATTGAAAATTATGACAATCGATGAAATTCAAAATGAAATCGCCGCCGATTTCAAAAAGCATGGAAATTGGTTTGAAAAAAGAAAATATTTGATTCAAATCGGCAAAAGCGCTTCGCCTTGCGCGCGCGCCCGGGCCAGCGGCGATAATCTGATCCGCGGTTGCCAGGTGAGCACCTGGTTTTATTCGGAATCAAAAGATGGTAAAATGTTTTATGAGATCGACAGCGATTCGGGAATAGTCAAGGGAATCGCGGTTTTGCTGGCGCGGATTTTCTCCGGGCAAATTCCCCAAGATATAATTTTGTCGGATTTAAAATTCGTGGCCGACGCCGGATTGGAAGAGGATTTTTCGCCGGTGCGCGCCAACAGCGTTTTGAAGATCGTGGGCCGGATTAAGGAAACGGCCGCGGCGAGTTTGAGATAGGTTTAATTTGGTTTTTCGTTCATTCGACTTTGGAGAAATGTCGCGTGAACGCCAATAAAAAAAATGAAAAAATGTTTGCCAATTTATGACGACTCTTTGAAATTTTCCCGCGCGGCGTACGGTATGTTGGTTTTGGCCGCTTTTTTGATTCGCGATCATTGGTTGATTTTGGCGGTGGCGGTTTTAATGATTTTGGGGACCATTTCGATGAGGTTGAATCTTTTTTATCAATTTCATAAATTTGTTTTCAAAAAAGGTACGCGGGCCGGCATGCCGAATTCGCGGGAATACGGCGAGCTAAGATTTGTTTCCGGCGCCACGGCATTATTGCTCTTGGCCGGATTTTTTTGGATTTCTTCGGGGATCAATGTCGATTTGGCATGGATTTATTTGTTGGTCGTGACGATGTTGATTTTTTTGGCGTGTTTCGTGGGTTTTTGCGTGGCGACTTTGATGTATATTTTTTTAAAAAAATTATTTGCCAAAACAAGCGATGGAAAATGATGTCAATGCCGCGAGAAAAGGTTTGGGCGAAGTTTCCTATAGCAACAAAAGATGCTGGCTGGCAGAAAACTTGGGCCACAATCCTTATAAACGTTGCCGATATTGCGATTCTCGTTTTCGCAATTGTTTGTTTTTGCAGTATCAATTTGTCAGTTTTTTATTGATTTTTTTCGCGTTCGCGATTTTTTTTATTTTTGAGGGCGGTCTTTCCGCGCCGGCAATGGTCGCGATTTTTGTTATGGTGATCGCTTACGGTTATTTTTTTGACAAAAGCACCGATCGGATAATCCAGGCCAATTTTATTCAAAGACAATCTAAAAAAGAATTGGAGGCGCTTTCCGGCAAATTGGAAGAAAAAGTGGCCGAACAAACCAAAGAGATCAAGGCGGCTTATCAAAGAATCGAAAAAGCCTATGAAGCCGAAAAGATCGCTCATCAAGAGTGGCGGCAGCTAAATGAGGTTAAAAACCAGTTTTTGCTTTCCACCCAGCATCATTTGCGCAGCCCGCTGTCGGTGGTGCAGGGATATTTGAGCATGATCGCCGACGGCAATTACGGGCGGGTTTCGGTTAAAATAAAAAATAAAATCGGCGCTTGCATGGAAGCCACGCGAAAATTGATTCGGCTGGTTGACGAATTGTTGGATGTGGCGCATTTTCAAATGGATAAAGGGGTGGTGGTCAAGCAACCCACTGACGCGATCGCGCTTATCGACGGAATTATCGCGGATTTAAATAATTTCGCCAAAACAAAGAAAATTTATTTAAAATTGGCAAAACCCAATGTGCCGGTCGGTTTGATCAATATTGATACTCATGGCATCCGGGAAGCAATTTACAATATTGTTGATAATGCCATCAAATATACCCAAGAGGGCGGGGTTTCGGTTTCGGTGGGAATTTTGAACGATAAAATGCGAATTACCGTGGCGGACACCGGCATTGGCATCGACCCGGTTGAAAAAAATCATATATTCAAGCGGATATTCGAAAGGGGCAGCAGGGCCAAGGAAGTGAACGCCGACGGCAAGGGAATCGGGCTTTATTTGGCGGCCCAAATGATCCATGGCAACGGCGGCAAGATAAAAGTTGAATCAAATGGCTTGGGCAAGGGAACGGTATTCACCGTTGATTTGCCGCTGGAATTCGCGAATAATTAAATTCCCGGAAATTTTTCGCGGCGGTTGCCGTTTTTTGATTTTTCGCGGCTTTGGTGCTAATTTTAGATTGTAAAAATTGTAAAAATTATATGGAAACCAGATATAATCCAAAAGAAATCGAGGCAAAAATTTATCAAGATTGGGAGAAAAAGGGCTATTTTAATCCGGATAAAGCCAAAACAAGATCGAAAAGATCATTTTCGATCGTTTTTCCGCCGCCTAACGTGACCGGAACTCTGCATATCGGCCATGCCCTAAATGCCACGATCCATGATGTTTTGTTGCGCTACCACCGCATGAAAGGGGATAAAACTTTGTGTGTGCCGGGCACCGATCATGCCAGCATCGCCTTGCAAAGCACTTTGGAGAAAAAAATGCGCAAAGAAGGGGTGAGCCGGTTCGATTTGGGGCGGGAAAAATTCATTGAAAGGGCTTGGGAATGGCGCCAAGAATACGGCAACATTATTTTGAACCAGTTGCGCGCCATGGGTTTGTCGTGCGATTGGTCGCGCGCCAAATTCACCATGGATCCGGATTACGTGGCGGCGGTGGAAGCGGCGTTTACGTATTACCACAAGCAGGGATGGGTTTATCGCGGCCAGCGGGTGGTGAATTGGTGCCCCCGTTGCGGCACTTCGATCTCGGATTTGGAAATCGAACATTCTGCCGAGTTGTCGAAATTGTGGTATTTGAAATATCCGTTGGCGGAAAATGAAAACGAATTTATCGTGGTGGCCACCACTCGGCCCGAAACGCTTTTGGGCGACGCGGCGGTGGCGGTAAATCCCAAAGATGAACGTTATTCAAATTTGATCGGGAAAACCGCGATTTTGCCCATTTGCGGGCGCAAAATTCCGATAATCGCCGATCCGGCCATTGATATCGAATTTGGCACCGGCGCGGTGAAAGTGACGCCGGCCCATGACCACAACGATTGGCAAATGGGCCAGCGGCACAAATTGGAAACGATCGCGGTGATCGACCAGCGGGGTAAAATAAACGACAGCGCGCCCGAGCCGTATCGCGGCTTGAAAGCCGTTGACGCGCGGGAAAAAATCATTATTGATTTGCAAGATCGGGGATTGTTGGAAAAAATCGAAGATCATAATATTCAAATTCCCAAATGTTCGCGTTGTTCAACCGTGATCCAGTTGCTTCCGTCAAAACAATGGTTCGTGAAAATGGACATTTTGGCGGCTAAGGCTTTGAAAGCGGCCAAAACCGGCAAGGTAAAGTTTTGTCCAAAACGATGGGAGGCGGCTTATTCGTCGTGGCTTAAAGAACCGCGCGACTGGTGCGTGTCGCGCCAATTGTGGTGGGGGCAGCGTTTGCCGGTGTGGTTTTGCCAAAACGATGCCGAAAAATATATCGTGGGGTTAAAAGCGCCCCAAAAATGCCCGTTTTGCAAGAAATGCCAAATGACGCGGTCGGAGGACGTGTTTGACACTTGGTTTTCGTCGGCATTGTGGCCGCTGGCGGTGTTTGGCTGGCCAAAGAGCAAGCCGGATTTGAAAAAATATTATCCAACCTCGGTTTTGATCACGGCGCGCGATATCATTAATCTTTGGGTGGCGCGAATGGTGTTTTCGGGATTGGAGTTTATGAAAAAATCGCCGTTTAAAGATGTGATCATTTATGCCACGGTGCTCACCAAGGACGGCAAACGAATGTCCAAATCGCTGGGCACCGGAGTTGATCCGTTGTTATTGATCGAAAAATACGGCACTGACGCCACCCGTTTTGGGTTGGCTTGGCAAATCACCGAAACCCAAGATATTCACTTTAACGAGGACACGATGGTTTCGGGCCAAAAGTTTTGCAACAAGGTTTGGAACGCGGCGCGATTTGTTTTGTGCCAGCTGGGCGAGCAAAAGAATATATATTCGCAAACCATAAAGCCCAAACCGATCACGACTGCCGACCGCAAAATTTTAACCGGATTGGCAAAGATCTCCCGATCAACCGAAAAAAAGATCAATAATTACGAGTTTGGCCACGCGATTCGCGAATTGTATGAATTTTTTTGGCACGAGTTTTGCGATGCCTACATCGAAGCGGCAAAAAACCAGATTCGCGAACCTAAAAATGATTTGGAAGCCAAGAATACCAAAGCGATTTTGATCTATGTTTTGGCCAATTCGCTCAAACTTTTGCATCCGTTTATGCCGTTTATCACCGAAGAAATCTGGCAATCCCTGCCGTTGAAAAACAAAAAGGATCTCATTATCGAACCCTGGCCCGGATAATCATTATGAAGTTAAAAGATTTTTTTCATCAATACATAGAAAACACGCCGGAGAAATCGATTGTTGTTGATAAAAAAATGTTTTTGTGTTCGTTGACGGTTGCCGTTGCTCGCGGGATAAAAATCTGTTGCGCTCGGAATACTTATGTCACAACCCGCGCTTTAAAACATCTTTATGACAAAAAACCCGCGGAAGAATTTTTGTTTATCGTGAATAATTTGCGTAAAATCATGAGATATCCCGATAAAATATATCTTAATCCCAAGGAGAAGCGCGGAAATTTTGCTTTCGTGAAAACCGTTGCCGACGCGGATTATTTTTGCTCAATGGAAATAAAAAAAATCCCCGCGGCCATTGTCGGGGAAATCATTATCGGCTGTTCGGAATTTGGTCTTGAAAAAGAAAGAGAGGAGATTCATGTCGTGACGGCGTTCCGTTTGCGCGACAGAAAGTATTTGAAAAACTACACTCTCTTGTGGGACTGGGGGGACGGCGCCCCCCATCGTAGCGCTTTGGATACTCCAAAAGGAGTCTACTAACGCCCCGCAGTAGAGCCGAATTTCTGCATTTCAGCCCCACAAGACAATGTAGTTTTATATTAAGAATTTAACAGCCATGCTGCTATTTGTCAAGTTTTTGCTTGAATGACGGAGTTGACATTGTCCGGCGGTTGAACAATTTGGTTGAAAAGCAAGGCAAAAAGTGATAAAATTGGCAATTGAGAGCCAATTTTGATTTTTATTTATCGCCATGGAAAATAAATTAAAGGACAGGTTTTTTAAGTTGCTCAAAAAAGACGGCCGGCTTTGGGACAAAGAGGGCAAGGAATTGAATCAAACGCTTTTAAAGGACTTGATTGACCGGCTGGATGCCAATTTGTTGGCGTTGTTTTTGGCCGACAAAGAAATCAAAGAAAAATATTTTATTAAAGTTGGCGATGTTTTTGTTTTGAAACAAAGCGAGTTGAAATTTTTTATTGACGAAAACAAATTAGACAATTCCTATACCCGATACCAAAACAAAATCGGCTTGCGCGCGGGCGACAGATTGTTGGGCGAGCGCGGCGAAGTGGTGCTTGATTGGCCGTTTAAAGATTGCGTTTTGGAAGGCGGCATGGCCAAAGAAGATCAAAAACGCGACGAGATATTTTTTAACCAAATTTTGGCCAAAGATGAAATTGACCGGCTTTTTGATCCCAAGGCATTCGCGGGCTGGACGCGCCACACCGCCAAAGGCGCGGAAAAAGTCAAAGAATTAAAGCGCGGCCAAGACGGCGTCATCCGCGAAAATTTGATCATCAAAGGCAACAACCTGTTGGCCCTCCATTCCCTTAAACAACAATTCGCCGGCAAAATCAAACTAATCTACATCGACCCGCCGTATAATACCGGCTCGGATAGTTTTGGTTATAACGACAATTTCAACCATTCCGCATGGCTTACCTTTATGAAAAATCGCCTGGAAATTGCTAAGGAATTATTAAGCGAAAATGGAACGATGATTGTTCAAATTGATGATAACCAATTAGCGTTATTAAAAATTTTAATGGATGAAATTTTTAATACAAATATAACTAAAAATAAACAAAATTTTGTTCAATACGTTGAGGTTCGATCGAATGTGGGTGCGGCAAATGAATATCAGAATCCGTTTATGCCAAAAAATTGTGAGTATTTGTTAATATATGCTAAAAATTACAACGAAAGAATTTATAAACCAATATGGGTAAAATCAAGCGTTGATTTGTCTTATTCAAAAATTATTTTAAACCCGGAAGAAATTAATTATAAAAAATGGAAAGTTGTAAATATTAAAAATGAATTTGAAAAAAAATACGATGTAAGCGATTGGAAAAATGAAAATATCGTGTATGAATTCTTTTTTGAGAATGCTAATAGAATATTTCAATCTATTGGCCCGAAGGGGCCGGGAGCCGGTTTATTAGCGGCAATGGAAGAATCGAAAAAAAATAATGGGTGGTCATTGTATAAACGAGAAACAGCTCCAATTTATTGCTACAAGGGCAGAATGGTTAGATTTTATTCTAAAAACATACGTCAAGATGAAAATGGTAATAAATCTATTGTTCGCGAATTAGGTTCTCTGTGGACAGATATTTTATGGAATGGAATTTCAAATGAGGGAGGTGTAACTTTAATCGGAGGCAAAAAGCCAGAGAAATTATTACGCCGGATTATTCAGATGAGTACGGAGCCGGAAGAAATAATTTTGGATTATCATTTAGGAAGCGGGACGACCGCGGCGGTGGCGCACAAAATGGGGCGGCAGTATATCGGGATTGAGCAGTTGGATTATGGCGAAAACGATAGCGTGGTTCGGTTGGATAATGTTATCAAGGGTGATCAATCGGGAATATCAAAGGCGGTGGGGTGGAAGGGCGGCGGGGAGTTTGTTTATTGCGAGATGGCCAAGCTAAATGAGCGGGCGAAAGAAATGATTTTGGCGGCCAAGAGTTTGGCGGAGCTGGAAAAATTGTTTGGCGATTTGTATGAGCGGTATTTTTTGAATTACAATGTTGAGGTCAAAAATTTTCGGGAAAAAATCATCAATGAGGCCGGGTTCAAAAAATTGAAATTGGCCGAGCAAAAAATTTTGTTTTTGGAAATGCTGGACGCCAATCAGATGTATGTGAATTTCAGCGAGCGGCATGACAAAAAATTCGGTTTGGCAAAAGACGATATCGCATTCAGCGAAGATTTTTACGAGGGAAAATAAAATGTACGACGCCAATAAAGATCTATCAAGCCAAGCAAAGGAGATTGCCTATGACTATGGCATTCCCAAGCAGGAAATTTCCGAATATATCACGGCTAATTTGCGCCATGATTTTTGGGATTGGCAAAAAAAGGCGTTGGAAACTTTTTTATTGTGGGAAAAAATAAAAGAGCGTAAAAAGGATTTTGGGTTGACGCATTGGCTTTTCAATATGGCCACCGGCAGCGGCAAGACCTTGTTGATGGCGGCGTTGATTTTGCATTATTACAAAAACGGCTATCGGCATTTTATATTTTTCGTGAATCAAAAAAACATTGTCGGCAAAACCGAAGACAATTTTATCAACAAAAACCATCCCAAATATCTGTTTCGCCAAAATATCGTAATTGACGATAAAATCATCAATCTTCGCAAGGTGGAAAATTTTGACGATTCCGGCGACATTCAGATAAAATTCACATCCATTCATAAATTGCACAACGCAGTTTATATAGCCAAAGAAAATTCAACCACTTTGGCCGATTTGCGAAAACGCGATTTGGTGTTGATCGCCGACGAGGCCCATCATTTAAACGCCGCCACGATGAAAAACGGGCAAAAAGACCTTGATTTTTTGGCGGAATTAAAAGAAAACGCCAGCGCCGCGGAGGTTGAACGAAGCTGGGAAGACACCGTGATCAACAAAATTTTAAATCGCGGCAATGACAAACGATGCGCGAATAAAAATGTTTTGTTGGAATTCACGGCCACGGTTCCTAAAAACGAGGAAGTTTTGAAAAAATACGAAAATAAAATAATTTACAAATTCGGTTTGGCCGATTTTTTAAACGCTGGTTACACCAAAGAAATAAATTTGATTTCAACGACATTCGCCAAAAAAGAAAAAATTTTGCTGGCATTGCTTTTCAACTGGTATCGCCATCAAATCGCGTTGAAACACGGCTTGGCCAATTTTAAGCCGGTGATTCTGTTCCGCAGCAAATTTATTGAAGATTCAAAAAACGATTATCTTGAATTTTTGGAAATGATCGCGCGGTTGACGCCGGTGGATTTTGATTTTTTGAAAAATATCGAAAAGCATATCAAACAAGATCAAAATGACGCCAACAAAACATACGAACAGGGGAAAAGCCGGATTTTGCGAATGGCGGCGTTTATCAAAAGCGAAAAAATCAAAATTCGCGAAATCATAAATTATATTCAAGACGAATTCGCGAAAAGAAATTGCGTCATCACCAATTCAAAAGATAATATCGCGGCCACCAAAGAAAAAACCACCGAAGAGCAGGAGCGGTTGCTCAACAGCTTGGAGGATAAAGATAATCATATTCGCGCGATTTTCACGGTGAAGCGACTCACCGAGGGTTGGGATGTGCTCAATTTGTTTGACATTGTGCGGCTTTATGAGGGCAAGAGAGATGAAACTTTCACCGGCGGCGCGAGAAAAGCCGGCGAGGCCACAACGCAAGAAATCCAGTTGATCGGCCGCGGAGTGCGCTATTGTCCGTTTTTTTACCAAGGAATTGAGAAAAATCGGCGCAAATTCGATAATGATTTGGAAAATCCATTGCGCGTTTTGGAAGAATTTTATTTTCACAGCGGCGGCCGCGATTCCGAGGGAGAGCGGCGGTATGTTGATGAATTGAAGCGGGAATTGAAAAATCGGGGTTATATTCGCGACGACCGCGTTTTAAAAACTTTCGCTTTAAAAAATGAATTCAAAAAGACGGAATTTTTCAAGGAAATTAAAATTTGGAAAAACGAAAGGGTTGATAATCCGCGAAAACACAAACAAACTTTGGCGGATTTGAAAAAAGATTTTGTTTTAGAATACAAAATCAAAGATTTCGCGTTAAAAGAGCAAAAACTTTTGCTTAATGAGAAAGACGATGAAACTTTGGCGCAAACCGCCAGCGGTGATAAAAAAACTATCGATAAAAAGTTAAAAGATTTTGAAAAACATATTATCGCCAAGGCGATTAACATTAAAGCCGCCAAAGATTTGTCGCTTTTGCGCTTTTGCAATTTGCGTGGCGAATTGGATATTGCCGCCGTTGACGATTTGGCAAGCTCGCGGTTTGCCGGAGATTTTAAAATAAATATTATCGCTCCGGCGGGAATAAATGATTTGGATGATGTATCAAGCAAAGAAAAGCTGGAAATAATGCTGGAATTTTTTGATAAGCTCGCGGCGGGCTTAAAAGAGATTGCCAATCCATATTTGGGAACGCCGGAATTTAAGCCGTTTTCGTTTGCGGAATTGTTTGGCGCGCCCAAGCAAAAAAACGTGATTATTAATGCCGAGAGCCAAAGCTTGGAAGCCGAACTTTCGCGAAACGAATGGTATGTTTTGGACGGATTTAACGGGACCGGCGAGGAAAGGGGATTACTGGAATTTTTGAAAAACAAAATCGGCAATTTGCGGCAAAAATATGACGAGGTTTATTTATTGCGCAATGAGGAAATTTTTAAAATTTACGATTTTAAGCAAGGGCGCGGTTTTGAACCGGATTTTTTGCTTTTTTTGAAAGGCAAAACCGGCAATTTGTATTATCAGATTTTTATTGAACCCAAGGGCGGGCAATTTGCCGATGCCAGCGGCGATTTTAGCGGCGGCAAAGAGGCCTGGAAAGAGGATTTTTTAAAAAAGATAAGCGAAAAATACGGGAATGGCGATTTGTTGAAGGCGGAAAATAAAAAATACAGGTTGATCGGATTGCCATTGTTTAATCAAGAGAATTCGGAAAATTTTGATAAAATTTTTGCCGAAACGCTATTGCGTTGATTTTTTAAAACGGCAGATTATTTTTATTGTATATTTCGCCCGAAAGGTGGAATAAATTTTTTTGGGGCGGGGAATAAAATAGGAGGGAGCGGGGGATGAATCGCGAGCAATAAAATTGGGACGGGCGGCGATAGACGGCGGGCAGGGGGCGGGCGTTGAAAAATGGAGGGGAATGAGGTAGGATTAAAAATGGGATTAAAAATCGGGGAGGCGGATTTTTTTTGCGAAAAAATTATGGAAAATAAAGAAAATAAAGAAAATAAAGAATTGAAGCGGTCAATGGCGGGGGATTTGCCGCAAATGATCGGGCAAAGGGCGCGGGTTTGCGGCTGGGTACAAACGGTGCGGGCGCACGGCAAGGTGATTTTTTTTGATTTGCGCGACCGGACGGGCATCGTGCAGGCGGTGATTGTGCCCAAGACGCCGTTTTTTGACGCGGCCAAAGAGGTGAGAAGCGAATGGGTGGCGGAGCTGACCGGCACGGTCAACGCACGGCCGGAAAACATGGTCAACGACAAGATCGCCACGGGCAAGATCGAACTTTTTGTCGAGGGGTTTAAAGTTTTGGCCAAAGCCGAAACCTTGCCTTTTTCGGTGGAAAGCGACGGCTATGATATCGGCGAAGAACATCGCTTGAAATATCGCTATTTGGATTTGCGCCGCCCGCGTTTGCAAAAAAATCTTGTTTTTCGTCAAAGAGCGGTTAATTTTATCCGTAATTTTTTAACGAGCAAAAACTTCATCGAAATCGATACTCCTTATATCACTCGTTCGACGCCGGAAGGCGCGCGCGATTTTTTGGTGCCGTCGCGATTACAAAAGGGCGATTTTTACGCGTTGCCGCAAAGCCCTCAGCAATACAAACAATTGTTGATGGTGGCCGGAGTTGAAAATTATTTTCAAATCGCGCGATGTTTTCGCGATGAGGACACTCGCGGGGACCGCCAGCCGGAATTCACGCAACTTGATTTGGAAACAAGCTTTGTCGATCAAGAAGAAATAATGCGGCTTAATGAGAAAATGCTGATTGAAATGGTGAAAACAATCGCGCCTAAAAAAGAAATTCAAGAAATTCCGTTTCCCAGAATTTCATACAAAGACGCGATGCGAAAATATCAAACCGACAGGCCTGATTTGCGGCATGACAAAAATAATCCCGATTCGCTGGCATTTTGCTGGGTGGTTGATTTTCCTTTTTTCGAAAAAGAAGAAAGCGGCAAATGGACATTCACGCATAATCCGTTTTCCGCGGCAATGCCCGAATATCAAAATGATTTAGCGAGCAAAAAGAATATTGAAAATATTTTGGCGGCGCAATATGACATTACTTTAAACGGATTGGAGATTGGCGGCGGCAGTATCCGCAACCACGATGCCGAATTATTGAAAAAGGTTTTTGAAATTATGGAATTGTCGCCCGAAAGCATTAAAAGAAATTTCGGCCATATTTTGGAAGCGTTTTCTTATGGCGCGCCGCCGCATGGCGGGATTGCTTGGGGGCTTGATCGCTTGATTATGATTTTAACGGGTGAACCCAATATTCGCGAAACCATCGCGTTTCCAAAAACCGGCGATGGGCGCGATTTGATGATGAACGCGCCTTCTGTCGCGAATCCGGCGCAATTGAAAGAGTTGGGGATTGCGATTGAAAAATTGAAAAAATAATGGGGATTTCTTTTTCAACGCCGATGGCGCGAACAATGAGGCGGGAAAATTATTTTGGATCGCGATTTTGGAGCGCGGCCAAGCGATTGGCGCTGTTTGTTTTCGCGTTGGCCGCGGGCGGATCGTTTTGCTTGGCCGTTGATGGCGGCCAAAAGCAGATCGAAAATTATTTGGCCGCGCAAATCACCAAGCCGATCAACGAAATGGTGTTCGCGGCCGCGCCCAAAATTTTAAAGTCCGATTTTGATGTTGACGCTAAAGCCGCGATTTGTGAAAAAATTTCGGCCGATAATCGGCGCCAAGCGATATTCAAAAAAAATTCCGATGAAACCTTGCCGATCGCTTCGCTCACCAAATTGATGACCGCGGTCGTGATCTTGGAAAACGGCGATATCTATCCTTTGGAAAAACGGATCGTGGTTAGCCAAGCGGCGGCGGCCCAGCCGGATGTGCCGGTTTTCGGCAATTTGCTTTTTGGCGAGTCCTATTCGGCGCGCCAGTTATTGGAGTTGATGCTTTTTTATTCCAGCAACGACGCGGCGTTCGCGTTGGCCGATATCGCCGGCCATGATCGGTTTGTTCAAATGATGAATTCAAGGGCAAAGGATTTGGGATTGGAAAAAACTAAATTTCAAAATTCCAGCGGATTGGATATCGGCAAAGAGCCGGCCAATGTTTCCAGCGCCGATGATTTGTTGGCTTTGATTGGGTATATTCTTGATAATCGGCCGGAAATTTTTTCGATGACAATCACTCCCGGGCCCTATTTGACCGAAAATGGATTGTTTGGTTTTAATCTTTGGGATGGCCAGGCGCTGATCGGCGGTAAAACCGGATTTACCGCAAGCGCCGGCGGTTGTTTGGTCGCGATTTTTGAAAATGGAAACGAGGCGAGATATGTTAATATTATTTTGGGAACGACGTCGCCGGAAGCGCGGGTGGCGCAAATGCAAAAATTGGTGAACTATGCCAATAACAAGAGCAGATGACGCTTTTTACCTTCGATATCATCAGACTGCTGGCGTTTTCCGCGATTACTTTCGCGATCGCGTTTTTGGCCGCGCCGCGATTGATCGCGTTTTTAAATCGCATTAAATTTTGGAAAAAAACCGCGCGTCAAAAAACCATCACCGGCGAAGAAGCCGCGGTTTTTTATTCGTTGCACAAAGGCCGCGAGACCACGGTGCCCCGCGGCGGCGGATTGTTGATCTGGGCGTCGGTGTTGGTATTGACGATGGCGGTTTGGATGTTGGTTAATATTCCCGAACAAATCTGGGCCAATTTGGGAATTCCGCAGCCTTGGTGGTTTTCGTTGCTTGATTTTTTGACGCGCAAAGAAGTGTGGTTGCCGCTTTTCACCTTGGTGGCGGGATCTTTGGTGGGATTTTTTGACGATTTTTTGACGGTTTACGGCGGCGGCCGGTATATCGGCGGCGGGATCAGCTTCAAGAGAAGGATGGCAATCGTGGCGTTGATCGGATTGATTGGCGGTTGGTGGTTTTTTGACAAACTTGGCTATGAAACCATGCATATTCCGCTTTTGTTTAATTTTCCAATCGGCATCGATGTTTATCTTGGGATTTTTTATGTGCCGCTGTTTATCGCGGTGATGCTGGCTTCATGGGCCGGGGGCGTGATTGATGGTTTGGACGGGTTGGCCGGCGGGGCGTTCGCGTCGATCTTCGGGGCGTTTTCGCTGATCGCGTTTTCGCAGGGAATGGCCGATTTGGCCACTTTTTGCGCCATGATCTGCGGGGCGCTGTTTTCGTTTTTGTGGTTTAATATCCCGCCGGCAAAATTTTATATGTCCGAGACCGGGGTTTTGGGCCTCACTTGCACCATGACTGTGGTGGCGTTTTTAACCGATTCGGTGGCGGTGTTGCCGTTGATTGCCGGTTTGCTGGTAATGGAGGCCGGTTCGGTGATTGTTCAATTGATCCATAAAAAAATATTCAAAAAAAAGCTTTGGCTTTCAACTCCCATCCATCACCATTTTGAAGCGCTTGGTTGGCCCGCTTACCAGGTGACGATGCGTTTTTGGATCTTGGGCATAATTTTCGCGGCCTCGGGCGTGGCCATCCGCCTGATGGGCCAGTAGATATAATTAAAAGATATCAATGAATTTAGAGGAGGCCCGAGAAAAATATCCGGAATTTGTTTATGAAAGATTCGATTGGGGAATAAAAAGCGGGGATTTGACCGCGAATTTTTGTTTTAAAATGAACGAAATTGAATTCGCGCCTCGGCTGACGATTCATGGCGTCAACGAAAAGCGCGTTGAAGAGTTGGGCAAAGCCGCGGTTTCCAATTTGGTTTTTAATTTGGGATTGGCCGAAATTCCCAGTTATTGGAAAACCGCTTGCGCGCCAAAAATTGTCGTCAAGGCGGGGTATTTGGATAGCGAACAAATTGTTTTTTGGCAGGATCTGATATTCAATATGGGGCAGTTTTTTTATGAAAACAAATTACCTTATATTAAGCCGGAGTTCGAGGTCGTGTTCCAAGGTCAAAAAATACCATATGAAGCGGCGGATATTAACATTGCCGGCAATCGTCTTTTGGCGCCTTTGGGCGGCGGCAAAGATTCGCTGGCAACCTTGGAAATGTTGCGCCAATCGGGGGCCGAAATTTTGACCTTCACGTTGAATGCCAATCGCGATTTGGAAGAATGCGTTAATATTGCCGGAACCGATAATATCCATGTTGAACGGACGATCGATCCAAAATTGCTTGAATTGAACCGCCGGGGATATTTCAACGGCCACACGCCGTTTTCGGCGATATTGTCGGTGTTGGGAACGGCGTTGGCGGCGTTATTCCGCTGCAAGGCGACGGTTATGTCGCAGGAAAGAAGTTCCGAAGAGGGGAATGTGGAATATTTGGGAAAATCGGTGAATCATCAATATTCCAAATCAATTGAATTTGAAAATAAGTTTCGGCGTTATTCAAAAAAGTATTTGGCAAAAAATGTCGACTATTTCAGTTTTTTGCGGCCGCTTTACGAGATTCAAATCACAAAAATTTTCAGCCGTTATCCGCGTTATTTCGATTGTTTTTTAAGCTGCAACAAGCCGTTCACGATCGCGGCGCGCGCCGCCGGGACGCGCGGCTGGTGCGGACGGTGTTCCAAGTGTTTGTCGGTGTTTGTCATGCTTTATCCGTTTGTCGGCGTAAAAACCGCGGTTTTAATTTGGGGAAGCGATCTTTTTGAAAACCAAGATCTGGCGCCGGTGATGCTGGATCTTTGCGGCCAAGGGGCTTGCAAGCCGTTTGAATGCGTGGGAACCGCGCGCGAGATGCGCGCCGCGTTTTATCTTTCTTGGCAAAAACGCGTTGAGCCAAAGCCCAAGCTGCTTGATGTGTTTGAAAAAAAAATTATGCCAAATTATCCAAAGATCGGGCAAGAGTCGGAGGAAATTCTTTTTTCTTGGGGTGATGATCGCAATCTGCCGGCAAGTTTGGCAAAATTATTGAAAAACGAGATTGGCTGTGGATAAGTTGGTTTGACATTGGATTGAGGCGGGGTAAAATGATGTTGCAAGTTATTTTAGCCAAATTAGCACCTTTCAAATTCGCGGTTTCAAAATTTAATTTTTTAAGTTATTGATGTTTGGCCGGCAAGGATTTTTTCGCGGATCATCGGAATGTCGGTCGCGAGGGAGGGAGGGAATTATTTTTTGAAACTTATCTCATATTTTGGGGCGCGATGAACGCTCAAAAAATCGAGGAGAGCTCTGCGGAACGCTTTCGCCAATTGCCGGAAACATGGGTTGCCGGCGGTTGAGGGAAGCGCGCCGCACCTCTCCTTTTAAATTGCTTTTTAATTCGTATTTTTTGCCAAAATATGCTAAAATTTGACTATAATTATTATCACTTATGGATTGGCGGCATTATCGGGATAAGAAAATATTGATTTTGGGGCTTGGCCGGGAAGGGCTGGATACCTTGGGATTTTTTTTAAAAAATAAGATTAAAGCGCGGTTGGCGGTCGCCGATCGAGTCGAATTTTCGCGGCTTAGCCGCGAGGCCAAGGAAATTTTGACGGCAAACCCGCGGATAGAGCAAAAATTCGGCGATGATTATTTATCTTTGTTGCGGAGTTGCGATTTAGCGGTCAAATCGCCGGGTATTCCAATTCATTTGTCGGAAATAGAACAAGCCTACGCTTTAAAAAAAATAACTTCGCAAACCGAAATTTTTTTCAAGCAATGCCCGGGCAAAATTATCGGCATTACCGGAACAAAGGGCAAGAGCACCACTTCGACGATTATTTATGAAATTATCAAGCGCGCCGGCAAAAAAGTTTTTTTGATCGGCAATATCGGAACACCCATGCTTTCTTATTTGGATTTGGCGGACGCGGAAACTTTTTTTGTTTGCGAGCTTTCGGCGCATCAATTATATTCATTGGAAGTTAGCCCGTGGATTGCCGTGCTTTTAAATATTTATCCGGAGCATTTGGATTATTATTATGATTATGACGAATATATTCGAGCGAAAGCGAATATATGTTTGCATCAAGATAGAAACGATTATTTAATTTATAATTCGGCGAATCAAGAAAGCGCGGCGGTCGCCATGAAAGCAATCTCTCAAAAAATCGCTTTCGATAAATATGATTGGAAGTTTTCGGGGAAAACCGCGCTTATCGGCGATTTTAATTTGGAGAATGCCAAGATCGGCGCGATTATCGGCCGATTATTGGGGGTTTCCGATGGGGATATCAACGAGGCAATCGCGGGCTTTAAGCCGCTGGATAATCGATTGGAGTTTGCCGGTAATTTTTGCGGCATCGATTGCTATAATGATTCGCTTTCGACCATTCAGGAAAGCGCGGTGGCGGCCATTGAAACTTTTGGCGGCCGATTGGCAACATTGGTTGCCGGCGGCTTTGATCGCGGCCAGCCGTTTGGCAAATTGGCACGCGCGGTACTTGACAGCGATATCGCGTTATTGATACTTTTTCCGGAGACGGGCAAAAGGATATGGGCCGAAATTAAAAAAATCGCGCAAAAATCCGGACTTGACCAAAGGCTGGCAAAAATTGATCATTATTTTGTCGAGACAATGGATGAGGCGGCAAAAATAATTATTGTCAAAACCGAAAAAGGCAAAATTTGCGTGCTTTCGGCGGCTTCGGCCAGTTTTGGCGGGTTTCGCGATTATGCCGATCGGGGGGAGCAATTTAAAACTTGCTTGGCGGCTGCCGCGGCAAAATGACCGGCGTAATTATCTTGGATTTTGTAATTCAAAGTAATTAAATAAATCGGCCGGATCGATCAAAAATGACAAAAGAAACTTCCAAAAAACCGGATTTCGTGTTGTTGGCGGCCGCGGCCGCGGCTTTGGTTTTGGGAATTTTGATATTATCGAGCGCGTCGGCGTCTTTATCTCAAGCGAAATATCAAGACAGCTATTATTTCATCGTTCATCAATTGGTTTTTGGCATTTTTCCGGGGATCGCCGCCGGTTTTTTGGCTTATAAGATTCCTTTGATTTTTTTCCGCAAAGCGGCGCCGTTGATGCTTTTGGCTTCGGTGTTGATGCTGATTTTGATATTTGTTCCCGGGATCGGGTTTTCGGCCGGCGGGGCGCAACGTTGGATTCATTTGGGGTTTGCCACGGTCCAGCCGTCGGAAATCCTAAAATTTACTTTTATAATTTATCTTGCCAGCTGGCTTGACGCGCGGATGATCGGTATTCGCTCGAAGATTAAGAATAAAGAATTTGGGCATACTTTTTTGGCGTTTTTGCTGGTGGTCGGGCTAATTGGCTTTCTTTTGTTGAAACAACCGGATTTGAGCACTTTCGGGATCACCGCGCTTACCGCGTTCGCGATGTATTTTTTGGCAAAAACCCCGCTAAAACATTCGTTGCTTATCGTGGTGGCCGGAGTATTTTTGCTTTCAGCGTTGGTTTATTTTGAGCCCTATCGTTTTGAAAGATTTTCCGCGTGGCTTTCGCCCCAAGCCGACCCTTTGGGCAAGAACTTCCAATCCAACCAAGCATTGATAGTCGCCGGATCGGGAGGCATTTTTGGCCAGGGGTTTGGTTCTTCGTCTTCCAAGTATTCGTTGCTGCCCGAGTTGATCGGCGATTCGGTTTTCGCGCCTTACGCGCACGAGCTTGGTTTTGCCGGCGGGGCGATTTTGGCGGCCATATTCGCGATCTTTGCCTGGCGCGGTTTTTTGATCGCGCGCCGTTGCCGGCAAAAATTTGAATATTTGGCGGTTTTTGGAATTACTTTTTGGATCGTTTTTCAGGCCATGGTTAATATTTCGTCAACGATCGGATTGATACCTTTAAGCGGAATCCCGTTGCCTTTTATAAGTTATGGCGGGACGGCGATCATGGTCGAGCTGGCCGCGGTTGGTTTTTTGCTCAATGTTTCCCGGCAGGAAAACGATAAAAACACGCGATTTTAAGATAAGAGAGTTTTAGAGCGTTGAATAATTGTTGAATTTTATTGTTTTTACGGATTCGCCAAGTTTAAAATAGTTCGCGAAATCAATTATTCAACGCTCTCATTTTATAAGTTGAAACGATTGTTGTATAATAATTTAAAATCATCAATAAAAAAATGAAGATAATTTTTACCGGCGGCGGCAGCGGCGGCCACATTTATCCCATTGTGGCGATAATTCGCGAATTGCGCAAAAATTACGGCGCGCGGGTTAAAATTTCCTATATGGGTCCGGGCGATAATTTTTGCAATGTGACGCTTGCCAAGGAAAAAGTCAGATCGCGAAAGATTATTTCCGGGAAAATCAGGCGCTATTATGATCCGCTTTCGCTTTTGCAAAATCTTATTGACATCGCCATAAAGATGCCTTTGGGGGTTTTGCAATCGTTTTTTTATTTGTTTTTTGTCAATCCCGATTTGATTTTTTCGAAGGGCGGTCACGGTTCGTTCCCGGTGGTGGTTTCCGCGTGGCTTTTGCGAATTCCGGTTTTTTTGCAGGAATCCGATATTGTGGCGGGGCTTG
Organism: Patescibacteria group bacterium; assembly: GCA_034678605.1. Lineage (GTDB taxonomy): Bacteria > Patescibacteriota > Minisyncoccia > Minisyncoccales > UBA5738 > UBA5738. The sequence continues at coordinate 16,114 of JAXDBQ010000007.1, read as the reverse complement.
CGATTCAAAAAAATTCCAAATATGCCCGGGCGATTTTTGTTTCTTTCCCGGGCACGGAAGGGTTTTTTGACGCCGGCAAGATGATTTTGACCGGCAATCCGACCAGGTTGGAATTATCTTTAGGATCCAAAGATGAGGCAGCCAGCGCCTTGGGATTGAAACTTGGCCGACCGATTATTTTGGTGATCGGTGGATCTTTGGGGGCGCAAAGAATAAACGACAAGCTTTTGGACGCGTTGCCGGAGTTGCTGAAATTTTATGAAATCATTCATGTCGCCGGGCCGAAAAATATCGATCAAATCGTTAAAGAATCAAAGATCATGGCGCGGACCGATGATTTGAATTATTATCATCCGTTGGGGTTTGCCGATGAGCGGATGTTGGCAAATATTTACGCCGCGGCTGATTTAATAATCAGCCGCGCCGGATCGGGCAGCATTTTTGAGATCGCGGCGGTTAAAAAGCCCAGTATTTTGATACCGTTGCCGGAATCGGCGCAAAATCATCAATTGAAAAACGCTTATGCTTACGCGCAAACCGGCGCGGCCTTGGTGATCGAGGAGGCAAATTTCACGAGTCATCTTTTTTTGGAAAAGATCGGTGATTTGATGAATCTTCCCGAAACTTTGGCGGCGATGTCAATGGCGGCGGCTCAGTTCGCGCGTCCCGATGCCGCGGCTGTGATCGCCGATTATATTGTCAAACGCGCGAATCGGTGATAGTAGGGGTTTAAGCGTTTAAAATGGGCGCGAAAATTAAAAATAAAGTTTAATGATCGACGAAAATCAAAAAAAGATTCGAGTCCGGTTTCCGCCGTCGCCGACCGGATACATGCATGTTGGCACGGTGCGGATGGCGCTTTTTAATTATTTATTCGCCAAGCAGAACGCGGGGGAGATTGTTTTGCGTATGGAAGATACCGATAAGGAGCGGTCAAAAAAAGAATTTGCCGATGATATTATCGACGGTTTGAAATGGCTGGGTTTGGAATGGGATGAAGGGCCGTTTTATCAAACGGATAGGGGAGATATATACCGGAAATATTTGCAAAAATTGCTTGATGAAGACAAGGCGTATTATTGTTTTTGTTCCCAGGAGGAATTGGAGGCGCAAAAGCAATACCAAATGTCGCGTAGCGAACCGCCGGTATATTCGGGGAAATGCGCCGGCATTTCCAAAGATGAGGCCGCCCGGATGGCCGCGCAAGGCAAGAAATGCGTGATCAGATTCCGCGCCGAAAGCAAGAAAATAAAATTCGCCGACATGGTGCGCGGCGACATCGAGTTCGATACGAAGCTCACCGGCGATTTCGTGATCGCCAAAGATCTGGATTCGCCGCTTTATAATTTTACCGTCGTGGTTGACGACCATGAAATGGGCATCACTCACGTGATCCGCGGCGAGGACCATATTTCGAATACCCCCCGGCAAATTCTGGTGCAGGAAGCGTTGGGATTGCCGCGCCCGGTTTACGCGCACTTGCCGATAATCATGGGCACGGACCGCAGCAAGCTTTCCAAACGGCATGGCGCCGTCGGGATCACCGAATACCGGCGGCAGGGTTATTTGCCCGAGGCGGTGATAAATTTTACCGCTTTTTTGGGATGGAATCCGGGGACCGAAAAAGAAATCTATTCAATGGACGAGCTATTGCGCGATTTTTCGCTTGATAAAGTGCAAAAAGGGGGAGCGGTGTTTAACCCCGCGCGCCTTGATTACATCAACGGGCTGTATATCCGGCAAAAAACCGCCGCGGAGCTGGCCCGCCTTTGCATCTCTTATTTCATCGAAGCCGGCTTCATGGCCGAAGAAAGCGAAAACGGCCAAATTAACTATAAAAACCGGCAAACAGGGGAGCGGATCGGTTTTGATTTTTTGGAAAAGATCGCCGCCTACCAGCAGCCGCGCTTGAAAAAAGTTTCTGAGATCGCGGAGTTATCTAATTATTTTTTTGCCGCGGATCTTGAATATGAAAAAGATCTGCTGCGCTGGAAAGACACCACCCTTGAAGAGGTACGGGTTGCTCTTGACGAAATTAAAAAAATGTTGTCAAAAATTGAAGCGGGGGATTGGCGCCGGGAAAAATTGGAAGAAACGCTGCTGGCCGCGGTGGCCGGATTCAATTTGTCGCGCGGACTGTCCGAAAAAGATCGCGGTTATTTATTGTGGCCGTTGCGAGTGGCGCTTTGCGGGCAAAAAATGTCGATCGGCCCGTTTGAAATGGCCGATGTTTTGGGGCGGGCAAAAACTTTGCAAAGGATCGACAATGCGATTCTGTTGATTGGCGGATCCGCCGGCGCGCCCACATTATTCAAATAATTGTGCCGATAATCATCAAACTATTATTGTTGGCTGGAATCGCGGCCGCCGGAATTATTTTTGTTCCGGACATTTTTGTTGAGCGGATCAAAGGAAGCGCGGACGGGGCGGCGGCTTTTTTATCGGAGCAAGTAAAACGGCATTTGCCGGCGCTTGAAGAGGGATTTAGGCGTAAGGCGCAAGAGACGGCCGGAGAAGCGCGATCAATTTATCAATCTTTTGTGGAAAATAATTTTCAGCCGGCGCTTGACCGTGTCGAGAGTTTTTTAATTTTTTGGAAATAGCCGCCGGCGAGCGGAGGTTGATAGCCGCGTTGATTTTTTGTCGGAGATGGTAAATGTTGCACAATGTAGATTAATTAGCGTTGAACCACGAATTTTGGCCAAAACCGGGTTTTGGGCCAAATTCTCGGTTTTTTGACGCCTTCTCTCCTTTTGAATATTTTGTTTTCGGGGGAGGCCCGGATTTTTGTTTTTTTGATGATTTTTTAAAATTTTTAATTCTTTTCTGTATTTTTATTTTATTTTTAATATTTTTAAATTATATTCTCGCTTTTATTCCAGCGCGTCATAATAATATTTCCCCATTTTATTCCAATGAACAACTCTAACAAACCGGTCGTTAACCATATCCCCGATTTTCTTGATTATTGCGAGATCGAAAAAGGGTTGTCGGAAAACACTCAAATAAATTACCGGCGTTATCTGCAAAAATTCATCGATTGGCTAAAATCGGTCAAAAAGGATAAAATTTTGCCGCATGAGCTTGCGAGTGATGATATTTGGGCTTATCGGGTGTATTTGAGCCGTTATATTGACCCGCAAGGCCGTTTGCTGTCCAAAGCCACCCAAAACTACTACTTGATCGCGTTGCGGGCCTTGCTGGGCTATTTTACGGCAAAAGACATAATTTGTCTGCCGGCGGATAAAATTTCCTTGCCCAAGGACGCGCGCAAAGAAAAATCGGTGAAATTCCTTAATCTGGACCAGGTGGAAAAGCTTTTACTGGCGCCCGATACGGCCACGGCCGCGGGCACGCGCGACCGCGCGATTCTGGAATCGTTTTTTTCCACCGGCATGCGTATTGCCGAATTGATTAATCTTGACCGCGAACAATTCGCCAATTTGCAAGACAACAAGGAGCTGGAATTGGGCATTATCGGCAAAGGTAAGCGGCCGCGCACGGTTTATTTTTCCAGCCGCGCCTTGGAATGGATCAAAAAATATTTAAAGATCCGCGATGAAGTTTGCCCCAAAGATGAAAAAGCGCTGTTCGTGAATTTCCGGTCGCCGGATCCGGCGCGGCGGCGGTTGACGCGCGTTTCCATCGAGCGGCTGGTGAAAAAATACGTAATAATGTCGGGAGTGCCGTTTTTTACCACGCCTCACACTTTGCGCCATTCCATGGCCACCGACCTTTTGTCGCAGGGCGCGGACCTGCGCTCGATCCAGGAATTTTTGGGCCACCAAAGCATCACCACCACGCAAATCTATACCCATGTGACCAATAAGCGCTTGCGCGATATCCACCGGCAGTTCCACAGCGGCCGAAAACTTAAAGAAAATAGAATTTAGAATTTAGAATCTAGAATAAATGCAAAAATCCGCCCAAGGGCGGATTTTTTGTAGTGTTGCACAATATTCTAACTTCTAACTTCTAACTTCTAACTTCTAACTTCTGTTTTCGAATCCTTTCAGGAAGGCATCAATGTCATTGCCCAGGTTTTGGCCGTTATAGCCGCCTTCGAGCGTGAAAAATACCGGTTTGCCCAGTTGGGCGATCATTTTGCCGATCTGGGAATAATCCGGGGTTTGCAATCCCAGCGACACGATGTCGCCAAAATGCGTGTCAAATCCCGCGCTCACCGCGACGATTTCGGCATCTTGGATTTCTTTTTGGGAATCTTGTAACGCTTTTTTGAAAGTTTTTAAATAAATTTTGGCGCCGCAATCGGCCGGCAGCGGATAATTGCGGCAATTTTGACCAATGTTGTGGCCGGTTTGGGGAAATGCGTTTTGCCGGTGCAAAGAAAGATAATGTATGTTTTCATCGCCGGCGACGATCTCTTGCGTGCCGTTGCCGTGATGGCCGTCGATATCGATGATGAAAACTTTTTTGTTTAATGATTTGGCCGCGATCGCGATATTGTTGAAATAGCAAAATCCGCGCGTGGAGGCGCCCAATGCCTTGCCGTTTTTGCCGGCATGGTGGCCGGGCGGCCGCAGGAGCGAAAAACCGCTGATCTTGGCCGCCAAAATCGCCCCGCCGGCCGCCAGTTTGGCATGATTAAAAATTTTTTCATAGGCGGGAGTATCGGCATCTTCGACTTTACCGTTTTTCACCGCGTCAAAATAATTTTGATTATGCGCCCGCAAAATATCGGCATCTTGGCCCGGTTGCGGTTCAATAAATTCATAACCCTTGCTTTTCAAAATTTTGGCCGCGCTCAATACCCTTTCGGCATTTTCAAACGCGTTGATGCCGCCGTATTCCAAACAAATTTCGGAATAAACGATCTTGGTTTTCATGATATTTTTTATATTTTTTAATTATATCATAAAAAACATTCCAACATTTTTGAGAATGTTGGAATGTCGGTAATTACACAAAATACTTTTGATGGGGTCTAACCGCCCGCGATTACACGGGGGTTAGATCCCAAAAATGCAAAATGCAGGCAATTTTCTGATTCAGGCCAAGGTTTAGAATTTTATTGGAACGAAGAGTTCTTTGGACATGGTGGGCAGGCCCGAGGGGTTGTCGTTTTGCAAAAGCAGGGTTCCGGCAGCGGTTGCGGGCTGGGAAAATTCCAAGGTGGCGGTGAATGGCACAAATTCTTCGGTCATCCAGTCGCCTTGGGCCTGGGCGATCCCGGTTGCCAGTTCTTGGCCGTTTTCGTCCATCAATTTCACCGGGAATTGTGCCTCAAAATACCAATTGCCGCGCGCTTGGCCGCTGATTTGCAAGGGGCTGGAAATTTTGGCATTGGGCCGGGGCGAATCAATAGTGATGGTATCTTTCATTTCCGGCTCGTTGCCGATGTTTTCCCAAAAATCGTTGCCGTCGGGCAGTTTGCACGAGCGCGGATAGGTTTCCATCACCGGATAGCCGGCCGCCACGCAATCGTCAAAACTTTTGATTTTGTTGTAATCAACCGGGCCTTTGGGCGCGGTTTTTTGGCCGCCCGGCAACGATCCGGCCCGGTTTTGCACAAAAAACCACATTCCCCCGCCCGCCAGCGCGACCAGCATCGCCGCAATAATGATTGTTGTTATTTTTTTATCCATTTTATTTTTTGAATTGAGTTTTTAGTTTTGAATTTCACTTTTGAATTTTGCCTTTTTTCGCCAAAGGACGGATGCGCCTCTGGCGCAGACTTTTGGCTTAACTTCACGCATTCGCTTTGATTTCGATCACGTCGCCGTCTTTGACGATGTATTCCTTGCCTTCGGTGCGCAGGCGGCCTTTTTCGCGGGCCTGGGCAAAACCGCCGGCATCAAGCAATTCCTGCCAGTTGATTACTTCGGCGCGGATGAATTTTTTTTCAAAATCGGTGTGAATCACGCCGCCGGCTTGGGGCGCGGCGCTCCCCTTTTTTAGCGTCCAGGCGCGGGTTTCGTCCGGACCGGTGGTGAAAAATGTGATCAGATCCAGCAATTCATAGGATTTTTTGATCAGCAAATCCAGATTTTGGCCGTCGGGCAGGTCGAATTCCGCTTTTTCCTGAGCCGTGAGTCCCACGCCATCGTTTTCGCCCAAAATATCGATCACAATGTGGGGCCAGTTGTTCTTTTTGAAGGTTTCCAGGATTTTTGGGTCGATCTTCGATTCAATACCGTTGAGCACATACAGGCGGGGTTTCATGGTGAGTAATTGGTAGCGGTTTACGATTCCCTTCTCTCCGCCGGCCAATTCAACTTCCGACAAAATTTTTCCCTGCTCCAAAAGCGGCTTGATCTTTTGCAAAACCGCCAATTCCTCCTTGGCGCCGGCTTTATTCCCGCGTACTTCGCTTTCCACGCTATCCAGCCGTTTGGAAACGGTTTCCAAATCCTTTAATGCCAGTTCGGTGTCCAAAATATCTTTATCGCGCGACGGATCCACGGAATTTTGGGTGTTGACGACTTTTTCGTTCTCAAACGCGCGCAAGATGTATAAAATCGCGTCGGTTTCGCGGATGTTTTGCAAAAATTTGTTGCCCAATCCCTCTCCTTGGGCGGCGCCTTTCACCAATCCGGCAATGTCCACGAATTCCACGGTGGCAAAGATCTTTTTGGCGCTTTTGGTGAGCGCGGCCAGTTTGTCCACGCGCTCATCGGCCACGGCAACAACCCCGACGTTCGGGTCGATGGTGCAAAACGGATAGTTGGCGCAGTCAACCTGCTTTTTGGTGATGGTGGCAAACAAGGTGGATTTGCCCACGTTGGGCAGGCCCACGATGCCGACATGAAGAGACATAGTGGTTAGTTGATGAGTAATGATTAATGAGTAATGAGTAAACGCGAAAACACTTCGCGCTTGTAATTATGGCGCGTTTTGTCGCAAAATTCAAGGGTTTAGCCGGAACAGCCGCAGCCCTTTTTGGGCGGCAGGGTGAAGGGAAAGCCGATGTCGTTGCTGATCGCGAGCGCCAGTTCGCCCACCATGGCTGCCATTTTTTTGCGGGCCTCGGCCAGGTCGTTTATGGGGGTATTGTTGCGCACCTGTTCGAGCAACAAATTGTATTTTTCTTGGGCTTCGACCTGGCCCGAAAAATTGCCCTCCCGCAAAATCGCCAGCTCCTGCTGCGCCATTTGGAAATCATCCATCAATTTTTGCGCCGCCGAATCGGCGGCATAAACCCGCGCCGCTTTTTGGAAATCCCGGCACTCTTTGGTTTCTCGCACCGCCCGCGAAAACTCTTTTGTGTAATTTTCCAAATTATCCATAGAATTTTATTTGCATTTGCATCTTGGGGTCTATCCCTCGCCCCGCCAGCAGGCAGGTTTACGGGGGTTAGACCCTTTCAACACCATGTGGATGATGTTTCTGTCCTCAAATATTCTAATTTAGAATATGCCAGGAAAATGACCCCTAATTATTTGCCCAGGCGATGATTTCGCCCAGATCGTCGGGCGACTCGGGAAAGAAAACCGGAATTCCCTTTTGCCGCGCGTATTCAATCTCGGCTTTCGCGCCGCTTGAAGTTTGCCAGCCCGGGATTGCCATGATCGCGTCGGCGGTTTTTTGCAAAAAAACCATATCCAGCGCGCGATAAAAATCTTCGTTGGCCGTGGCCTTGAGTTCGAAATGCTCGGTGTGGTTGTGCGGGCAAAAGAAACCCACGCCCGCGTTGGCCAGCGCCACCTGATACCTTTCCGCATTTCGAATATTCCCCTGAATTTTTGACTTGTCGCCGTTGCCAAAATACGGCCCGGCAATAAACACAATTTTCATATTTTTTTATATTTTAGCGCGACGGATCATTCAATTGGTCGTTGTTCTCGCGCAAAAATTTATCGATAAATTCAGCGGTTTCTTGGATCACAGTGGCGTCGTGGACCAAAACATTGGGTATTCTCAAAGTCAAATAGCCCTTTTTGAACGAATAATAAGTTCTTTTCAAATCGGCCAGGGCTTGTTTTGCGTTGCGGTTGTGTTGACGGCCGTCAACTTCGATATTCACCCTTGCTTGGGTGATGGCAATGTCGATATGTTTAAAGCCGTCCCATTTTTCCAATTCCGGCTTCCAACCATAGTTTTCTAGCAGTCTGGCCAGTTCTTGGACTTCCGGGGAGGCGCGCCTTGGTTTTGAATCAAGCTCTTTGCCAATCGGTTTGCGATTCAAAAAATATTTAATCGCCAAAATAGCCGCCGCCAGCAACGCAAGCGGCCAGGCGGGCAAAAGGATCTTGAAAATTAACCATATAAAGGCAAACGTCCATTCAAAAGTTTCTTTTATGAATTCCCACCAATTGATTGAAAATAGCGGCAATGATTCCATATTATTTATTTTTTAAAAATTTTGAATTTATAAATTTTCCGGCCATTAGATAGCTCATAGGAATACCCTTTCACCGCTAACTTGCCAATGTATTCGTATTTCCCGGCAATTTTCTCCTGCCAAAAGCCATAAATCGGCCGTTTATCGGTAATCGTATCAATTAATGCCTCGTTTGCCGCAGTTAATTACTGATCACCCTTCAATCCCTCGCCAATATATTCAAATTCGCTGGCCAAATCCTGATCCGGATAGGGTTTTTTTGCCGAATGGAACAACAAAATATAAGGATTCCCCTCTTTATCCTTGCGCAAAGTGATCCCCTTCACCCTAAACCCAAATTTCGTCCCAAATATTCCCTCAATCTCGGATTTTGAGTATGAATTTCCAATTTTTAGTTCCATATCATTTATTTTTTTTATGGATCATGTGCTTTTTCATTTGTTCACGAATTTTCATTGTTTTTTCGTCGGCAATGTCAATTGCGCCGCATTTTGGGCAACTTTCTTTGCAAACCGGGCAATAATATTCGCCACATTTTTTACAATTTATACCCATGAATTGATGAGGCATATTTTTAATTTAAATATATTTAATCTTTTTTGTTTTCAATTTACCAAAACGCTGGCGTCGCGATAGTTTTCATAGACAAAGTTGTAAACTTCTCGGCCCTTGAGATCGCAATCGGTTTCGTTGTATTTTGGATCAGGCAGACCGGCGTATAGCACATCGGCAATTGTAGTTTTAACGCCGGCGCGTGTTGGTTCAAATATGCGCCAATCGGACACCAATTTATCTTTAAGCTTTGAAAGTATTTCTTTTGTAGTCGATTTTACCTTCAAAACCTCGTCGGGATTTAAATTATCTTTCACTATTAGATCAAAAATCGCCAGTTCATCCTCGGAGAGCCCTTCTTTTGTTGATCTTTGTTCTTCGTCATTTAAATCGCGAGTCAATTCCATTAAATCCTTCAACAATTCATCGATATCGTGCGCGCCGGAGTTATATTCTTTAAGCAATGAGTTTAGGCGTTCCATAAACTTGGCTCTTTTTCGGTTGCGACGCACCATTTCATCAATTTTGTCTTTTAATTCCGCGGTCAAGCTGTCGATTTGGAGGTTTTTGTTTTCCAATTTGGCAAAAAAATCATGAAGCGCATCGGCATCAAGGGCGCTCAAATCTCTCAATTTTTTATGTTGCGGTATGATATATTCGCCTGCTTGAATTGATCGGTCTAATAAATCTTCCAGGTCTTTTTTTACTTGCGATACATCAACACTGCTGGTGCCGACATCATTTATCCGCGAAGCAATGACACGGAAGGCGGTTGTTTCTTGATAATAACTGTCCGCTTCCGGATCGGGAAGCACGGCTTGGTAGGCGGATTGAATGTTCGCTGCTAGTGTCAAAAAATCTTTTTTCTTTGCTTGGTCGCCAACGATAATGTTTGCGATTTGATCGATGGTGATTAATTTTTCCTCAGGTTTTGCGGCTAAAAGTGCGCCTAAATCAACTTTTTCTTTGGCAAAAAACTTTTTCCCTTGCTCAAGGGTTATTTTTAAAATCAGAATGAGCTCTTCTTTGCTTTTAATCACTTCATCATCGCCGCTGTTGGTTGCATAAATTGCTAGTGCGCGCTCGATATTTCTGAAAACGCCGATATAATCCACGATCAAGCCGTTTGTTTTTCCCTCGGCTACGCGGTTTGCCCGGGCGATTGCTTGCATTAGGGTGTGATTTTTGAGCGGTTTGTCCAAATATAAAGTCGAAAGGTTTGGTACGTCAAAACCGGTCATCCACATGGCGCACACAAAGACGATCCTCAAATTGCTGTCCGCTTTCTTGAATGCTTCCTCAAGATTGCCTTTGATGATCCGTTCGCGCAGCGGGCGCATATCGATTTCAAACGGGACCAGATCGGCAATTTCATTTTGGCTTTGGCTCACCATCACCGCCATATCAACATTTTCGTGTCGATTGAGTTGTTTTTCTATTTTTCCACGCTCAAAATCATTGGTTGCCCGGGATAAATCCAGCCGCAATTTGGCCAGATAGCGATCCCATTCCGCCTGGACTTTGGTATACATTCGCACGGCGGTTTTTTTATCCACCGAAACGATCATTGCTTTGCCGTCATAGCCGCGGCCCACGAAATGAGCCACAATATCGCGCGCGATCGCATTTAAACGATCTTCGCGCGCGACCAAATGGTAGAATGTTGAAAATTCTTGTTCTAATTTTTCCTCTTCAGCATCGTTTAGTTCGTAAAAATCCATTACTTTGCCAATTTCGGTTTCCAAATTCACATTCACGTTTTCAAGGCGCGGCACCCGATTTTCGTAATATAACGGCACGGTTGCGCCATCGCGCACCGAATCGCCGAAATTATATTCCGAGACATAATCGCCGAATGTTTGCCGTGTTTTTTCTTCGCCCTTGGCCATCAAGGGCGTGCCGGTAAAGCCGATAAATGCCGCATTGGGAAGCGCGCGGCGCATATTTTGCGCCATGCGGTCATATTGCGTGCGGTGCGCTTCGTCAGTCATCACGATAATATCATCCCGATTAGAAACCGCTTCGGCCACGTCTTGGAATTTTTGGATGGTCGTAAAAATCTGGCGGTGGTCGGCGCGCAACAAATCTTTCAGATGCACGATCGATTCGGCATGGACTTCTTTTTCATAAACAGCGCCGGCATTGGCAAAATTTTTGTAGGCCTGCCGGTCAAGATCGTTGCGATCGGTGACAATGACAAAGGTGAAATTGCCTGGTAGCTTGCGAAACACTTTTTGTGACAAATAAACCATGGAATAAGACTTGCCCGATCCCTGCGTGTGCCAAAAAACACCCAATTTCCCCTTATTCTTTTTGCGGTCGATCACTTTTTGAAACGCTCGGTTGGTGCCGTAATACTGAAAATAGCGCGGCACAATTTTTTTTGTTTCAGCCAGGGATTCGTCAAATAAAATATAATTTTCAAAGATATCAAGCAGCCGCGATTTGTCGCAAATGCCCGAAATCAAAGTTTTGATGTCGGTTTTTGGTTTGTCTTCCTCGGCTTTAACTTTTTTCCACTCATTGAAAAATTCATAGGGCGCGGTCAATGATCCGAATTTATTTTCAATGCCGTTGGAAATGACAATTCCCATGTTGTACCAAAAAATCTTGGGGATGGTGTCTTTATAGTCGCGAATATTATCGCGAAAAGCATCCACCAAACTTTTATGCGATGCTTTGAGCTCCAGCAACAACAGCGGAATTCCGTTCACAAACAACACCACATCCGGCCGTCGTGTGTACATCTCGCCAACCGCCCAAAATTGCGACACGCACAAAAAATTGTTTTTCCCCGGATTGTCAAAATCAAAAAACCGCACCCGTTCCGTTTTATTTTCTCCGTTCCGCCCCGGAATGACCACGCTGGCCCCATCGCGCAAAAGCGAATAAACCTCTTTATTGGCATTGACCAACGACAAATGCGACCGATCCCGCACCAACTGATCCACCGCCTGCCCCAGTGCCTCCGCGGGCAACCCCGGATTAAACTTTTCCAGTGCCGGCAATAAATATTTCTTCAACACCACCTCCCCCCGATTATCCCGCCCCAGCGCCGCATCGTTGGCATCCGCATAAGCATTAATGTGGCAATTCTTATCACCCCAAATCGCTTTAACAAGTTTTACCACCGTTTGCTCCACCAAATTGTCCTCCGAAAATTGATTCATAGATATTTATTTCAATCCACGCAATATTTTGATTAATTCAAATACATTCGTTGAAGGATTATCGCACGGGTTGCAATTTGTTATAAAAAGTTTTTCCGCCCTTTTAATTGCCTCCATTTGGCCATTCGCTATTTTATTATAGATTGAACCGTCCATTTTGCTATAATTGCCAAATCCTCTTTGAATTAGATTTTTTGATATTTTTCGTTCATAATCGCGCAACGAACCGATTGCTCCATAATCTTGGAAATGCAATAAAATCCACAATTCAAAACAGACATTGCTCCAAGCTAGAAAAATTTCATTTTTTGCGGCAAGCTTGAAGGCATTTTCCATTCTTATTTTGTTATTTTCAAAAAACTGATCAATATCAAAAACGCACCATATTTTATCGCCATCCTTTTTATTGAATTTCTTTTTTGCCGAGAGCTTTTTCTTTTCTTGAATCGCAAATTCAATAAGTTCCCATGGAGATTTACCACATTTTTGATAATCAACGATTATGCTGATTGGCTGGGCAAGCGCTTTGCTGTCTTTTATGCCCTGAAAATAAGACGGTTCCGTGCGTTCGCCGTTGCAGTAAATATAAATTCGGCTTTTTATTTGTCGCTGCGTGTTCATTCTTTTATTTGTTCGAGAGTCTTAATGTATGGCAAAGCCCCGTACCTTCCTTCAAGATAACGTTTTTCGAAACTAACATTTTTTCTTTCGCTCAAATCCGCCAGTGAAAAAAGTTCGGTTGCCGCAAGCTTATTTTTTTCCGCGAACCATATTTGGTCCCGCCGCAAAATTTCCGAATCTAGCAAACTTATATCATGGGTTGTGAAAATAAGTTGTGCGTTTTTATAATTCGTTTCCCGCGAGTAAAATTTTTTTATGAAAAAACGGCACATAAGCGGATGAAGACTGGCGTCAAGTTCGTCAATAACCAGCGTTTTTCCTTTCAATAATACATCTACAAAGGGGCCCGCCAAAGCGAAAACTTGCTGGGTCCCGGTCGATGTTTGCGTGAAAAAATCGAAAAACGCGGTCCCCGCTTCCCGCTGATTTTCGTCAAACACTTTATGGATTGCCTTTATGTCTCTTTCGGAAAATTCTCCGCCTTGGTTTGGCAGAAGCGGCGCGAATTGAGGCGGTATTTTTTTTAATAATTCGTCGCGAGACACTTTTCTTTCGCTTGACTTGATATCAATGATGCCAAAATCAGATTCAATGACAAAGTCAAGCATAAGTTTGCGGTATTCCGCATTGTCGGTGAATTTTTTCATCGAAAATTCCATTGTCGCGCCTCTTTGCGTCGCGTCGACAATTTCAATCGATTTGATTGCTTCAACAACTTTTTTTGCAATTTCAATGTTTAAACTGGCAAGCAGGGATAAAAACAAAACATTTTCCCGCAAATTATCTTTGTGTGAAGCCGCTTCCTTGAAATGAACTTGGTTTATGGTTATTTCTTTGCCGTTCCTGGCGAATAACTCGCGCGGTTTGACGGTCGCGTATTGTCTTAGCCATTCTCGTTTGACTTCTTTTTGATTGATTTCGAAGCCATAAACGAATAGCGCGCCGTCCCAATAAACTTCAATTTCAAAAAATGACGGACTTAAGCCCGTTTTTGTATTTAAAAGGAACGGTTGCACTGGAAAAGGCTGGCCGCTGATACTATTCAACAGACTGGTTAAAACCATTTGTCGAAACACGAAAAACGCTCTCACAAGATTTGATTTTCCGGAAGCGTTTGCGCCATAAAGAGCTAAACATTTTAAATAAGATTTTCCATTATGTTCAAAAATCGCTTCTTTCAAATCGGCGCCGCTGGTCCGCGCCTCAAGGGTTAAGGTTGTTTTGTCTTTGAATGAGCGAAAATTTGCTATGGAGAATGATTTAAGCATAGTTTTTTTGTTGCGCTATTATGCGATCATTTTATCAAAAAATACAAAAATGTCAAGCAAATATGCAATATTTATGCAAAAAAAGCATTTATTTTAATAAAATCAGCATTTTATCTCTTTTTTGCCAGTTACCAACTGGGGAATTAAGATGTCGCGGATTTGGGATAAGTTTTGGTTTTCTTCTAATAAAGAAAGGGTCAGGCCAAAATATTTGTCTACAATTTGACTGAATTTATCGAGAGTTTCTGAATTTGGAACAACAATCCGGATATCTTTAACTTGTATTGGGCTCAAGTTTTGCTGCGCGGCGCCATTAGACATTGCCTCTAATTTTTGCTGAAATCTTTTTTGTCTAAACAAAAGATAAATAAACTCTCTAGTATTGGTAATTATCGGATCCAATTTTGCAATTCGCTGGTTTAATAAATGATCTGGGCCATGCACGATACAAACGCGTCCAACATTTCCCGTCAATGACAAAAGAATATCTCCTTTATTTAATATGCAAGTTTTTGGTAATTTTGAAGGTAGGACATCTATAAACGAATCAAAATTTAAAATAAACTTCCCGTCGTGAACATTTTTGATAGTAACAATCTTATATCTTCCAGTTTCTTGATATGTTGATCCTTTAAATGGGAATCCTGAAATAACATTTACAATTTCGTTAATTGTTCCGATCTTCCATCCCTCCGGGATCATGCCATATTCTGTGTCGGAATCAATCATTTTTACTTTTTCGTAACCTGGGAATTTAAATTTCACAAACCATTCGGTATATAATCTCTGCGCCATCTCCTCCAAAATCTTAATCCGCCTTTCGTTATTTTCAATGAGATTGTCGTAGGCGGAAAGGACGGAAGCAATGCGAGTTTGGTTGTCTTTGCTTTCAGGATAACTAATAAATTTTTCCTTAATTAATTTATAATGGCGTTGGTAAGCACTTATCTTAAAATTTAAACTCCTGAGTGCATAATAAAAATATGCTTGGTCAATTTTTTTTGAGAACATTAGCTGTGTACCATCAGCTCCCAGGCAAAAATCATGTTTTAAAAATTTCAACCTACAAGTGTGATCTCCGAAAACAATTATAGGCAAGGGCCCATTGTAAAGGAGAGCATCGTTGTTTGTGTATCCGTTAATAAGACCATCGCCTTGATCTACGACTGTATATTTTCCAGACGATAAGTAAGCACCTTTCGGAACTTTTCTTTGGCCCTTTACTTTTTCAAGTAAATTCTTTATCTTCTCTTGTTTGAAAACTTCTTTTTGCATACTATAAAATTTTTTTCCAGTCGGTTTGGATCTTACTCTCTAGTTCGTGTGATTCTTTGGTTAATTTGATAAATTCGGCCATCAATTCCTTCATTTTTGTTTCAAAATCCGCATCATCGATCTCGTTTTCGATAATTTCCACATATCGTCCGGGATTTAATGAATAGCCATTGACTCGAATCTCATCCAAAGTTGCCACTTTGCAACGGCCCTTTATATCTTTATACTTGCCCGCGTCTTTTTCTCCGCGATAACGCCGGACAATTCCGGCAATTTCCTGGATTTGCGCGTCGGTCCATTCGCTGTGGGCGCGGTCAATCGGCGTGACAATATCCTGGGCGTTTATGAAAAGCACTTTGTTTTGGCGATCGGTGCCGATTTTGCCTTTATCGAAAAACCAGAGCGTGCAGGATAATGTGGCGTTCATGAACATATTAGAACCGACTGATATAATTACATCCACAAAGCCGGCATCCACCATTTTTGTGCGGATTTCTTTTTCTTTGTTTCCCGCGTCGCTGGCGCTGTTTGCCATCACAAATCCGGCGCGGCCTTTGTCGTTTAATGCGCTGGCAAACATTTGCATCCATAAATAGTTGGCGTTACTAATTTCATTTTTGCCGGTAAGCGGCAAACCATAAGCATAGCGCCGATCTCCTTGCAATCGTGCCGGATCAATGACGATTTGTTTGTTTTTGTCCTTGCCTTTCACATTAAACGGTGGATTGGCCAGCACATAATCAAATTTGCCGATGCTTTGGTGCAAATCTTCGTAAAATGAATTGGCCAGCTCGATTTTACCCGACAAACCATGAATTGCCAGGTTCATTTTTGACACTTTTAAATTGCTTTCGCCCTTTTCTTGGCCGTAAATACCGATTTCTTCCATTATTTGGCGTTTTCCGGTTTTGTGTCGTTCCACGAAT
>JAXDBQ010000006.1:0-22623 GCA_034678605.1 Patescibacteria group bacterium | reverse complement strand
TTAACGCGTTAGCTTCGCCACTTGAAGGGTCGACACTTCAAGCAACCAGTGTCCATCGTTTAGGGCGTGGACTACAAGGGTATCTAATCCTTTTTGCTCCCCACGCTTTCGTTCCTCAGCGTCAAGATTGCCCCAGCTGTCTGCCTTCGCTTTTGGTGTTCCGCACGATATCAACGGATTTCACCCCTACACCGTGCGTTCCGACAGCCCCTAACATCTTCAAGTTTGCAAGTATCCGATACACGCTCCGGGTTGAGCCCGGGTATTTAATATCAGACTTTACAAACCGCCTACGAACACTTTACGCCCAATAAATCCGGATAACGCTCGCGGGTTCTGTATTACCGCTGCTGCTGGCACAGAATTAGCCCCCGCTTATTCATGAGGTACCGTCACCGAGCACATTTCGAACTTCGTTTACGCTTTTATCGATTCTTTTCAGCAACAGCGCCTTGCTGTTTCCGCGTTGCTTTAATTTTCTTTCGCGGTTTTGCGCGTCTTGCTTTGACCGATAAGCTTCGTAATATACCAGCTTCCATTGGCCGGATTTACTTGTCCAGCCATTGTTTTCTTTTGAATTATGTTCGTCAAACCGGCGTTTTAAATCGCCGGTGTAGCCAACATAAACATGTTGCTGATTTGCGATTACATATACATAAAACATATTTTTAATGTTTGTTATGTATCAACCAAGGCCGAAATGTGCTCGGTTCTTTCCTCATAAAAGGAGTTTACGGCGCGAACGTCTTCATCCTCCACGCAATGTCGCTGGATCAGGCTTTCGCCCATTGTCCAATATTTTCGGCTGCTGCCACCCGTAGGTGTCTGGGCCGTGTCGCAGTCCCAGTGTTGGGGAACAAGCTCTCACCCCCCCTAACCGTCATTGCCTTGGTGGGCCGTTACCCCGCCAACAAGCTGATGGTTCGCAGGCTCATCATCAACCGGCTTGCGCCTTTCGAGCACATTCTTGCGAATGTGCTCGACATCGGGAATTACCCCGTCTTTCGACGGACTATGCCCGTGTCGATGGTAGATTACCTACGTGTTACTAACCCGTTCGCCGCTAATCTCGCGCCCTGCGCGAGGAAATCCGAATGTCCGAAATCCGAAATCCGAAACAATTTTCAAAATTATAATTTTCAAATTTCCAAAACAAGAATTAGTTTTAAAAATTCGATATTTGAAAATTCGAATTTGTTTCGAGTTTCGAAATTCGATATTCGAATTTCCTGGTGCAGAGCACAAGATTCGCTCGACTTGCATGCCTTATCCACATTGCCAGCGTTCATCCTGGACCAGGATCAAATCCTCAGAAAAAGAGTCCAAGACAACTTCAAAAAATTCTTTGCGTGCTTTTGTTAAAGCGCACGCTGCTTTTGGCTCACAAAATATCTTTGTGGAAAATTAAAGATATTTTGTTATTCGATTGTCAAAGTTCTCGCCCTTCGGAAATTGAAATATTTGTCAAAAACAAACAAAAAATCATAATATCATACCAATTATTATGATTTTTTTCTCGTTTTCAACTTTTTGTTTAAAGATTTTACTTGCTTGAACAGCAAGCGCACGAATACGCGCAAACTTTGGGCGCGGTTTTCTTTTTGGCTTTTTTTGCAGGTGCGGGTTTTTTGTCGGCCATAATTTATTTTTTAAATTAAATTGGCAACAAAAATAGATTAGCGTTTTTTTAAAACAATGTCAAGCGTCAAAATTTCTTGTCAAATATTTCCAGTGGCGTAAAGCGCGAAGCGCCACGCAATTGAAAAGCTTTGAGAAGAAAGTTGCAAAAAAATTGGTAAAATTGCAACATTGGATTGATTATTTTATTACTACATATAGTAATAAACTTATCGCTCCAAAAAATCCTGAAATCGTTATTATTGTTTCGATTCCAACTTCGGGGGAATGTATAAAATCCCCTCCTTTTTTATTGTGGTTTTGATCTTTAACAACATAATAATCATAGCACGAAATTGGCAAAAAGTCAATGCCAACCGCGCCATGACAAATGATTATATATCCCCAACCGCGTTTCTTGTCAACCCCGGTTATCCCCACCCGCATTTTGCATTCCGTATTTTGTGTTTGTAGGGGCGAAACTATGTTTTCGCCCGTATTTGCATTCATATTCGTAGGGGCGCGGCCTTGTGTCCGCCCGCATTCCGCATTTCGCATTCCGCATCGTAGGGGCGAATGATCATTCGCCCGCATTTGAATTTTTTAAAAAAAATACAAGGCCTTGCAAATTTGCGCAAGGTGATGAAAAGGAGGGAGACGGGATCCGATTTTCTAAACGACCGGATGTAGGAGGGAGATGGCATGAATCGAATCCCGTATTATTGCGCCAAACAAAGGAAAGGAGGAGGGTAAAAACCAAATTTGGCGCGATAACATTGAAGAGCTTAAAATAATTCTACCCCATCCTCAACCCCTGTCAATAGCTTGCCCGCCGCATTATTTGCATACACCAGGTGTATGCAAATTTCGGGCGTGATTTGCAAATCGCCGTTGAACCCAGTGTCCAAAATCATGATTGGCGACAATGTTTTTTGATTCCAGCCGATAATTATTCGTATCGCGGGAAAATCGCCAATAAACATTCCTTCCATAATTATTTTTGGTTGATTTTTCCTTGCGTGATTCCGCCCATCGAATAAGCCGCGTCAAAACCGATGCGGATTATGTAAAACATCTTTTCCGGTTGATCTTTTTTTGCCCGCATCATTGGTTCGAGCGGAGTTTTGCCCAAATAAACTTTTGCGCCTTGCGGTTCGATTGCCAAAATTTCCCCATTATATTTGGGTTCGTATCGTGATCTTATCCGCCGGTAGATTTTTTCTCCGGCCGCGGCCAATCCGCGCATTTTTAATTTTGACGGCAATTTGTAACTAATGGCTTCATTATTGCCCTTTGGTTGTTTTTGTCAATTGTGTGTGCAATCCGCACCCACCCGACCGGTGCAAGGTTCAGTGCGAGGCCGTTGACTTGGGGGCGGGTTTTGGTAGTATCAAATCATGAAAAACATCATTCAATTCCATATTTACAAAGGTGACGAATATTATGTGGCGCAAGGCGTTGATTTTCCGGTGGTGACGCAAGTAAAAACTCTTGACGAATTGTCAAAAAACATCAAAGAGGCGGTTGAGCTCGCGCTTGAAGGCGAAAATTTGGCTGATTTTGATTTGTCGCCCAATCCGCAAATTTTGCTCAATGTGGAATTGGGCGCCGCGGTTTATGCCTAATTTTTTAAAAATCTAAAATCAACCCCTATCAAGGGGTTTTGTTTTAAATTTATTACAAATTTTGTTTATGCGAATTATAAATAAAAAAAGATAGCCGCATGATTATTTTTGGCTACTTAATTTGAGCTTGATTCTTTCCAGTATTCTGATCAGCGCTTCGTTTCTTTGGCGATAATTATGTTCGCCAAGCGCCATAAAAACCAATAGCTTTTCGGATTCTTTCAGATGAATTTGTCCCAATTGTTGCTCGATGCTATCGGCGTCAAGAAGCACAAGAAAATACAATTGCATTAAGCTTGCGAGTTGATATGGAGTTAAAATGTCGAATTTGTTTTTTTCTCGAAATATTACTCGCTTTAATTCATCATATTCTCCCGCTTCCCATACAATTTTTGAATTTACATCAGATATCTCTACGCGCATTTGCTCACCTCCATCATTCAGTTTCCACCTGTGTCCCATCCTACCCCAAATCCCGCGCGTGTCAATCATTGGGATTTGTGTCCGTAGGGGCGCGGCCTTGTGCCCGCCCGTATTGGATCGGGTAACCACAAGGGTTGCCCCTACAATGCAAAATCCGAATGCCTGTTGTCAAGATTGTATTTATTTTTGGGGTTTGGTAGGATGGATAATCGATAAAAATGTAAAAACTAAAAACCCAAAACTAAAAATTTCAACTTAAAACTTTAATCTATCGCCCAGAAATACCAACTTGGTTTTAGTATTTTTAGTTTTTAGATATTACATTAAGTTTTGGGTTATGGGTTATTGCATTTTAGTTTGATTTTTATGGCAACTTCTTCTCCCGCGAAAATTCCGCCGCAAAATCTGGAGATCGAGCAGTCGGTTTTGGCGTGCCTGATGCTGGACCGCAACGCGATGATGAAAGTGGCCGACACGCTTGGATCCGATGATTTCTACAAGCACAACCACAAGGCCATCTACGCGGTTTGCCGCGAGCTTTTCGAAAAGGGCGACCCGATCGATTTTTTGTCGGTTTCCAACCGGTTGAGTGAAGTGGGCGAATTGGAAGCCATCGGCGGCACCGAATATCTCACCACGCTCATTAATCTGGTGCCCAGCACCGGCCACGTGGCGTCTTACGCGCGGGCGATCCGCCACAAGCGGGTTTTGCGCGACTTGATCTCGGTGTCGCAAGATATCGAAACCATGGGCTACAACGAAGCCGACGATCTGGAAAGCGTGCTTGACGAGGCCGAAAAAAAGATATTCAACATCGCCCAAAAAGGCATCACCCAGAATTTCACGGTGATCAAGGACACTTTGGGCGACGCCTTTGACCGCATCGAGCGCCTGAGCCAAGGCAGCGGCACGCGCGGCCTGCCCACCGGGTTTGCCGATCTGGATAAAATGCTTTCGGGATTGCAAAAATCCGATTTGGTGATCTTGGCGGCCCGGCCGTCGCTGGGCAAATCCACGCTGGCGCTCAATATCGCGGCCAACATTGCCGCCACCGAAAAAATTCCCGTGGGCGTGTTTTCGCTGGAAATGTCAAAAGACCAGATGGTGGACCGCTTGATTTCGGCATATTCGGGCGTGGATTTGTGGAAGATCCGCACCGGCCGCCTGCAAACCGAGGATTTCGAGAACATCCAGCGCGCGCTGGGAATTTTGGCCGAGATGCCGCTGTTTATCGACGACGTGGGCTCGCCGTCCGTGTTGCAAATGAAGGCCTTGAGCCGGCGTTTGCAAGCGGAAAACGGCTTGGGTCTGCTGGTGATCGACTATCTCCAGTTGATGGAACCGCTCAATCGAATGGCCAGCCCGGTGCAACAGGTTTCGGAAAATTCCCGGGCGTTGAAGGGTTTGGCGCGCGAATTAAATATTCCGGTGCTTGTCCTATCCCAGTTGTCGCGCGCCGTGGAACAGCGCATCCCGCCCATTCCCAAATTGTCGGATTTGCGCGAATCCGGCGCCATCGAACAAGATGCCGATGTGGTGATGTTCATCTACCGCGAAGACCGCTACCGCGAAAACTCCGAGCAAAAAGGCGTGGCCGAGATAATCATCGCCAAACACCGCAACGGCCCCGTCGGGAAGCAACTTCTCCATTTTGACGACCGCACCGTGTGTTTTAAGAACCACATCGAGGGTTACGAATACCAAGACCAAACCCAATACGCTTCCAGCGAAGGATAGCCCGATTAATGTCAAAATATCCCCGCCTTCGCTAAAGCTGCGGCGGGCAAGCAATTTCCAATGAATTTTTAATTATTCAATTTTCAAACAAAACAAAAAACCGCCCGATTATTTACGTGCGGTTTTTTGACATTTGTCGGAGGTATTTATTTTCCCTTTGGAAAAGGGAGCACTTGCTTTGATAAAAGCAAGGAGGGATTTGCCGCGCCGCATGCTTTTTTAAAAAAATGAATAATCCAATCTCAAAAGCGTCCAAAATCCAGCCGCAAAGAACCTATATAATTCTTGCTATCGCAATTTTTATATAGGATGAGAACGTTGAATAATTGATTTTGCGAACTATTTTAAACTTGGCAAATCGGTAAAATCAATAAAATTCTGCAATTATTTAACGCTCTAAGGATTCATAATCTGGTTTCTTAAAAATATCTCGGTTGGATTAGTTTGGTATTACGTGTGCTTAAATAAAAAAAGACCTCAAGGTTTGT
Organism: Patescibacteria group bacterium; assembly: GCA_034678605.1. Lineage (GTDB taxonomy): Bacteria > Patescibacteriota > Minisyncoccia > Minisyncoccales > UBA5738 > UBA5738. The sequence continues at coordinate 16,733 of JAXDBQ010000006.1, read as the reverse complement.
CCTCGAGGGAATGGATAAATTGTGCGGCAGCGTTGATAGATCCTTGCTCAAGCCAGCCGTTGGTGGGATGGATGAGTTGCCATGGCCAAGTATGATAAACATTTTCGCCGATTGGCGTAAAAATGTCTAATCCATATTTGCCGGCAACGGTATAGGCAACCGGTCCGCTGATTTCCAACATTGGCGGTAGTTGCGGACCATTGCGTATGGCGTTAAGGAGGTCGTCATTTGATTGACTTCCTTTAACCATATCCTTGGTTCCTTGCAGTGTCATATCGAATCCAAGGAAATTTAACACCCATGCTTGTGCCCCCATTATTGGAGCTTCAAAAGTGATGATTCCCGCCATTTTGGCTCCGAGTCGCTCTGCGTAAAGCGCGACACTGCCGCCCCGAGAATATCCTACGACGACGACTTTATAACCTTTTAAATTCCATTCATCAACGATAGTTTTTAGATTATTCGCGTCGTGATAAATGGAATTGCTGGAAACGCCGTTGTTGCATATAACGACATTCTCAAATCCGCGTTCTTTTAATTCTTTTGCAAGCTGTTCAGCTTTGGCAGTCACTTCGCCAATAGTGTCATTAGTTGCATATTGCGTCGAAAGTATTATTACGAGTCCTGCTAATACTGCCGGATCCAATCAAACCACCTCCTGTCCATATTCAATTTTGATTGGAATGCTGGTTGGATTATAGCATAAATTGGCAATTTTGTCAAATAAAGCCTTGACAAAATATTAATATGATTATAAAAAAACAATGGTGAGGGATTTGATAGATAGAAAATGCGTAATTGGTGGACGGGTAGTCAATAACTCTTCCGGGATTAGGGTGGAATCGGAATGCGTACGCAACACGAAAAGATTAACTGATTTGTTCTTTAATATTTGGCGGCAAAGAATCAAGGAACCGCTGGAATCGATCCCAAAGCTGCAACTTGAAGTGAATGATGCGCAAGTAGTCCATTCGCTGGTCAGGATGTTCGAGCTCTATCCGGGGTTGCATGAAGTGGCCTCAATACGAACCACGGTTCCCGAAATTTCGCGCGAAATCAAAGGCATTTCACAAACGCGTCATTTGGGAATTGTAGTTTTTCACTAGACCAATGAGAGGAATTATTTCATTGTCTTTTTTTATCCAAAAACCGCCTTTCGGGCGGCCTTTTGTATTTTTGTTAACGGTTAAAGATCAACGGTTAAAGATTGATCTTGGTGATTTCCACTTCGGTCAACTGCTGGCGATGGCCTTTTTTCAAATGGTAGCGCTTTTTGGCCTTGTATTTGTAGGCGATCACTTTGGGGCCTTTGGTCTGGCTCACGATCTTGGCGGCCACGGTCGCGCCTTTCACCGTGGGCTGGCCGACTTCCACCTTTTTATCGTCGGTTTCCACCAGCAAGACCTCGTTGAATTTGATCTCGGCGCCGGCTTCCCCTTCCAGTTTTTCCACTTTCAATTTTTGCCCGGGAGCGACAATGTATTGCTTCCCGCCGGTTTTGATGACTGCGAACATAGGATAGTTGATTAGTTATGAGTTAATGAGTTGATGAGAAAATTCAACAACAAACGAATATTATAACGATTTGCCCAAAAAGTCAATCTTGGCAACAGATTTATGATTTAAGATTTATGATTTATGAATAGATTCACTTGCGGATAATAAATGATTTGGTTTTTTGGATCAGGCCCTGCAATAAGCGGTGCACGATGTTGATTTGTTCCGCCAATTGTTTGAAATCGGCTTCCTGCAGATAATCCACGTCTTTTGCGATCAAAATTTGGTTTTTCAGTTCTGTTAACGACCCTTGCGCCTGATAATAGAAGTTTGCCTTTTCTTTGTATGTTTGCCGGCCAAATCCTTCGGCGATGTTTGAGGTTATCGAAACGCCCGCTCGTTTCATTTGATCCGCCAATGAATATAATTCTTCGCGCGAGAAACATTTCAATTTTTTATAAAGCATGATGACCAATTTATGGCCTTGTTGCCAGGCCACCAAATCGGTAAAACTTTTAATTGGTTGTTTTTCTGTATTTTCAATCATAAATCTTAAATCATAAATCTTAAATCAAGCTATTCGAGATTCGGTTTGTCGATTTGCCTGGCTTCTATCTTGTCCCGGTCGGCGCCGGTGATCTTGAGCACATCCTTGTCGATCTTGGCAAATTCCTTGTGGGCGGCGTTGTAGGCATTCACCGAAGTGGTTAGATGCGTACCCAGCTTGTTCAAATAATCGTTGTAGGCGCACAAATGTTTGCCCAGCATTTCCACCCGCTGGCGGATCTCCTTGGCCGATTCCTCGATCTGCAGGGCGCGCAGGCCCTGCAAAATGGTTTGCAGGTAGGCCAAAAAATTGGTGGGCGAAACGATGATCACCCGCTTTTCCTTGAATGCGTATTCGATCAAATCGCGGGTGTTCACTTTCACCGCCCCCACTTCGTTTACGAGTAAGTCGTAATAAATGCCTTCGGAAGGGATGAACATGAGCGCGAATTCCATGGTGTTTTCGTTGGGCCGGATGTATTTTGAGGTTTCGTCAATCCGGTTTTTGAGGTCGGCTTTGAAGAGTTTTTCCAGTTCGGCTTTTTTGCCGGCGTCGGGTTCGTTGATGATCTTGTTGTAGTTTTCCAGCGAAAATTTGGAATCAACGGGAATTATTTTGTCTTTCACAAACACTGCCGCGTCCACGATCTCGCCGTTCTTGAACTTGTATTGCATGGCAAACGATTGCGGCGGCAAAACATTTTTCAAAACCGTTTCCAGATAATACTCGCCCAAAATCCCCCGCTGTTTGGGGTTTTTCAAAATGTTTTCCAGCGATTGCAATTGTCCGGCAAAGCCCATCACCTGTTTGTTGGTGTTGTCCAATTCGGTCAATTTTTGCGTCACGTCCTTGATGATATTGAAACTCTGGCCGAATTGCTGCTGGATGGCCCGGTTGGATTCCGAAAGTTTGGCATCCAGCGTCTGGCTCACCTGATTTAACTGCTGCTGCAACATGGCCATGGCCGCATCGTTTTGCGGTATCGTTCCCTCTTTCCGTTTGCGCAGCAAAACCCATGTCTGCAATCCCAGCGCTAAGATCACCGCGCCAAAAAGTATGATAGTTATCGTATCCATTATTTGATGTGTTATGATTTGCTATAATTCGATTGTAAAACATAAAAAGGATTCTTTCCATGAGTCCTTTTTCGTTTGCGCTTGCAATTTTTTGAAATTATGAGATAAAGATAAAAAAATCGGAGGTGTGTTATGACTGATTGGAATTGGAATTGTGGAAGTGTTGGCAATGGCTTGATGGTCGCGTTTACATTTTTCTTGATTGCTATGGCAATGTTGTTCAGTGTTGCCATGGATAATTATTCGTGGTACCAGCCGATTATTTTGCAAATTGTCAATTTCACCGGCCTTGGATGGTTTGTTGGTTTAATGATTTTTATTGGATTTGTTATTGGATATAGATTTATAAAAGATTCTCCCCCTCTTTGAGCGATAATTATTTCTTTTATCGTTTTTTTATTTGATTTAATACATTCTGTGAATTTTCATTTCCGAACATAATCCCCCGCACCCCAAAATTCAAATAAAAAAGCCGAGTTAGTAGTATGATGGTTCTAATGTAAAAGCCCAAAAAGTCCACATCACCCCTAAAAGGGTAAGGGCAATAATGAATGCCGCATTCGGGTCTTTGGGCCACACCAACACTAATTCGACAATACTGGGAATAAAGAGTTTGATCAAATATTTATAAAAAGAGTCTTCTTTGTTGAAATATCTCATAAAGACCTCCGGAACTGATTTATTTTTAGCATTTTTAGCTAAATAATCAACCAAAGGGCGGTGCGGATTTGCATTGTAGGGGCGAAACTATGTTTTCGCCCGCATTTTGCGTTTTTTACATTTTGCATCGTAGGGGGCGCGGCTTTATGTCCGCTCACATGTAATCGGGCAACCATAAAGGTTGTTTCCAAAATACGAAATGCAAACGCGGGCGATTACTTAGAATCGCCCCTACAATGCGAAAACATAATTTCCCAGATTTGACTTTTGCCGGTTTTCGAGGTAGAAAATTACCAGGTGATCGAATGATTAAATATTTTGTACTTTGGTTTTTATGCACAGGTTTGTGCATGGCATTGATTGGCGACAAAATAGGTTTTTTTTGGTCGCTTTCCGCGTCGCCTTCCGCGGGATTTGTATTATCATTAATGTTAATTTTCGCCGGTCAGCCCGCGGTTAATGAATTCGAATGATAAATTATAGAAAAGTTCGCTTGATTATTGGCGAACTTATTTTTTAGCTTATTTGCAAAAAACACAGAGGCAAGACCTCTGTGTTTTTGTTTGAAAATTGATCATTGAAAATTCAATGAAAATTGTCCGCATGAGGCGGATCCGACCTTTGGCGGAAAAATTAGAAATTAAAAATTACTTCAAGAATCGCGCGGTCCAGGTGGAGGACTTGGCCAGGTCTTCGGGCGTGCCGTTAAAGATTATCTTGCCGCCTTTGGCGCCGCCTTCCGGGCCGAGTTCCACGCACCAGTCGGCTTCTTTGATGATCTGCAGGTTGTGTTCGATGATGAGCACGGTGTTGCCTTTTTCTACCAGCCGCCGCAGGATAATCAGCAGTTTTTTGGCGTCGTCAAAGTGCAGGCCCACGGTGGGTTCGTCGAGGATATAAATGGTGCGGCCGGTGTCGCGCTTGGCAAGTTCGGTGGCCAATTTCACCCTTTGGGCTTCCCCGCCCGACAAGCTGGGCGCGGATTGGCCGAGCTTCAAATAGCCCAGGCCGATGTCGGACAATAATTCCATTTTGTCGCGGATGACGGGAATGTCGGTAAAAAAACTTTTGGCCTCGTCGATGCTCATATTCAGCACGTCGGCGATGCTTTTGTCATGGTATTTGGCGGCCAAGACCTCGGCCGTGAACCGCTTGCCTTGGCACAATTCGCATTCCACATAAACATCGGGCATGAAATACATTTCCACTTTTTGCCAGCCCTCGCCGGCGCAGGCCGGGCAGCGGCCTTTTTGGGTGTTAAATGAAAAATGGCCCGCCGTGAATCCCCGCATTTGGCTGTCGCGGGTGCGGGTATAGAGTTCGCGGATGTGGTTAAACACCCCGGTGTAAGTGGCCGGATTGGAGCGCGGGGTCTTGCCGATGGGACTTTGATCCACCAAGACCGCCTTGTTCAGGCGTTCGGCGCCTTCAAAATCCGTGTAAATTCCGGGCACGGTGCGCGCCCGCATCAAGTCGCGCAAAAGGATCGCCGCCAAGGTGTCGATGATCAAGGTGCTTTTGCCCGAGCCCGAAACGCCGCAAACCGCGGTGAATTTGCCCAGCGGAATTTTGAGATCGACATTTTTCAGGGTGAATTGGCCGGCGCCGGCCAATTCCAGCCACAGGGTGCGGGGACTCACTTCCTTTTTCTTGAATCCCGAGGAAATTGTTAATTTTTGGGCCAGATATTTGCCGGTGAGAGTGCCGGATTTTAATAATTGTTTGGGCGTGCCTTCAAAAACCACTTTGCCCCCATGGGTTCCGGCGGCCGGACCGATCTCGATGACCCAGTCGGCGGCTTGCATCACTTGTTCGTCATGCTCCACGACGATCACGGTGTTTTTCAGGTCTTTGAGCTTTTGCAGGGCGCTGATGAGCCGGTCAACATCGCGCTGGTGCAGGCCCACCGTGGGTTCGTCCAAAACATAGATCACGCCCGAAAGCGCCGAGCCCAATTGGCAAGCCAAGCGGATGCGCTGGTTCTCGCCCACCGACAAGGTTGTCGCTTCGCGCGCCAGATTGATGTAGTCCACGCCCACTTCGATCAAAAATCCCAGCCGTTTGCAAACCTCGCGCAATATCGATTCGGCGATCTGGTTTTGCTTTTGCGGCAGATCTTTTTGCAGGTTTTTGAAAAACGCGATTTCCTCGATTACAGGCATAGCCGCGACATCATAAATGCTTTTGCCGTTGACTTTCACCGCCAGCGCCTCGGGCGACAAGCGGCTGCCATTGCAGGCCGGGCAGTCGATCTCGGACATATATTTGGCGATTTCCGAACGCAGATATTCCGAGGTGGTTTCGCGATAGCTTCGTTCCAGGCGCGGAATGATACCCTCGAATAATTTTCCGCTGCCAAAAAGAACTGTTTTTTGGATGTGTTCGGGCAGGTTTTGGAACGGCTCGTCCAAGGAAAAATTTTGCGACTGAGCCAGGTTTTGCAATGACCATTTTTGCGCCGGCACGCCCAGCGTCCGCAACGACCAGCGGCCAAGAGAGAACCACGGCAAGATCGCGCCTTGGTTGAGCGACAGGCGCGGATTTAGGATCAACGCTTGATTGACTTTGGCCAATTTTCCCAGACCTTGGCAGGTTTTGCACGCGCCATAGGGGCTGTTGAACGAAAATATCTTGGGTTCGATGTCGGGCAAAGAAATTTCGCAATCGGCGCAGGAAAAAAAACTGGAAAACGATTCGATTTTTTCCGTCTTGCCGGTTTTATAAACCGCGTTAAGCCGCCCTTTGCCCATTTCCAGCGCTTTTTTCACCGCGGCCAAAATCCGCTCTTTTTCGTCCCTGAGAATATTTTCCAATTTCTTCTTTTTGATCGCCAGAGCTTCTTGCTCGGCCTTGGAGATTTGTTTTCTTTGTCTCGCCGTAATCTTGGACGAAGGCGGGTTGTCGATGAACCGCCGCAGGTCAAATGAATCGATCGGCACGCCGATGTTATGGACTTTATTCTTGTCCAAGATCTTGTTTTTGCCTTCGTCAATGGGATAAGTGATGCCGTCGACAATTATTTGCGGCCAGCCCGAACGGAAGATCTCTTCCAAAACACCCTGGTGGCTCCCCTTTTTCGCGGCCACGACCGGCGCAATGACCGTGGTTTCGGCTTCCAGTGCGTGCGCGTATATCCGGTCGGCCATGTGGTTCGGGGTTTGGGCGGCGACAGGTTTGCCGCACTTGGGACAATGGGCAATGCCGATGTGGGCAAACAGCAAGCGCAAATAGTCATAAATCTCTGTTAATGTTCCCACGGTCGAGCGCGGATTGGACGAGATGGTTTTTTGGTTCACCGCGATCGTGGGCGACAAGCCGGTGATCTTTTCCACATCCGGTTTTTTCAAGCCGCCCAAAAACTGCCGCGCGTATGACGACAAACTCTCCAGATAGCGGCGCTGGCCTTCCTGAAAGATGGTATCAAACGCTAGCGACGACTTGCCCGACCCCGAAATACCGCAAATCACCACCAATTTGTTCTTGGGGATCTTAACGCCAATATTCTTCAAATTATGCACCTTCACTCCCTGTAATTCAATGAAATCCGAGTCCATTAATTTTCAAGTTTAAATTAAATTTTACGCGTAGCGACTTATTATACTCCGAAAATCAAATCTTGAAAAGCCCCGTTATTATGGTATTTTCAAAAGATGGATGACGATTTAAAAAACAAGATTGAAAATTTGCCGCAGACGGCCGGGGTGTATTTTTTCAAGGATGCCGCCGAGCGGGTGGTTTACGTTGGCAAGGCCAAAAACCTCAAAAAGCGGGTGAAAAACCACTTCCAAAAACCGGACCAGCACGCGTTCGATTTTTTGGCGCAGGTGGCCGATATCGATTTTATTCTGGCCGACAGCGAAAACGCCGCCTTGCTTTTGGAACAGCAATTCATCAAAAAACTCCAGCCGCGCTGGAACACCGAATGGAAAGACGACAAAAACTATTTCTACATCGCCCTGTCTGCCGGCCCATTCACCCGCGTTTCCCTCACCCACCAACCCTTTGCGGGGTTTGCGGGGGTCCAACCCCCGGAAATCCAAGGGGCAAAATGCGGGGGGGCAAAATGCGGGGGTTTAACCCCCGCAAAAAAATCACCGAAAAATTGCAATACTCTAACCATTGCGGAATATTTTGGGCCGTTCGTGAGCGGCCGAGAGGTAAAATCTTTTTTAAGAGAGATTCGCAAGGCGCTTCCCTATCGTTCATGCCGCAATTTACCCAAAAAATCTTGCTTTTACCAAAGTTTGGGGTTATGCGCCGCCCCTTGTCTTCACAAAAAAAGAAAAGCGGCGTATAATCAAATGCTCGTGGTTTTAAAAATTTTACTGCGAATCTACCAAGGCACTTCGGGAAATTGCGGGGATCCAACCCCCGGAAAATCCCTTCGAGAATTGCGGGGGTTTAACCCCCGCAACAGACAAATGCGGGTGGAATGCTATGATGTTTCGAATTTGGCCGGGACGCTGGCGGTGGGGTCGATGGCGGTTTTTGAGAATGGGAAGCCCAACAAAAGCCAATACCGCAAATTCAGGATAAAAACTATCCAAGGGCAAAACGACGTGGCGTCGTTGCGGGAAATCTTGGCACGCCGCTTGAAGCACAGCGAATGGCCGATGCCCGACCTGATAGTTTTGGACGGCGGCAAGGGCCAGTTGAAGGCCGCGCGAGATATAAAAAATATACCGGTGGTGGCGCTGGCCAAGATCGGCGACAAGGATGGCCCGCCCAATGGCGAGGCTCGCCGTTCCGGCGGCAAGTTATTTACAAAGTTTTCAAAAAATTACGCCCAACTTTCCAAACTTCCCAACAATATCGCGCACATTATTTTGAATGTGCGTGACGAAGCCCACCGCTTCGCGATAACTTATAATAAAAAAAGGAGAAACGAAAAGTTTAAATAAATAGAGCCTTAATCCTTCGAAAAAAAATGAAGAATTAAGGCAATATGATATTTTCGGGTTTGATAGGAACATCAAACCCAACAATTCTCGGAGACCCATTATTCCACACCATGGCCCAAGTTTTTATTCGGACAAACATAAGCCCGGATGGGAATATTTCTACAACCGTACCCTCTTCAACCGGATTAATATTGATTTTAAATTTAATAGTGTCCCCGACAGCAACGATCAATATTTGATCGCCTATACTTAATAGTGCTTGCGTTAACATTTAAATCAAATTAATTATAAAATAAGTAAAACTATTTGTCAATGGTTAATCGACTGAAAATTGAGTCGGGGTTTAAGCCGCGGGGAGACCAGGGGCGGGCGATCGAAAAATTAAGCGATGGGATAGGCGCCGGCTTTGGGTTCCAGACGTTGTTGGGAGTGACCGGGTCGGGCAAGACCTATACCATGGCCAAGACCATCGAGAAAACCGGGCGGCCGACTTTGGTGATCTCGCCCAATAAAACCTTGGCGGCGCAGTTATACGAGGAATTCAAGGGATTTTTCCCGCACAACGAAGTGTGTTATTTTGTGTCCTATTATGATTATTACCAGCCCGAGGCTTATATTCCGGCGACGGACACCTATATCGAAAAGGATTCCAAGATCAATGAGGAGATCGACCGCCTGCGCCACGAGGCGGTGCAAAGCGTGTTGTCGCAGCGCGACACGATCATTGTGGCGTCGGTTTCGTGCATTTACAATCTGGGGTCGCCCGAAACCTATTTGCGCGAACGGTTGATCTTGAAAGTCGGCCAGCCCATGACCTTTGAACAATTATTCGGCCGTCTGCTGGATTTGCAATATGAGCGCAATGATTATGAATTGGCCGTGGGCCGGTTTCGCAAACGGATGAATTTTGTGGATGTGTGGCTGGCCGGCGCCAAGACCATCAGCCGCATCGAAATCAGCAACGGAAAAATCGTATCGCTGGCGCAAAGCGCCGCGCCGTTCGGAAATTTCACGGCAATGACCGAGGCCGATTTGTGGCCGGCAAAATTTTGGATGGCCGGCGGCGATAAAGTTAACGATGCCTTAGAAAATATCAAAAAAGAAATGGAAGAACGGGTAAAATATTTCAAAAGCCATGAAAAGTTGGTTGAAGCCGAACGCATCCGGCGGCGTACCGAATACGATATGTCGCTCATCCGCGAGGTGGGCTGGTGCCACGGCATTGAAAATTATTCGCGGCATCTGGATTTCAGAGTCCCGGACTCGGCGCCCTATACCTTGTTGGATTATTTCCCCAAGGATTATTTGATCATGATCGACGAGTCGCACATCACCGTGCCGCAGATCCGGGGCATGCAGGCCGGCGACCATGCGCGCAAGCAGCCGTTGATAAACTATGGGTTCCGCCTGCCGTCGGCCATCGACAACCGGCCGTTGAAATACAATGAATTCTTGGACAAAATCAACCAAGTGGTGTTTGTGTCGGCCACGCCCGGCGACTATGAAAAAAATCAGTCCAAACAGATCGCCGAGCAGATCGTGCGGCCGACCTATCTTTTGGATCCGCGAATCGAGGTGCGGCCCACGGAAAATCAGATCAACGACGCGATCAAAGAAATCGAAAACCGCAAAAAAATGGGCCAGCGCACACTTTGCTTAACGATCACCAAGAGATTATCCGAAGCTTTGGCCGATCATTTAAAAAAGCACCATATCAAAGCCGAATATCTGCATTCCGAGATCAAAACCCTGGCGCGGCCAAAGATCTTGGCGGATTTGCGCAAAGGCAAATTCGACGTACTGGTGGGGATCAATCTTTTGCGCGAGGGATTGGACTTGCCCGAAGTGTCGCTGATCGCGATCTTTGACGCCGACAAGGAAGGGTTTTTGCGCGACGAAACCTCGCTGGTGCAGATAATGGGCCGGGCCAGCCGCCATCCGCAGGGATTGGTGATCATGTATGCCGACAACATCACCGGTTCGATGAAACGGGCCATGGCCGAAACCGAACGCCGGCGCGCCATCCAGGACGCCTATAACAAAAAACACGGCATCAAGCCGGAAATCATTTACAAAGAGATCAAGGAAACCCTGTCGGCACGCGATAAAGTCGAGGAAAAACTTCCCGCTGATGAATTTATCGCCGAATACTTAAAAGAATTAAAATTAAAATTGGATTTGGCGCGCCGCAATCTGCAATTTGACCGCGCGGCCGAGATCAAGGCACAAATCGAAGAAATCAAAAAACGTGATTTATGATTTAAGATTTAGGATTTATGATCTTAAATTCAAACTCAAACTCAAACTCAAATTCAAAAAATCTTAAATCTTAAATCCTTTAAATTGCGAAACTATAAATTAAAATGCTTTTGTCGGGGTCTAACCGCCCGCGAGTACACGGGGGTTAGACCCCAAAATGCAAAATACAAATAGTTTCGTAATTGAAAGTAAATCTTAAATCTTAAATCTTAAATCTAATTTCTTTTACTTGGCCAGGATTTCGGTCAATAAAAAGGCGATGTAGATCGAAAGGAGCAAGACCGCTTCTTTTTTAGTTACCTTTTGGCCGGTTTTCACGCAAATGAAGAAAAACACCGCCGCGGCCAGCAAGAAATAGCGCGCCGCGGCAAACATGGTCACGCCATCGATCTTAATGGGTGAAACCAGCGCCACCATGCCCAACACCAGCGTTCCCGGCAAGATCACCGCGCCCATCACGTCGCCCAAGATCATTTTGGTTTTCCCCGCCCGGGCCGAGGCGATGCCAAAATATATTTCCGGAAACGAATTTCCCAAGCCGATGATCAGAATCCCCACCAGCGGCAAAGCGATATCAAAGTCAACCGAAAACGATTCCGCCGACATCACGATCCCCTGAGCCACGGCCATCATCAAAACAATTCCCGCCAGCACCTTGCCGATATCGCCCAAAAACTTGCCAAAGTTGTTGCCGTCGTTGATCTTGTGGCCGCTGTAGATTGCCTTGAAACGATCTTTCTTGGAAAGCAGCCAATAAACATAACCAAAAAAGAACAAAATCAAGATCGCGCCGTCAATGCGCGATAAATTGTTGTCCAACAATAAAATCAGCGGTAAAACCGCGGCCAAAAAAGTGAACGCCAAGCTGGTTTGCACGGTTTTGCCTTGAGCGTCGATGCCCTTTTTGGAAAAAAACGCCGCCAAAGCGATCGCCAAAGTCATATCCACCACGTTGCCGCCCATCACATCACCCAACGATAATTCGGGCACGCCGTTGGTTACCGCCATTACCGCCAGCAACAAATTGGGCAAACTGGCGGCCATGGCCATCACGAAAAACGCGGCCGTGAATTCCTTCCATTCCAAAAATTTGGCAATGCGCGACAACCCGTTCACCGCCAAATTGCCGGCAAAATAAAGCACGACGCAACACGCCACGAAAAAAACCAAATAATATGCGACCAATGATTTACGATTTAAGATTTGTGATTTATGATTTTAAATTCGAATTCAATTTCGAATTTTAGAGCGTTGAATAATTGCCGAATTTTATTGTTTTTACGGATTTGCCAAGTTCAAAATAATTCGTAAAATCAATTATTCAACGCTCTCAATTTATTCTTAAATCATAAATCTTATTTCTTAAATCTTGTTTTACTTGAGGTATTCGGCCAGTTGATATATTATACCGCCGATGAAAATTAAAAGTAAGGGATAGGTCATCCATTTTTGTTTGGGCCGGATCTTTTGATACATCAGCAAGATTAAAATGCCGTCGGCGCCCAGCAATACTCCGCCCACAAATGAAAATATTGAAACAAAATCGTTGAATCCCGAACAAAGAATTATAATCGGCGCCAAAGAGCTGATTATCCAAGCCGTGGTTTTGTCCAAGCCGCAATCATAGGCCAGAACTTTTTTTAAAGTGAGTCCCATGATAATGAAACTGGTGAAACTGGTGATGAATCCAAAAAAGAAAAGCAGATTGGAAATCTGCGGGCCAAAAATATCTCTCAAGCCGATCAACGCCGATTGATTGGTGGCTTGGCCGGTGATTCCCACGATCATTAATGAAAAAGCCGCGTAAATCGCGACCGCGATCATCGCCGCCGCGGCGATGATCGCGAAAAGCATATCTTTGCGATTTTTTCGTCCCAGCATTTCTTCCACTTCGGGAATTGAAGATGACGCCCAAAGCGCGTAAAGAATCAGGCCATAAGGCAAAAACAAAGCCGAAGGATTCGCGGCTTGGATCGAAAAATTGGCCGGGTCCACCAGCGGCAGACCTTTGGCGGCGAGGATTGAAAATATCGTCAAAAAAATCACCAATCCCCACAATCCGATTCGGGAAACCGTATTTATTCCAAAATAAACCAAAATCGCGCCGGCAATGCCATACAACACTCCGTAAATCAATTCCGAGCCGCCAAGGGACGGAGAAAATATTTGATGCAAAAATTGGCCGCCGATCAACATAAAGGCCACCATTGACGCGAAAAAACCGCCGATAATGGAAATTTTGGCGTATAATTCCGCGCCTTTTCCAATGTGGATTTTTAAAAAACCGGGCAGGCGTTTGTAATCCGGAGTTGCCAGCGCCACCTGGCCAAACATCAAATGGATCGCGGCCACGGCGGCTCCCAAAACCAAAAAATATGCCAAAGTGACGCCGATGCCGGCTTGCGCCATGGCATAGGGCAATGCGAAAATTCCGATGCCGATCGTGGTGTTGATCAATATCACCAGCGCGTAAAGGAAAGTTTTCGCGTTTTTTAGCTTATCGCGGCGCTTAATGGATTGCCAGATTGGCATTTTATTGGAATTTTAAAAAATCGCTAAAGAGTGGTGGCTTGCGGCAAAATGTTCCAGCCGGCTTCGGTTTTTTCCAAGCCAATCACATATTTTTCCACGGGCAAATCCGGAAATTTTTGCTTGATCACGGCTTCGGCCTTGGCCAGTTCGTTTTTGGCCGCGGCCAATTCGGTTTCCTTGTTGGGAAAGGCCGCTGATCCGCCGTAGGCGCCGCAATCAAGATGCATGGTCAAAACCGCGGCCTGGCAATGGTGTAAGTTTCGCGAAATTTCGATCTGCTTGAGGAACAGATCCTGGGTTTGCGGATCGATGAGATCTTTCACCGAACCGGCGGTCACGCACATATCCGCGCCCGCGCCGTTTTGGCAAAAATACTCTTCAACTTGCGGATGAAGCCGCCAATCCAAGCAGGCAAACACTATTTTAATGGTTTTATTTGGATCAATTGACATAAAATATGAAATAAGATTTAATTGTTGACTCTTCAAAGAATTTTGTGGGTAACTATACGCTATTAAGCATTGACCGGTGTGAAATTATGCCTTTTTATCCTTTATAAGCTGTATTTTGGTTTTATTTTAAAGGAAAATGGGCTTAAATATGGTTAATTTGCTTCAAAACCCACAGAAAAATTAGAAAAACCCATTTTTTATTTTACGGTTTTTTGTTCTTGCGGTATTTGCGGAATTATCATTTGTTGAAAAGGGGCGTTTTTTGCTAAAAATACCCCGTTGCTATTTTCATACAATTTTACAATTCCCGAACGGTCAAATAAGATTTCTATTATGCAATATAATTCCCAAACTTTTGTCCGCAAGGGCAAAATATTTCTCATATCCAAAACTTTAATTCCAATTTTTTTTGCCTCATTGATTCCGATCGGCCGTCCATGCGATAAATATTTTTTATGGTTCGCGAGATTTTTAGCAATTTCGTTTGCTTTTTCTATCGCCCTCGGATCATCTTTGAACATGTGATTCGTTAACCAATTTTTAACCAATTCCTCGGATAATTTTTTTGCATTTTCACAAATTTGCAAAATATGCAAATCGTATTTATTTAAAAGAGGCAAATACGCGGGCAAAATATCCGGTCCGGCTTCGGAAATTATTTTTTTAGCTTCTTCAAATCCGTCAATCAATGTTTGCGCGGGAACGAAGTTTCCATCAATTTGAATTTGAGGATCAATCGGCCCAAGCTCCGATTTGTCATCCATTAAAATTTCATCGCCGGCCAAAACCATCATTGTTGCCGCGCTTTTTGCCATATTGGGAATAATAAAGCGAATATTGCCAAAATGTTCGCGCAGCATTGAGACGAGCGATTGGGTTGCTTCCGCGGAACCTCCCGGGCTATGGATAATTACATCAATGGCATTTTTATTTAAGCCGTCAATCATATCGGCAAAGCAAGTTTTATCATCCCAGTTAATTGCGCCCAAAGGATGGTTTTTCTTTAAATCGGAAAAATAAACCAAAACATCGCGATTGGTAATATCGCTTATTTCTTTTATTTTTTGCTTTCTTGTGTGGTCAATATATTCAATCTGCTTTTCCGCGGCAGGTATTTTGTTTAGTTCATCTAGTAGTCGTTGAAAAGTTGGCATAATAATTTTTCTTGGAAAGCGAGCTTGAATAACTGCCGCTGCGCCTCGGTTTTTCCCTAACGGTTATCGCTTTAACTGCTTGTTCGTAGGTTTTTTGTGATCGCTCAAAAACATCGAAAGCTTTATTAAGTTTCGGATTATCTTTGATTTTATTTAATTTTTGCTGGAATTTTAATTCCATATCGTCTTTTATCATCAAATATAAAAATTTGGTTTTATAAATTGCCAAATTTATTTTTTATGTATTCGCAAAATTAAGAATAATTCACAAAATTAATTATTTAACACTCTTAATTTAATAGTTTACACAACTTCCCATTCCCATCGATCCAACTGGTATGCCTAAAAGCGACATTGATTTTTCGTAAGTTGCAACACCACTTTCTTTGTAAATTGCGTGAACTGTTATATATGGTTCGCCATTGCCTTCTAAAAAAATTATTTTTTCCGGCGTGTCAACGATTTTTATAAGCGAAAGTTCAGAAATTGTTTGTGTCGCATCAATAAACTTTATTTTGGCAATATCTGAATTAATATCACTAAATGTCATGATAATAGGACTTGTCTCTGGTCTTGGTAGTTCGTGAGTTATTTCGCCGGACTGATAACTGGTATGCAATATTTGCGGATAAGTGCAAGTAATGTTGCCGGAGGGTGACAATGTCGAAGCAAGGTGAGATTTTGTAACGGATGATGTTTTTGGCGCGCTTGGCGAAAAAGCGATCTACGCCAAAATTAAAACCAATATAATAAGAATTCCCGTTATAATATTTTTTTTCATAAACTTAGAGCGTTGAATAATTGCCGAACTTTGCCATTTCCACGGATTCGTCAGGTTTAAAATAGTCCGCGAAATCAATTATTCAACGCTCTCAAACTATTTGAAAAAATGGCGGCCGATGCGAGGTTAGGGCTGTATTGTTGCGCTCATAGAACTTTTTTGGTCGCTTTCCGATGCAAGTCCGGTACTAAATTTGGGCTGCATGTGGGCGTTATAGGATTTGAACCTGTGGCTCCCGCGGCGTGCTCGCCTCGGGATTTCCTCGCTCGCGCTCGGTCACTTTCCGATGGTCAAATTTTTCTATTTTTTGAACCTGTGGGCAATACAGGATTCGAACCTGTGGCCTTTCCGATGTGAACGGAACGCTCTACCACTGAGCTAATTGCCCATAAATAAGGTGCTCGAAGCTAATCGTCCAAATTTCATATTTTCATTCTAATCTATTTTTTTGCAAAATTCAAGATAAACCAAAAAAGCCCGAGCGGGCTTTTTTGGTTAAATACAAATATTGGTTCCCGGCCTACGCGCGCTTGAGTTTGCGCGGGGCTTGGCCGAGGTTGCCGCGGATCGTCCACAGAAGGGCGACCACGGCCGCCGCCAAGGCGATGCCCAAGCCGGCCAAAACATCCGTGCCCAAACCGGTGGAAATGGTGGTGGCGCCAAAGATCAGGGCGCGATTGACCACCACGGCCGCGTTGGAACTGGCGGATTTGCCATTCACATTAATGGTGGCGGTGTTATTGAGGGTGTTTTGCCCCAAGCCAAAGGCGCTTTCGTTGGCCACGGTGGCCGTGTAGGTGATGGTTTTGGTTTGGTTGGCGTTAAAATGCCCCAAATCAAGATTGGCCAAGTTGTTGCCGCCTTGATAGCCGCC
>JAXDBQ010000005.1:0-4433 GCA_034678605.1 Patescibacteria group bacterium | reverse complement strand
TGTTGGGCGCCTTCCAATTGGGCCGCAAAACATCATCATCGGACAAACTGCCGCCGGTGCAATTCCAATCCAAGGAATCGTAATCTCCGGTCACCGAACCGTTAAGGCGAATGGTTTCACCGGCATCGGCGGTTTTGTCCGAACCGGCATTCACATTGAGGGTGCCGCAATCTTGGCCGCAATCTTGCGGACAAGATGATTTGGTTTCGCCGCATTCGCAGCGGCCGTCGCCGCAAGAATAACAGCGGGAATCGCAATTTTGGTAGCTGCCCCAAGCGGTGCAGCCGGAATTGTCATATTTGCCGCAGATGCGAACCGAAGAGCCCGAACACTGATATTGGCCAAAAACACATTGATCTTGACAAGTTGAATGGCAAGAGCCGTTGGTGCAGGTTTCGTTAAAAGCGCAATTGGTGATCGGCCCCCATTCTTTGCAAGAATCGTTGTCATAGTTGCCGCATTGCTTCCAGCCATTGCCCGAGCACACTCGTTGGCCGCTTACCGAGCATTCGTCGGTGCAAGTTTTCACGCACGAGCCATTGACGCAGGTTTCGCCGGAAACGCAATTGTGAACCGAACCCCATTCCAAACAGGAGTCCGAATCATAATTGCCGCATTGCCGCCAGCCGTTGCCCGAGCATTCGCGCCGGCCGCTCACCGAACATTCATTGGTGCATGATTCGATGCATTGGCCATTGGAACAAATTTGGCCGCTGCCGCAGCTTTTCACCGCGCTCCATTCCAAACATTTGTCCGAATCATAATTGCCGCAAACTTTGTAGCCCGAGCCCGAACAAACCCGTTTGCCCGAGGAAGAACATTCGTTGCTGCAAGAAGTATAAGTGTACGAACCGCCGCCTCCCCCGCCGCTATAAGTGTAGCTCCCGCCGCAGCTGGCAAAATCACAACTCAACCAATCACTTGAAGAATATGAAGCGGTATAAGAGCTCGAATTCGTCGAGTATGACGGAGTGTATGAACTCGAATTCGTTGAATAACTGGGCGTATACGAACTTGAATTGGTGCTATAGCTCGGATTATAAGAGCTTGAATTCGTGGAATAACTCGGGGTATAGGAACTTGAATTAGTGCTATAGCTCGGGGTGTAAGAACTCGAGTTAGTCGAATAACTGGAACCGCTCGATCCACTGCTATAACTGGGAGTGAAACCAAGCGCGGTTGCCGGTTTCAACGAATAAATTCCGCCAATCATTAAAATTGCGGCTAAAACAAACAAAAATCTAAAAAATTTGTTAAACATATTTTTTGTTTAATATTTTATTAAAATTTAAATCATTTAAATAATAGCATATTATTATTAATTTGTCAAGGTTATTCGTCTTTATGTCCTATTGTAAAATAAAAGGTGGCACTCCGCAAGGGAATGCCGCACATCTTAACGAGGTTCAACAATCCAAAATTCAGAACCCGATCTTGTAAACAGGAAGCTCCATTTTTGATTGTTTTTATCCATGATAATGGTCCATTGAGTATCAAGTATCTGACCATTATCAGCTTCCAGCGTCGGACCGCTTCCTGTAACTAAAACTGCAAGAGTTTCTCCTCGGAAATTTGCGCATGCCGTTGCTTGAATTCCCATTTTTTGCAAGTCTTGCATACTAAATGCTGGACTTCTATAAACCTGATACCAAATTGCTTGCATCACATCGGGGGTTTCAAAAACAACTCGGTTTTCGTTATATGTAGTTGGCATATCATCAGCGACTCGCCCGATTGCCGATGTAAATGCCGTTTCTACAAGAATATTCACCAATCCAGCTTCGTAATTTAACTGAATTCCATTTTCACCAATACCCTGTCTTTGGATTTTTGCAAAACGAACAGGTATTGTGGGCATCGACGGGTTGGGTCTTGCTTGCCAATTACCGCACTCAAAGCAAAGCGGCATTGGATTTATTTGCACGACACTTTGTCTCGTTTCAGCATATATGATTGCGCTCGATTGTTGATATCCAACTGCATTCGCTGGCACATTTGTTTCTTGCTCTCCATACCCGGGAGGGTAATAGGTTGGGTGATATTGTGGCCCGCCAAGCCGCGCAACCGGCATGTCGGTTTTCCCATAATGTCCATCAACGATTCCTGCCATTAAGGCAAGCAGGGCAAACGCGCCCGCAAATAGTTTTATTAATTTCATAAAGAACTCCTGCGCCAAAATGCGCAATAGATAAATTATACACATAATTTACATTTTGTCAAGGGTAAAGTAAAAACTGCGCCGGGATAGGGCGCAGTTTGGCGGGAGGTAAGATCAAGATTCATTTGGTGCCGAAGATGGTGGCTTCCACGGTGTAGCGCTTGAGGTCTTGGCCGGGCGGCCAACAGGTTACCAGCATCAGCGAGTTGCCGGGCACGGTGGGGCTGGGCATGCCTTCTTGGGGTTTGATCACTTGCGAGGCCACCACCTTGTAATAACGGGTTTCGCGGTCATAGGTAACTACTATCATATCCCCTTCTTTTAATTCATCCAGCCGCGAAAACACCCAGTCATATTTGATTTTGGGCCAGCCCGCGGGGGCGCTGTGGCCCAAAAGCGCGGTTTGGCCGGTTTGGCCAAAAGGAGTTGAACCGGGATAAAGCACCACGCCCGAATCAAGCAAGCCATGAATCACCTCGGCGTTGCTGGTTTTGGCGGTGATGATGGGCGCGGTCACGCCGATTTTGGGAATAGTGATGATGTCGCGCCGGGGTTTTTGAGCCGCGGAGGTGGCGGCGTTTTTATCGGATTTGATGGCGGGTCGGTCATCGATCAAAGGCGTGCCTGAGATCAACGCCGGATTTTTGGGCGCCATCACATAGGGACGGCTAAACCATTGCGGGAACACATCGGCCATGGTTTGCCGCCACACATCGGCGCTGGCAATCCATGAAACGCGATTCCAAAAAAGAAACAAAAATAAAAAAAACGCCAACAACAAAATCACCGGCAAAAAATCCCGCCAAAGTTTGCCGCTTGTTTTTGACTGTGTTTGCTTCATATTCGGATCATAAAGGCAAATTTCGAGGCACCATGGCCGCGATCAAACCCTGATCCATGAGCGCGAAAATCGCCATCACCGCCAAAAATCCGGCGGCTTTGGCCAAAAGATCGGCATGCGCCAAATCGGCCTTGAGAATAAAATTAAGAATCAAAAGCCCGATCACCAAAATTAAAGCGCCGTATATCAAAAATTGAATAATGTTAAAAAACGGGCCGGAAAAGAATTGCATTGTTCTAAAACCAAACGAACCGGTTTCCGGAGCCGCCACGGCCGCGCCTAAAACCGCGGATTTGGCCATTTGGTCGGTGCCGGTGGCGGATTGCCCGGTAATCGCGGCCAAGGGCGCGTTGTTTTGTTTGGCGGATTTGGCGCCAAACATTTGCACCACGATTGTGGCCGGATTGCCTTGAAAAGCGGTTTTCAACACCGCGATGCCGATTTCTTTGTATTTGCCGTTCACGATATTGGCTTTGTGGCTGGGCGAGGCCACCCAGGCATTTTGGACTTCCTGCGAGTCCACAAACCCGATTGCCAGATTTTCGCCGGCATAGCGATAGTTGTAGCCGCTCAAGCCAAACCAATGCCAAGGACTCACTCCCGTCGGGCTCACATGGTTAAAGTAACCGTTTTGCGCCATATCCTGGGCTTTTAAATAAGCGGCTTGGTCCAAGAGCGGATTTTGGGACAACGGCGGCAAATTTTGTTTGGCGCGCTCGCGATTGGCCAAATCGACCAACGCGGTTTTGGTGATATCGGCGTAAAATTGATTATTCGAGAAAGAATACAAAAAAATGCCATAGCCGAGTTTTAAAACCGCGATGGCGATCAAAAAAACGATCAAAAAATTACCGGAAAATATTTTTGCCCGCTGATTATTTTCATCGCAAGGCAATAAATATAATTTCAAACCGTGGATAACGCTCAAGAGATTTTCTTTTATTTTCATGTTGGCGAATATGATATTTTCGATAATTACATTATATCAACGCGCCGGTTTAAATGCAAAATTCGTATCAATGCCAAAAGGGCGGGCACAATGCCCGCCCCTGCGCGAAAATCGAAATTAAACCGCAAATTCTACCGCGCTGCCAATTTCTTGAACCAGCCCGCGATGTTGCCGCGGATGGTCCACAACAGGGCGATTAGGGCCGCGGCCAGAGCGATGCCCAAGCCGGCCAAAACATCGGCGCTCAAACCGGTGGAAATGGTGGTGGCGCCAAAGACGAGGGCGCGGTTAACCACCACGGCCGCGTTGGAGCTGGCGGATTTGCCATCCACCCGGATGGTGGCGGTGTTGTTGAGAATGTTTTGCCCCAAGCCAAAGGCGCTTTCGTTGGCCACGGTGGCCGTGTAGGTGATGGTTTTGGTTTGGTTGGCGTTAAAATGCCCCAAATCAAGATTGGCCAAGTTGTTGCCGCCTTGATAGCCGCC
>JAXDBQ010000004.1:0-7431 GCA_034678605.1 Patescibacteria group bacterium | reverse complement strand
ATTATAAAAAAAATTGTTTGCAGGGCAGTTTTTTGTTAGAATAAGGATGACGATTAATTTTTTTTATCAAAAATATGATCATGAAAATAAAAAATATTTGTTTGGTTGCGTTGTGTTCCATTTTGTCGGCATTCGCGGCGCCAACCGTCGCTCGCGCCGAGGTTCTTCCGGTAGGGCAAACCGGAGGCTGGCAGCTTACTTTTGAGGATGAATTTAACGGAACGACGCTGGATGTGGCAAAATGGCAGCCGCAAGATTTGTGGTGCGGTATCCGCAATAATGAGCTTCAGGCCTACCAGCCGGAAAACGCGCGCGTGAGTGGCGGGTTTTTGCATTTAGTAGCCGAAAAAAGATCGGCAAATCTTGATTATTGCGGCGTGACGAGGATCGACAAGAGATATGCTTCCGGCATTGCCATTACTATGGATAAATTCGACCAAAAATATGGTTATTTTGAGGCAAAAATCAAAGTTCCCAAGGGCAACGGTTTGTGGCCGGCATTTTGGATGATGCCTTATCATACCTGGCCGCCGGAAATCGACATTATGGAAATTCTTGGGCGCGACACTAAAACGATGTATATGACCAACCATTGGGGAACCGCTTCCAATCCGCAAAAAAACGGGGGATCTTTTGCCGGCATTGATTTTTCGGCGGATTTTCATGTTTTTGGAGCGAAATGGACCGCAAGCGATATCACTTGGTATGTCGACGGAACCCAGCGGTTCCGATCGACAAGCGGCATCCCCAGCCAGCCGTTTTTTATGATGTTGAATCTGGCGGTGGGCGGAAGCTGGCCGGGGTCGCCCGATTCATCGACACCCTTTCCCAGTGAAATGCTGGTTGACTATGCCCGCGCATGGCGGCCGGTTTCTTGTTCAAATGATTGTCCGGCGGTCGGGCAAAAAAAATGCAACGGCGACAATGTTCAAACTTGCGAAATATCGGCCGGTTGTTTAAAGTGGGGTGTGCCGGCAGCTTGCGGCGCCGACCAAACTTGCGAAAACGGAACTTGCCGCGCCGATTGCGTTCCCAAAACTTGCGGCGATCTTGGATATGGTTGCGGCGAAACCGGCGACGGTTGCGGCAACAATTTGAATTGCGGCGTTTGCGGCGCCGGCCAAACTTGCGAAAACGGAACTTGCCGCGCCGATTGTGTTAACGAATGTTCTATTTTTGGCGCGCGCCAGTGTTCGAGCCAATCGGATTATCGAATTTGCGGCAATTATGACATTGACGAATGTTCGGATTGGAGCGCTCCGATCGCTTGCGAAGCGACGCAATTCTGTTCAGGTGAAGGTTCCTGTTCGAGCTCTTGCGATAGCCATTGTTCGAAGCGATGTTATAGCGGCGACGTCTATTGGTATAATTGTTGCGGGATTCGGGAGGATTTACATGACCGGTGCGCCGACGGCGAAATTTGCTCCAAGGGGGAGTGCGCGCAAAACAGCGGGGATGATTGTGTCGCCAGAAGTTATAAGCGGTGCCATGACGGCGATGTTTATTGGTATGATTCCTGCGGCGCAAGGGGTGTTTTGCATGATCGGTGCGCCGGCGGCGAAATCTGCGCGCAAGGCGAGTGCGCGCGAGACAACGACAACGATTGCCGTGCCGATGATAATAATTGCGATAATCCCGCCGCTGATCATTTGACGCGCCAAAAAATTATGGCCGAGATCGCCCAAATCAAGCAGCTTTTGATCGAATTGATCGGGCAACTGATCCTTGAGTTGCAAAACCAGCTGGCCGCGGCGGTTGGCGGATAAACAAACAAATGAAAATCAAAGAATTGCCAAGCGTTGGCCGGCCGCGCGAGATTTTGGAAAAATACGGCCCCAAAAAACCGGCAAACCATGAATTGCTGGCGGTTTTGCTCGGGTCGGGGATCAAAGGGCTGAATGTCTTAGAGTTGGCCAAAAAGATCATCAAGACGATCGAGAGGAGCGGGCCGGATAAGATTGGGTTGGAGGAACTGCGCAAGCAAAAGGGACTGGGCAAAGCCAAGGCCTTGCAGGTTTTGGCGGCGTTGGAATTGGGCCGGCGGTTGAATTCCGGCCAAAAACCGGAAGTTTTGGCCGCGATTGATGTTTGGAAATTATGCGTCGACATCCGCGGCTCAAAAAAGGAACATTTTTTGGCGTTTTATCTTGATTCGCAAAATCGGTTAATCGAGCGGCAGATAATTTCGATCGGCACGCTCAATGCCAGCTTGGCGCACCCGCGCGAGATATTCGAACCGGCGGTGGCGTTGCGCGCCGCGGCGTTGATCGCGGCCCACAATCATCCGGGCGGCAATTGCCAGCCCTCGCCGGACGATCGTGCGGTGACAAAGCGATTGGCCGAGGCGGGAAAGATCATGGGCATTGAGCTTTTGGATCATGTGATCGTCTGCGGCCAAGATTATTTTAGTTTTAAGGACAAGGGGTTGATTTGACGCGGAGGGAGATGTACGCTATGATGTACATGTTGGTGTGTGTCAAAACTTAAATCTCAAATCTCAAAACTGAAAATTAAAAATTTTAAATTTTCTTGAATTACGAAACTATAAATTGAGAGCGTTGAATAATTGATTTCACGAATTATTTTGAACTTGGCAAATCCGTAAAAACAATAAAATTCGGCAATTATTCAACGCTCTAAAATTAAAATGCTTTTGTCGGGGTCTAACCGCCGCGCCTATTCATTGAGAATAAGCGCGGGGTTAGACCCCAAAATGCAAAATACAAAGCGTTTCGTAATTCAAAGAAATTTAAAATTTTATGAATTCAAAAAATACAATTTCGATTTCCGAAGCCCGAAAAAGGATATTTGAGATCGCCGAGGAAGTCCAAAAACCGGATTGCTATTACACCTTCACCGAAAAAGGCCGGCCTAAGGCGGTTTTGATGTCGGTCGATGAGTTTGACTCGTGGCAAGAAACGATGGAGGTAATGCGTGATTTTCCGAATCTCAATCAAGATGTCGAGGAAGTTGAAAGCGCCTTAAAAACCGGTGAATACAAAAATTGGGTGACTTTGCAGGAAATTTTGGCAAAAGAAGGTTTTGTGATTGCCGAAAAACCCAAGAAAGTTTATGGAATACAAAATAAGATTCAAACCAAATATCCAAAAAAAGCTGGATAGATTGCCAAAAGTCGATTATTACCGGGTTTTGGCGGTATTGAGCGTTATCGCGCAAAATCCATATGCGGGTAAAAAGCTCAAAGGCGTCCGCGCGGATCAATGGTCAATGCGGGTTTGGCCATATCGCGTGATCTATATGATCCATAAAAAAGAATTGGTTATTTTCGTGGTTGATGTCGGCCATCGCCAAGGAATCTATTAAAACTAAACAAATAAAAAATTATGTACACATTGCAAAATGATTGCGAATTGGCGCTTCACCGGGATGGTGTTTTGGGCGGTGAGTGGTTCGCGAAAGATATTAATGATCGCGCCGATCGAATCAAGCGCTTGGAATTCCACATCGAGCGCGGCGATTATTTTTCGGTGCTGGCAACGATCGCCAATATCGCGACCAAAGAAAACGATTTTGACTCGCGCCGGATATTCGCCAAATTATACGAAGATTTTTTGTATTTGCAGGAAAATTACGCCATCGTCAAAAAATCAAAATCGGACCGGGAATGAGCTCCGGTTTTTTTGGATAACCTGGCCAAATTAAAAGAAAGTGGTAGGATTGGTTTAATGATGGGAAAATATCGGAAAAACAAAAGATCATCCTTGGCTTTGGCGTTGCTCTTGGCAGCCGGCTTTTTGGCTTTGGCGCCGCTTTCGGCGCAGGCGTTCGATTGGCCGGCGGGCGCGGCCGCGGCGCAAAAGATTCAGGCGCTCAAGCAGGAAATCTATAATCTCAAGACCTTGCTGGCGGCATCCAAATCCAAAACCGCGATCGGGGCGCAGTCGTATATCGCGGTCGACTTGTCGACCGGAAAAACGCTGTTGCAAAAAAATCCTGAAGTTGTCCATTCTTTGGCGTCGACTGCCAAATTGATGACCGCGGTGGTGGCGCGGGAAAATCTTGACCAGGAAAAAATTATAACCTTGACCCCCAAAATGCTGGCGCCCGAAGGAGCCAGTCCGGTGTTATACGCGGGGTTGGGCGTGAGCGCGCGAAATCTTTTGAAAGCGAGTTTAACCCAGTCGGTGAATGACGCGGCCGAGGCACTGGCGCAATCGGCTGGCAAACAAAATTTTTTGGCGTTGATGAACGCCAAGGCCAAGGAATTGGGAATGAAAAGCACGGTTTTTGTCGGCGTCACCGGTTTAGACCAAGCCAGCCGGTCCAATGCCGCGGATATGGCCAAACTTGTTGCCTATATCGATAAAAACCGGCCCGAAATATGGGAAATGACCCGCGATAATAATTTTTGGCTGCCCAACGCGCAAGGGGAATTGCTAAAATTCATGAACATGAACAGCTTTTATTATTTGCCGCAATTTATCGGCGGCAAAACCGGCTATCTGCCCGAAGCGCGGGATTCATTCGCGGCGGTTTTCGAGATCAATAAAAAACATATGGCCATCGTTTTGCTTCATTCTCCCAATTATCGCTCCGATACCTTCAAAATCCTCAATCAGCTGAAAACCAAAATTTAACGCGTGCTTGCGTTTATCGGGTTTGGGTTGTATTATGTTTTTGGACGGAGAATTTAAGATTTAATTAAAATTGACGGATATGCTTAAAAAGGCGTTATTTTCATTTTTGCTGGCCGTGGCGCTGGTTTTGGGAGCGGGGCGGGTTTTGGCCGCAGAAAATGTTTCAATTTATTTTTTTTGGGGTCAGGGTTGCCCGCATTGCGAGCATGAAAAAGAATTTTTAAATGAATTAAAAACCAAATATCCGCAAATTCAGGTGCGCGATTTTGAAGTTTGGCGCAGTTCGGAGAATCGCCAAATATTGATCAATATCGGCAAGGAGCTTGGCGTTGAAATCACGGGAGTGCCGTTCACTTTGATCGGCGACAAACATTTTGTCGGCTGGTATGACGAATTTTCCACCGGCCGGGCGATTGAAGAAGCGGCGTTGGAAGCGATTAATAAGGGATGTTTTGATGTTGCCGCCCGCGTTATTGATCCGCGAAAAGATTTGCCGGAGAATAACAGTTGCGGCCAAAATGAAAATAAAGAAATTCCCGAAAAGATCAATGTGCCGTTTTTGGGACAAATCAATGTCGGCGATTTTTCTTTACCGGCCATTGCCGTGATTTTGGGAGCCATTGACGGGTTCAATCCGTGCGCGATGTGGACGCTTTTATTTTTGATCAGTTTGCTTTTGGGAATGAAAGACCGCAAGCGGATGTGGATTCTTGGATGCGCGTTTATTATTGCTTCTTCGTTTGTTTATTTTTTGTTTATGGCCGCGTGGCTGAATTTGCTTTTGTTTATCGGCTTTATCCTTTGGGTGCGTTTGGCCGTGGGGGGCGTGGCGGTGTTTGGCGGAATTTATAATTTGAAGGCCTATTTTTCCAAAAAGCCGGAGGTTTGCTCCAATGCCGCCGATCCTAAAAGAAAAAAGATTTTTGAACGATTAAAAAATATCACTCTGCGAAATAATTTTTATTTGGCGTTGGGAGGAGTTGTTTTATTGGCGTTTATGGTTAATTTGGTGGAATTGATGTGTTCGGCGGGATTACCGGTGATTTTTGTGCAAATATTATCAATGAGTGATTTGTCGTCATGGCAATATTATTTGTATATCGCGCTTTATATTTTAGTGTTTATGGCCGATGATTTGTTCGTTTTTTTCGCGGCGATGATAACTTTTAAGATGGCTGGCATCACTTCCAAATACCAGCGCGCGTCGCATTTGATCGGCGGCATATTGATGTTGGCGATCGGCGTTTTGCTGATATTCAAACGCGAATGGCTGATGTTTGGTTGAATTTCCGGCTCGGGCTTGAAGGTTTTTTGGTTTTGGGGTATGATGTTACAGGACGATGATTTAGTTTAATAAACTAAATTTTTTTGGCCGATTTTTAAAAAAAATGAAAAATATGCAAAAAAAACCGGTGAAAAAAAGTGATTTGATCGTGGTTTCGCTGGGAGGATCGGTGATCTATCCCTATGGCGATAGTTATAATAATGGATTGGACATTGATTTTTTGAGCCGGTTTCGGGAATTTGTTTTGGCGCAGGCCAAAAAGGGCAAGCGGTTCGTGATCGTGACCGGCGGGGGCAAAGCATGCCGGATCTATCAAAAAGCGGCGCGCCAGGTATTGGGCGAGAAAAAGAACAATTTTGATTTGGATTGGATCGGCATTCAGGCCACGCGGATGAACGCGCTGTTTACGGCCAAAATTTTGCGCGAGGTTTCGTTCCCGTTGATATTGGATCACCAACCCGGCAAAAAGGAAGTTGGCGCGTTCTTGAAAAGCAATAAAAAGGTTTTGTTGGTCTCCGGATGGGAACCGGGCTGGTCCACGGATTATGATGCCATCCAGTGCGCGCGGATTTTTGGTGCCAAAGAGATAATTTCGGCCAGCGACGCGCATTTTGTTTGCGACAAAGATCCGCGCAAATTTCCGGACGCCAAGCCGTTGTCGGATTTGACTTGGGCCGAATATCAAAAATTGATCCCGAGCAAATGGGCGCCCGGGCTTTCCACGCCGGTGGATCCGATCGCGGCCAAGGCGGCCAAAAAGATCGGCCTTACCGTGAAAAAGATCAAGGGCAACGATATTGAAAGCTTTAAAAAAGTGATTGCCGGCGAGGAATTCGAGGGCAGCGTGATCCATAATTGAAATTAAATTTCAAAACCCCGCGGCGCGGGGTTTTTGTTTAACCGTCCGAATATGAGGCAAAAAAAAGACGATCAAATTCCAAAAGAATATCAGGCCGGTTTTGTCGAGTTTGCCGGATGCAAGATTGATTTGTCGCGCCGGCCGCTGATCCCGCGGCCGGAGACCGAGTTTTGGGCGCGCGCCGCGATCATTGATTTGACCAAGGCAAAAAACAAGAATTGCCGGGTGCTGGATATTTTTTCCGGATCCGGTTGCGTGGGCGCGGCGGCGGCTAAAAATTTACCCGATATTTCGGTTGATTTTGCCGATATCGATAAAAACGCGGTCGAGCAAATCAAGATCAATTTAAAGATCAATCAAATTGCCGATGAGAGGACGCGGGTTTTTGAATCCGATATTTTTAAAAGCATTCCTTCTCAAACTTGCTATGCCGCGATTTTGGCTAATCCGCCTTATGTGGATCCGGCGCGAATCGGGCAAGTGCAATCGTCGGTTTTGAAACATGAGCCGGCCGGCGCGCTTTTTGGCGGCAAGGCCGGCTTGGAGATCATCGAAAAATTTTTGGCGCAAGCGGCGGATTTTCTCGCGCCAGCCGGATTTATATATTTGGAATTCGACCCGTTGCAAAAGGAAAATATCGGCGTTATTATAAGAAAAGAAGGTTATTCGAAATTCGAATTTTTCAAAGA
>JAXDBQ010000003.1:0-26830 GCA_034678605.1 Patescibacteria group bacterium | reverse complement strand
TGCAAAAGTTTGCCTATGCCGATCCGGACAACGACGGCGTCTACGAAGCCGACATCACCGCGCCCGGCATCCATGGCAATTACACCATCAAAACCGAGATCGAATACCAAGCCCAAGCCAAAAAGGAATTCGACTTTATCCTTGTGGTCGACCCCGAGGGCTATGTCTGGACGCCTTCGGGCTTGGGCCAAACCCGCGTCGAAGACGCCCAGGTTTCCCTTTATTGGCAAAACCCGGCCACCGGCCAATTCGAGCTCTGGCCGGCCGGCGATTACCAGCAAACCAACCCTCAAATTACCGGCGTTACCGGCCAATACGCGTTTTTGGCTCCGCCGGGAACCTACCGGCTGGAAGTAGTGGCTCCGGATTTCAAGAAATTCACCGGCAAGCAATTCCAAGTCCAAGAGAACAACCCGGTCAACGAGAACATCAAACTGGCGCCGGCTGTTTTTGGCTGGAAATATTTTGACTGGAAATTTTGGGCGATCGCGGGCTTGCTGGGCTTGCTGGTTATTTTTCAAGCTTTTAACCTGTGGAATAAAAACAAAAAAAAGGCTGATTGATTCAACCAGACTGCGGCATCCCCATCACCGGAAAAGATTATGAATTTTTAGGTTTGAAAATTGAAAATTGGAAATTGAAAATTCTTGAATCAAAAAAACGCCCTCAAAAGAGGGCGTTTTTTGATTCAAGGCATGAGACCCATGGCAGTTTTCACTTCGCGCATGGTTTGGGTGGCGATGGTTTGGGCTTTGGCGGCGCCGCGCTTGAGGATATCATTAATATACACTTCGCGGGTGGACAATTCCTGGCGCTTGCGGCGCAATGGCTCCAGATAGGCGATCAGCATCTCGGCGGCATATTTTTTGAATTCGGAATAATTCTTGCCGGCAAATTCTTTTTCCAGTTCGGGAATCGGTTTATCGGTTGCCAATGACGCGATTGTGAGCAGGTTGGCGATCCCCGGCTTTTTCTTGGGATCGAATTTGATGGTTTTTTGGGTGTCGGTGACCGCGGCCATTATTTTTTTGCGGATGGATTCGGGGTCTTCGAACAGGCCGATGCACCCTTTTTGATTGCCGGTTTTGGACATTTTCTTGTCCGGCTCGGCCAGCGACATTATTTTTTGGCCTTCGGAAAGGATTTCTTTGGGTTCTTTCAAGACATTGCCGAATTTGCCGTTGAAATAACGGCAAACCGCGCGCGCCAATTCCACATGCTGTTGCTGATCCTTGCCGATGGGCACGCCGTCGGTTTTATAAAGCAAGATGTCGGCGGCCATCAGCACGGGATAGTTGAATAGTCCCGCATTGATATATTCCGGATGTTGTTTGGATTTGTCCTTGAACTGGGTCATGCGCTTTAACTCGCCCATGGGCGTGACCGTTCCCAGGAGCCAGGCAAGCTCGGCGTGCTCTTTGACGTGCGATTGCACGAATAGTACGCATTTGTCCGGGTCAAGGCCGGCGGCCAAGTAGTCTGCGGCCAGCCCCATGATCTGGGTTGGCATTTTTTTGGGGTCGTAGGGAGTGGTGACCGCGTGCAGGTCCACCACGCAAAAAACGCAGTCGTGGCTGTTTTGCAGGGCGATCCATTGTTTGACCGCGCCCAGATAATTACCAAGATGGATGTCGCCCGTGGGCCGAATTCCGCTGAAGATTCTCATAATTAAATTCGAATATCGAATATCGAAATCCGAAACAATATCGAATATCAAATAATAAAATTTTAAAACGAATTTGTTTAAAATATTTTAAAATTTGAAAATTTGAATTTGTTTCGACATTCGATATTCGAATTTCGAGCTTTTGAGTTTAGATTTCTATGATGACGGGCAGGATCATGGGTTTTCTTTCGGTGCGGCTGAACAAAAAGTCGCCGATCTTGTTGCGGATGTCGTCTTTAACATGGCTCCAATTGACCGCGCCGTTGGCAGCCACCGCTTTGGCGATAATCTCCACGGTGCGATTTCGGGTTTCATGCAACAGGTCTTTGGATTCGCGCAAATAAACGAATCCCCGCGAAATGATGTCGGGAGAACCTTTCACTTTTCCGGTGAGGCGGTCGATTACCGCCACGATAACGAACATTCCGTCGTGCGCCAGCACCTGGCGGTCGCGCAACACCACTTCGCCGATGTCGCCCACCCCCAGGCCGTCCACCATCACAAAACTTGCCGGCGCGGTTTCTTTTTCAAGGGTAATTTGCCGTTGATTAACATTAACGATGTTGCCGTTTTCCGCGATTACGATGTTTTGTTCGGGGATTCCCACCGCTCGCGCCAGATCGGCGTTGGCGACTAGCATTGAATACTGGCCATGTATCGGCACAAAGAATTTTGGCCGCATGATGCGCATCATTTCCATCAGTTCTTCCTGCTTGGCGTGGCCGCCGGCGTGGATATCCATCATTTTATAATGATAAACTTTCACGCCCTGGCGCAAAATATCGTCCTTGAGGTTTTGCACGGTGCGTTCGTTGCCCGGGATGACCGAAGACGAGAATATTACCGCGTCGCCTTTTTTGAAGCGCAAAAACCGGTGTTCGCGGTTGGAAATTTTCATCAATGCCGCGTCGGCTTCGCCTTGGGCGCCGGTGCAAATCACGGTAACGCGGTCGTGCGGATAATTATCGACTTCATTGAGGCCGATAAATGTTCCCTTGTCGGCGGTGATGTATTTTAATTGGCGGCAAACTTCGACATTGTTTTTCATTGAATAACCCTCGATGGCCACTTTGCGGCCGTATTTTTCCGAAAGATGGATCAGCTGCTGGACTCGGTTCAAAAGCGACCCGAATGTCGCCGCGATTATCCGTCCCTTGCTTTCATGGAATATCTTTTCGAGGTTTTCAAAAATTTCCAGTTCCGAAAGCGAATGGCCGGGTTCTTCGGCGCCGGTCGAATCGGAAAGTAAGAGCAATATGCGCCGGTTGCCGATCTCGCGCAAGCGGCGGAAGTCGGTGGGTTTTTCGTTCACCGGGTTGTTGTCGAATTTGAAATCGGAAGTGTCGATCACATTGCCCACCGGCGTTCCCACCATGATGCCGAAATTATCCGGAATATTGTGGTTGAGCCGGAAAAATTCAACGTTAAACGGCCCCAATTTAAAACGGCTGCCGTCGCCGGCGGTTTCGATGTCCAATTTGGGGCATTGGGGAAAATCATCTTGGCGCTTGAGGATGATGGCCTTGGTGAGCGGCGAGGCGATTAAGCGTAATCCCGGATGCCATATTTTTTCGATGATATAGGGCACCGCGCCGATATGATCATAGTGCCCGTGGGTGAAAACCGCGCCGACGATATTTTTCGCTTTGTTTTTTAAATAATCAATGTTGGGAATGATATAGTCGATGCCGGGCATGTCTTCTCCGGGCATGCGAAATCCCATGTCCAAAATTAAAATCGAATTGCCATATTCCAAAAGCGTCATATTGCGCCCCACTTCGCCCAGCCCCCCCAAAGGAATCACGCGCAAATTTTTGCCGTTGCCGCCGCCGCTTTGGGCTTGCTGCGGCTTTGAATCGTTGCGAACTTGATTTTTTGCCGCCGGTTTGCCAAAACCGCGTCGGTTGCGCCGCCGATGATTCTTTTGCGGTTTGGGCGCGGGCAAAGGTTTGCCGGCATCCGGAGCATAATTTTGATCGTGCCGCGGTTCTTTTTGCGGATTCGGCCGGTTTTCTATGCCGCCCAAAATCGCTTCCAGCGCGCCGTCGAACGCGTCGGCGGGAAGCTTCTGTTTTTTTTGTCCGGAGCGCGGTTTTGGCGCGTTCGCGGAGCTTATTTGATTGTTTTGCATTTTTTTATTTTGCGTTTTTTTGAAAAAATTTAAAACGATTGGTTAAGCTGATGATTTTATTTGCCGATTTGAGAGAATCTAAAAATCATCGACTTGCGCTTTTTTGTTGCGCATTTTTGGACAATTTGAGGGAATTGCGGTGCGCCAGGTAGTGAAATTTCGCGCAAGCTCTGCTTGAAAACGCGCAAAGCGCGCGCGAAATTCTACTACCTGGTGCGGGTAAGAGGAGTTGAACCTCTATGATGTTAATCACACGGTCCTGAACCGTGCGCGTCTGCCGATTCCGCCATACCCGCATGCCCGCCTCCGGCGGGAAATTCGAATTTTTAAAATCCGAAATCCGAAACAAATTCCAATTTTTAAATTAAAACATTAAAACAAAAGAATGTTGTTTGTTTTGAATATTTGGAATTTTAAATTTTGGGAATTGTTTCGAATATTCGAATATTCGGATTTCGAACATTCCAAAAAATTACAGTTTTAATTTTTTGATGTAATCCTTGATGTCTTTTGAAAAATCGGGGTGGTTGAGCGCGAATTCGATCACGGTTTTGAGGTATTCGGTCTTGTTGCCGGTGTCGTAGTATTTTCCGTTTTGAATCTCGCAGCCGTAGACCGGATAGCCTTGGTCGATCATTTGGTTGATCGCGTCGATAAGCCAGATCTCACCGCCCTTACTGGGTTTTAATTTTTCGATAATGCCAAAAATTTCCGGAGGCAGGATATAGGCGCCGTGCGTGGCCAGATTCGAGGGCGCTTCATTGGGCATGGGTTTTTCGACGATCTTTTTGATCTTGAAAATCCCGTTTTCCACCGGCTCCATGTCGGCAATGCCATAGCGGGAAACATCGTCCTTGGATTCGATGCGTACGCCCGAAATCACGATGCCGCCGTATTTTTTGTGTACATTAATGATCTGTCGCAGGCGAGGGGGGGTGGCCATGATGAATTCGTCGCCCCACATTACCGCGAAAGGTTCGTTGCCGATCACGGGACGGGCGGCCATGACCGCAAGCGCATTACCGTATTGTGCGGTTTTTTGGCGGATGTAAATAAAATTGGCAAGATTGGCGATATTCTGGATATTCTCAAGAACATTTGCCTTTTTTTGGTCTTCCAGAAATTTTTCCAATTCGCCGGACCGGTCGAAATGGTCTTCAATGGCGCGTTTGTGCCAGCCGGTAATCAAGATCACGTCCTCAATGCCGCTGGCAACCGCCTCTTCCACTACATATTGGATCACCGGCTTGTCGATGATCGGCAGCATCTCTTTGGGCATGGCCTTGGTGGCCGGCAAAAAACGGGTGCCCCAGCCCGCGGCCGGGATCACCACTTTGGTGGTCTTTTTTTGGGAATTTGTCGGTTGCATATTTGTTTTTCCGGCAACGCAAGATTGCTCCTCGCGCGAGGAAGTTAAAATTCAAGAGAGGTTTGACCAATTGGGGAAATTATAACACATTTAAATAAAAAATCAAGCTTTCTATTTTTTCCAGATCCTTTTTGTGTCGGTGTACCAGTCGGCAACGTCCAAGAATCGTTTGCTTTGGTCGGTGATAATTCCTGCTTGAACGCCTTTTAATTGGCTTGAAGCGATGAATATATAGTCCGGATTATAAAGCAATATCGCCGGATTGTCTTTGGCGATCAATTCCTGGAGAGAGGTAATTTTTTCGAGGCGTTCGTTTTGGCCGGTGGTCGCGCGGAGTTCCTCTATCAATTTGTCGGCGTCTTTATTTTCGTAGAGTGAAAAATTGAGGCCTGGATCCTGTTTTTGCGATGAATGCCAAAACGGATAAAGGTCGGGAATCATTCCCATGGCTTGGCCGAAAAGCAACATTTGATAGGCGCGCGGCTTGACCGCGTCGCGTTCAATGGCGGCGATATCAATCGCGTTTATGTCCACCGCGGCGCCGATTTTTTGCCATTGGTTTTTGATCAAGCCGGCCACGGCCAGAAATGGTTCCTGATTGGCAACGGTGAGGGTTAATTCCAGTTTGTCGGTTTGATCGCCGGAAGGAAAGCATACCTGGTTTAATTTTTCGCGGGTGGCGCCCTTTACATCGCCGGTGGGTTCTTTCACGTTTTGCGGGTCAAGGATTTGGTCGCGGTATTTTTCTTGGAAAAGCTTGACCGCTTCCAAAGTTTTGTCGCCGAAATTGCCGTTGGTTTCCAAATCGGGCGCCACCTCGCGAACAAGGCATTTTTGCAATTCTTTGATCTCGGCGGTTTGATTTGATCCCTTGGTCAAAGTTTTGGTGAATTGGAAAGCGTGTTGGCGGTTTACGGTTCTTGATCGGATGCCGTTTTCACCGATTTTGTAGCCGGCTTCGTCCAAAATCCGCGCCGCCGTTTCAAGGTCGTAGTTGGCGGTGCTGGTGGCGGTTTGGGCGCCGTAGATATTTTGCGGAATTGGCGAGTCGATGGTTTTGCCATGGCCGGCGATCGCGGCGCGCAAAATTTCGTTTTTGTCGGTGGCGTGCGCCAAAGCTTTACGCACTTGGCCGTTGGCCAAAATATCGGATTTTTCGGAATTGAAAAATATCCCGAAATAGCGAGGCATCGAATAGCCATGGATTTGGGCGCCTAACGGCGCTTTTTCGAGTATGTTTTCTTCCCGAGCGGCAAATCCTTGGACGCGGCCTTGCTTGAAAGACGAAGACAGCGACGATTGGTCTTTAAAATAAACAAAATCGATTTGTTTCAGATTGGGCTTTTTGCCAAAAAAATCAGGGTTTCTTTCCAGCTGAATCGAATCGACCGTGCCGTCTTTGCCGAAAACTATTTTTTTAAAACTATAAGGTCCCGAGGTTATCGGGTCGAGGTTGCGCGACGAAAGAGGGAATCCATTGGCGTCGGTTGTTTCCCAAATGTGGCGCGGGAGAATTCTTAGAGCGCAAGTTTCCAAAAAGGACGCGTTGGCCGATTGCAGTTTCAAACGAAAAGCAAAATCCGAGATTCTCTCGGTTTCCACGCCGATCCATTGCGAGCGCAAGGGGCTTTTGTAGGCCGAATCCTGGATTATTTTGATGGTGTAGATCGCGTCATCGCCGGTGATGGGGGTGCCGTCGGACCATTTGAGGTTGTCTTTTAGCCGGAAATCATAGGTCTTGCCGTCTTCGGAAATTTGATAATCGGCCAGTCCGGCGCCGATTTGGCCGTTTTGGCCGTATTCGAGCAAACCGGCAAAAAGCAGTTGGGCCGCGATTTGATCGGCGCGGTTGGAATCGGCATAGACCGGATTCAAAAATCGCGGCTGGCCCACCACTCCTTCGCGATAGACGCCGTTTTCGCTGGCCACGGCAATCGTGTGATTTTCATAAAAAGCGACCGTGAAAATTATCGTCGAAACGATTGCCGCCGCCAAAAAACCGAAAAACGCGGTTTTTTCCCGGGGCGAGAGGATTTTAAAGAATCGCTTCCAATGAACGAACGTGGGAAACTTCATTTAAAAACAATATCGAAGTACGAATATCGAAATCCGAAACAATATCGAATATTTAATAATAAAATATTAAAACGAATTCGTTTAAAATATTTAAAAATTTGAAAATTCAGATTTGTTTCGATATTCGAAATTTGATATTCGAAATTACTTTTGGAACAGGTTGTAGACCGCCAGCGCGATGAAAACCGCCGCCAGAACGATGGTGGTCCAGAAGATCTTTTTTTGGATGCCGCGCTGGGTGGAATAGGCGCCGCCGGATTGGCCGAAGGCGCCGCCCAAGCCGCCGCCGCCGCGTTGTTGCATCAAAACCAGGCCGACGATCGCGATCGAAACTATTATTTGAACGATGGGGATAATATTTGCCATAAAATGGAATTAATTAACATTATTGTCAAAGTGGCGGCCAAAAGCGGCCAGATCCCGGCAATGTCCAATCCCGGGATCAGGGCGTCGGCCAGCCAAACCATTGACATATCTATTACTAAACCAAACAGATTTAAAGTCAAGACGCGCAAGGGCAGCGAGAGGATTTTTAAGATCGGCGCGATGCCCAAATTGAGCAGGGCGATCCAAAAACCGGTGAAAGCCAAAACCTGCCATCCGCCCGAATATTGGATGCCCGGCACAAACCGCGCCGCGGCATAAAGCCCCAGCCCGCTCCCGATTGTATAAACTACCAGTTTTGCCAGCATACCCCCATTCTACCAAACCCTTATTTTTTAGCAATTTTTTAGCGATTAAAGGAATTAAGATTTGACAATTTTTTGCGGAAGGGATAAATAACAATTAGCAGTCGGGGGTCGCGACTGATAATTTATAAAAATACAAATCCGAATATCGAAATTCGAATATCGAAACAAATTTTAATTTTTAAATTCTCAAATTTTTAAAACAACCCCTTTTTCGTTTTGAAAATTTATTTTTTGAAAATTCGATATTGTTTCGAATTTCGATATTCGATATTCGAAATTAAAATCATGAAGATTTTACCGTGCGCGGATAATGTTTTGCTGGAAGCGATCAAGGCCGAAGAAAAAACCAAGTCGGGGATTTTGTTGCCCGACAGCGCTTCCAAAGAAAGGCCCGAACAGGGCAAGGTGGTGGCGGTGGGCCCGGGCAAGAAAAACAAAAAGGGCGAAGTGATCCCGGTTTCGTTAAAAGAGGGGCAAAAGGTGTTGTTTTCCAAATACGGCCCCAACGAGATCAAAGTCGACGGCAAGGAATATCTTATTGCCAAGGAAGACGACATCCTGGCGGTTATAGAAGAAGCGTAAAGTTAAAAGCGAAAAGCGTAAAGTAGAGCGCAAAATTCAAATTATAGAATTTTTGTTTTGCGCTTTGCGCTTTACACTTTAAGTTTATTATTATGTCCAAGGAGATTATTTATTCCGAAGCGGCGCGCAAGAAATTGAAAAGCGGCGCCGACAAGCTGGCCAATGCGGTGAAAGTGACGTTGGGTCCCAAGGGGCGCAATGTGGTTTTGGGCAAGACATATGGCGCGCCGGTGATCACCAACGACGGCGTGTCCATTGCCAAGGAGATCGAGCTCGAAGACGCCACCGAAAATTTGGGGGCGCAGATTGTCAAAGAAGCCAGCGAAAAAACCAATGACATGGCCGGCGACGGCACCACGACCGCTTGCGTGTTGGCGCAGTCCTTGATTAACGAGGGGTTGAAAAACGTGACCGCGGGCGCCAATCCTTTGGCGATCAAGCGCGGCATTGATAAAGGCGTGGAAGCGGTGGTGGCCAATCTCAAGGAAATGTCCAAGCCCATTTCCAAAAAAGAGGAAATGGCCCAAGTGGCGACCATTTCGGCCGAAAGCGCCGAGTTGGGTAATTTGATCGCCGAAGTGATGGCCGAAGTGGGCAAAGATGGCGTGGTTACCGTGGAAGAATCCAAAAATTTGGACATCCGTAAAGAGATCGTCAAGGGTTTGCAATTTGATCGTGGCTATTCGTCGGCCTATATGGTCACCGATACCGAAAGAATGGAAGCGATTTTGGAGGATCCTTATATTTTGATCACCGAAAAAAAGATCGCGTCTTTGCCGGAATTGTTGCCGGTGCTGGAAAAAGTGGTGCAGACCGGCAAAAAGGAATTGCTGATCATTGCCGACGACATCGAAGGCGACGCCTTGGCAACATTGGTGGTCAATAAATTGCGCGGCATCTTTAATGCTTTGGCGGTGAAAGCGCCGGGATTTGGCGATCGCAAAAAGGAAATGCTGGCCGATATCGCGGCCGTCACCGGCGCCACCGTGGTTTCCGAGCAATTGGGAATGAAATTGGAAAATATTACGATCAAGGATTTGGGAACGGCCCGGCGCGTGGTGGCCGGCAAGGACAAAACTGTGATCGTGGAAGGCAAGGGCGACAAGGAATTGATCGAAAACCGCGTCAAGCAGATCAAAAACGAGATTGCCAAAACCGAATCGGATTTTGACAAGGAAAAGCTGCAGGAGCGGCTGGCCAAGCTGGCCGGCGGCGTGGCGGTAATCAAGGTGGGCGCGGCCACCGAAATCGAGCAAAAAGCCCGTCAGCACAAAACCGAAGACGCGCTGAGCGCCACGCGCGCGGCCGTGGAAGAAGGCATTGTGCCCGGCGGCGGCGTGGCATTGCTCAATTGCGTGAAGGTCTTGGACAAGGTGACGGTTGTCGGCGAGGAAGCCATCGGCGTGGCGATCTTGAAACGAGCGCTGGAGGAGCCCATTCGCCAGATCGCCAATAACGCGGGCGTGGAAGGCGCGGTGGTGATCGAAAAGATCCGCCAAAACAACGGCACGGTTGGGTTTAACGCTTCGACGATGAAGTATGAAGATTTGCTGGCGGCGGGCGTGGTTGATCCCACCAAAGTGGTGCGCTCCACCATCCAAAACGCGGCCAGCGCGGCCTCGATCTTATTGACCACCGAAGCCATGGTGACCGAAAAACCCAAAAAAGATTCTTGCAGCTGCAATTCCGGCGGCGTCGGCATGCCCGGCGGCATGGGCGGAATGGGCGGAATGGACTATTAATAGTTGATGAGCAGTGAGCGATGAGTGGCGAGAAAATACGAAAACAAAGGCTCCCTTGCGGGAGCTTTTGTTTTGAAAAAGTTTTCATTGGCAATGAAAACTTTTTAGATTAAAATCGGTCGTATATGGTAAAGGCATCGGTTGCCAGTTTTTATTTGTCCGATAACGCATAAAAGCAAAAACTTCCGCGGACGCGGAAGTTTTTTCATACATATATAAAAAAATCTTTCATTAATTCTTGTCAAAATTTGCGTTTTTGCCTATAATTAAACTTAAATGATACTTATAGCAATTTTGGCAACTTGCTATATATATAGAAAAAAGAAGAATCGAATATGAATCCGATAAATTGGCAGCAATTCGGTTTGAAAAAGAATCCATATGACACATTGCCGTTGGCCGAAGGCGGCGATTTGGAATTGCAAAAAGCGTTCGTGGGGCGACGGCAAGAAAGGGGAATTCTTGACAGCTTGTTTTTATCGGATAATAAGATTTGCTTGGCGGTTTGCGGCGATGTCGGCGTTGGCAAAACGAGTTTGGCCAATTACCATAAATTTTTATGGAAATACGGCAATAAGCCAAAATTATTATTTTCATTCAGGCGCGAAATAGAAGCGAATAAAGATCTTTTGAATAAAAATAATTTTTTGATTGAAATCATCGGATCGGTTTTAAGGGAAATAAAATTATTGGACCAAAATTTATTAAAAAATGATTTATTAAAAAAAATCTCCCAAATAGTTGACATAAGCCAATCAATGGCGATTTCAGCGGGTATTTCCGCTTACGGTTTTGGGGTCGATCTTTCTCGAGAGACGGCGATTCCGATACAGTTTTCGTCAACCATGCTCGAAGAATATTTCTTGCAGCTCGTCGATTTTATCAAACATAACGAAATAAACCGAAAAAAATATTCCGGATTGATAATTCACGTTAATAATTTTGATGTTGTTCTTTCGCGCGAGCGGGGCAGAGAAATGGCGATTGATTTTTTTGACGAAGTGAGGGATGTTTTGCAAACCGCCGATGTTTATTTTTTGTTTCTTGGGCCGAGCAATTTTTTCAAAAACGTCGTTTGCGCGCGGCAAAGAGTCAAGGCGATTTTTTCCCGAACCCCGATACAGATATTGCCGTTGAGCAAAGAGGAAATAATAAAAGCGTTTGACGAACGGATGAAATTGCTGACGTCGGATAATGTTTCCGATTATATTAAACCCATTGAAGACAAGGCGATCTGCAAAATTTACGATCTTTACAATGGCGACATAAGATCGATAATGGCTGGCATTATGGATATATTGGGCCAGTGTTCCGAAAGATTGGGGAAACCTCTTACGACCAGCGAAGCGATGCTTTTGCTCGGCAAAGAACGTTGGGAAAAAATTGAGTTGATGAAATTAACAACCGAACAGAAAGAGATTTTAAAATATTTAGCCAAAGCGGATAAATTCATAAGCCAAAAAGAAATCGGGCAAATGTTCAATAAAGCCCAACCCAATATTTCGGGTTATTATTTTAAGCCGTTAAGGGAGAACGGGATCATCGAGGAAAAAGAAAAAATATTACGGACCCCCTATTACGGATTGACGGAGGATTATACCCCGTTGAAATGGTTGATCAAATCCCAGCAAGAGATCAAGCAAAGCATCAAAAACGAATCCGATCAATTGAATTTCGATTTTTAGTTTTAAAGTTGGGATGTTCAGAATATCTCATGGCTTTGTCCAAGGAAGTTTATTCTCCCTTTGGAAAAAGGAGGTTTGTCCTTCGGCAGTTTGCCGGAGGACGTTTTGAACGAAGCGAAAAGGAGGAATTTGTTTTTTGATTTTTAGCGGATTTGCTTTCCAAAAAGAAAAAGACCGGGTCGCGCGATTTTGCTTTGTGTCGCGCTTCCCGGTAAATTTATTGCACATTGTTTAAAAAACTCGCGGAACGCCGTCGAAACTTACTTTTAGAAGGAGTTTCCCTTTTATTGGATATTCATCGACGATTTCCTTGGTCTCTCCCGGAACTAAATATCCTGCCCATGACCCATGGGTTATAGTGTTCCCTTTGGCACCTTCGTAGTAAAACTCTACTACGTATTCGCCCCCATGGTCTGCGGGTGCGATTATTTCGACCGTATAAGCGTTTTTATCAACGCTCACTGTCGCACCGTTTACATCCGCGGTTTCGATACAGCCATTGAACCAGGCAGTTAGGATTATTGTCAATACCAGCGCAAGGCCGGCCAAATTCTTATTCAATGCCATTTCAATCATCCTCGTATTAAAATTGTAGCATATAATGCTAAATTTGTCAAGGGTTGGGGGGGGTCGGAGGGGCAGTGGGGCGGGTGCGGGCTTTTTGGATCAAGAAACGTAGAAACGTAGATTAAAAGCAAAGCAAAGCAAAGCAAAGGCTCCCTTGCGGGAGCTTTTGTGGTTTTGACAAACTAGGGCAAAGTGTTAGATTTTAAATAATAATTCAAAATAAATGGAAATAATGATCGTCAAAGAGCCGATAACCAAAGATCAGTTGGAAGAAATCGCCCGGGCCGGGTTTGGTGATATGGTGAAAGCCGCGGTTGACGTTGAGCAAGGCATAATGGCCATCGGCGGCGAATTGCACATGGATGAATTGGAGGAGCTGCTGGAAAAGGAAAGTTCGAAGCACCAAAACATTTGGGGTATCAATCTTTACGTCGGGGAAACCGGTTCGGAGTTTATTGAATTCGATTCGATGGTCAATTTAAAGCCGGCATTCGGCAACCGGACGCGCGGAGTGGATGATCCGGCAATAAAGGAAAAGATCATTGCGATCGTGGATATGTTAATCAAATGAGCGGGCAAAACATCCATCAAAATTCGGCGCAGGGAAAATGGTTTGAGCTGTCATTGGCTGAGCAGATGGGGAATATCGGCAGCGAGGTCGGCCGCGTGCGGTTGAACCAAAGCAAAGATAAAACGCGTTTTTGGAGCGCCGCGGCTCGGGCGCTTGATTTGTTGTATTTGACTTTGGCCGACAAGCGCTGGAACAAATGGCGCAAAATTGAGATTGCCCGCGCCGCGGAAGTTTTTGGCGACGCGGTTTTGGGCGGAAAAAAATACAACAGCGACTTGGAATCGCTGGAGCGTTATTTTTCTCGTTTCGCGTCGCTGGCAATGGCTCAAAAATTTGCAAAAAATTAAGGAGAAGTTATTTTTTGGAATCGTTTGAGGTATGATCCTAAATATGAAACCGATTATTGCCAAGAATTGCTGTTGCGCCATCGCTTGTTTTTGAAAGCGGCGGCTTTGTATTTTTTTAAAGTTCAAAATTCAATGTTCATTTAACCGCCGCCTCGAACGAGGTTTTTTTGTTAAAATACTTTGAATTGCGGAACTGCATTTTTGAGTTTATTCTCCCTTTTTTAAAGGGAGTGCCCGCAGGGGGAGGGATTTGCATTTAAAATCCTCCGCCCTCGTAAGGCCTCGGGGCACCTCCTTTTCCAAAGGAGGAATAATTGATACAAAAGCTTAATATCTATCGTTTCGTAAAATACCAATATGCTCAACTACCAAATAAAAAACATTGCCATCGGTTCGCTCAAGCCGCACGAACAGATTAATACGGACCATTTGGCCAAGTTGCGCGCCGAAATAAAAAATGACGGCATCTTGAAAGATCCCATCATTGTGGACCAAAACACCTTGGTGATCCTTGACGGCCACCATCGCTATAATTCGTTGAAATCGCTGGAATATAATTTTTGCCCGTGCTGCTTGGTGGATTATCAAAGCGACGAGATTGCTGTGGGTTGCTGGCGCCAAGGCGAGACCATTGCCAAAAAAGATGTTTTGGCCGCCGGGCTTTCCGGCAGCCTGCTGGTTCCCAAAACCTCCCGCCACATCATTCCCGAGCGTCCTGTCGGTTTGAACATTCCTCTGGCGGAATTAGTTTGAGCCATCGCGGCCGGGGCTTTACAAAATTCATTCATATTGTAAAATATTTAAAACAAGCAAAATAATAAAAAACACATGGACATATTAACGATCGGGATTTTGGCGGTGGCCGCGGTTTTCTTTGTGTGGCTGATCGCCGATTACAACGGCTTGGTGGCGCTCAAAAATCGCGCCAAAGAGGCGTGGGCCGACATTGATGTGCAATTAAAGCGCCGGTATGACCTGATCCCCAATTTGATGGAAACGGTCAAGGGCTACGCGGAGCATGAAAGCGGGGTGTTCCAAAAGGTGACCGAGGCGCGCGCGGCGGCCATGGGGGCGCAAACCCCGGAAGATAAAATTGCCAAAGAAAACGCCTTGTCGCAAACATTGAAGAGCTTGTTTGCCGTGGCCGAAAGTTATCCGGATTTGAAAGCGTCGGCCAATTTTGTGGAGCTTCAGCGCGAATTGACCGATACCGAAGACAAGATTCAAGCCGCCCGCCGGTTCTACAACGGCAATGTGCGGGATCTGGCCATCAAGATCGAAAGCTTCCCGTCCAATATCGCGGCCAAGATCTTTGGCTTCAAGCCCATGGCGCTGTTCGAGGTTGCCGGCGAAGCCGAGCGCGAGGCGCCCAAAGTGAGCTTTGAAAAGAAATAAAGTTTTTGCATAAATCCGAAGCACGAATTTCGAATATCGAAACAAATTCGAAAGTTCAAAATTAAAATGTTCAAAACAGAATGCGAAGTTTGTTTTGGTCATTTAATCATTTGAAAATTTGATATTGTTTCGGATTTCGATATTCGATATTCGGATTTTATGTTATCTATGGCTACCATCTACACTCACGCGTCCGAGAATGTCCGCAAAACCTGGTTTTTGATGTTCTTCTTTTTGTTGTTCATTATCGGCTTGGGCTGGCTTTTGTCCTATGCCTTGGGCGACCAGGGGTTTTTGTATATTGCCGTGGCCGTGGCGGTTTTCCAAAGTTTTTTCTCCTATTGGTTTAGCGACAAAATAGTTTTGGCCATGGCCGGCGCCAAACCGATCGAAAAGCGCGACAATCCGGAATTATATCGCTTGGTGGAAAATCTCACGATCGCGGCCGGTTTGCCTTTGCCCAAAATTTATATCACCAACGACGCCCAGCCCAACGCCTTTGCCACCGGTCGCGACAAAAACCACGCGGTGGTGGCCGTGACGCGCGGACTTTTGGAG
Organism: Patescibacteria group bacterium; assembly: GCA_034678605.1. Classification (GTDB taxonomy): domain Bacteria; phylum Patescibacteriota; class Minisyncoccia; order Minisyncoccales; family UBA5738; genus UBA5738. Next base: position 11,449 of record JAXDBQ010000003.1, on the reverse strand, counting down.
CGATTGGATAAAAACGAGCTGGAGGGCGTGATCGCCCATGAATTGAGCCACATCGGCAACAAGGATATGTTGTTGCAGACCATGGTGGTGATCCTTGTCGGCGTGGTGGCGATAATTTCCGATTTGTTTTTGCGGTTCAGTTTTTTTGGCGGTCGCGACAATGACAACCGTGATCGGGGACAACTCGGTTTGATAATGTTGGCGTTTGGCATTTTGGCCGCGATCTTGGCGCCGCTTGCCGCCACTTTGATTCAAATGGCCATTTCGCGCAAGCGCGAATTTTTGGCCGACGCTTCCGCGGCGTTGTTGACCCGTTATCCGCAAGGCCTGGCCAACGCCTTGCGAAAAATTGCCTCTGACCCCGCGCCCTTGAGGAGCGCCAAAGATTCCACCGCGCATTTGTATATCGCCAATCCGTTCCGCGGCAAACAGACCAACTGGCTTAACAATTTATTTTCCACCCACCCGCCCGTCGAAGCCCGCGTCAAAGCCCTGCTGGAAATGTCGGTTTAACTAAAAACTAAATAGCCCAGATCCCAAAACAAAATTAAATTACATACACCTGGTGTATGTAATTTTTAATTAAATGGAGGTATTGCTTTGTTGTATAATAAAACATATAATAATTAATGGAGCGGATAAAAATTTCAAAGAAAGAGCAAAGAAAATTTTTTAAAACTGTTAAAATAGTAAGTAATTTGGGTTGGAGCGAATTGGGAAAATTGTGCGGTCTCTCAAGCCGCACATTAAGGGATTGGGCACGTTGCAAATATACGCCATCGCATAAGGCAATCGTTTTTTTGAGCAAAAAATTTAAAATCAGCTTGCCCGTTAATTGCAAAATTTTAGATCAATATTGGTACATAAGCAAGTATGCAAGGATCGGAGGTTTGGCCAGGCAACGCGCTCATGGATTGCTTGGCGATATAAAATCGAGACAAAAAGGCGGTTTGGCGTCTCAGAAAAAAAGGAGAGAAAATCCCGAAAAGTACCGCCAAATTGGATGCCAGATCGCGAAACAATTTAAACCATTAAAAAAATCGGCAGTTGTTGCGGAAATGGTTGGAATAATATTAGGCGATGGGGGGATGACCAACAGCCAGTTGCGGATAACTTTAAATAAAAAGACCGATAAAGATTATGCGATTTTTGTGGGAAAATTAATGAAAAAGGTTTTTGCCCAGGTGCCGTCAACAGGTTATTATCGCAATGTTGTCGCTTTAACATTAACGGGGGTGAATCTTATCAAAGAATTGGAAAAGATCGGCCTAAAAAGAGGGAACAAGATTTTTAATCAAATAGGGATTCCGGAGTGGATTTTAAAAAATAGCAATTACGCGAGAGCTTGTCTCAGGGGATTAATTGACACGGACGGCTGCGTTTATTTTCATTTTCATTCGGTCAAAAGCAGGAATTACGCTAATTTTGGCCTTACTTTCACTAATCATTCTCGGCCTTTAATCGAGGGGACTAACAAAATATTTATTGATAATAATTTTTGTCCAAGCTTGGTGAACGGCAGGCGAATTTATATTTATAACCTCGAGTCAATCAAAAAATATTTTAAAATCATTGGTTCCAGCAACCCCAAGCATGTCAATAAGTTTTATTTTTACTTGAATTTATATGCCAAATAAGCTATTTTCAATTAGTTGGATCAACCGGAGGGGTTCAGGAGCGGTTTAACTGGCGGTCCTGGAAAGACCGTGTATCGCAAGGTACCGCGGGTTCGAATCCCGCCCCCTCCGCATTTTTAAAAATAATATTATGGAACAGGAAATCAAAAAAGAGATGGGCAAGGCGGTTGAGCCGGCCGCAATGCCGGCGCAAAAAGGGAAAAACACGACAATGGCGATCATCGCCTATTTGGTGTTTTTCATTCCGTTGCTCACCGAGGACAAGAACGATCCGTTCGTGAAATTTCACGTCAAACAAGGAATTGTTTTGTTCGTGGCGATGGTGGCGGCGGGGTTTTTCGGCTACATCCCGCTTATCGGCTGGTTTTTGGCGCCGTGGCTGAGTTTGGCAATTTTGGTTTTGTTGGCCATCGGCATTATCAACGCCAGCAAAGGCCTTGAAAAACCATTGCCGTTGATCGGCAAATTCGCCAACAATATAAAAATTTGATCTTACGCTAAACAAAGAAATTAAAAAAACCAGCCGGGGTGTTAATTGCGCCGGTTTTTTTGTATAATAAAAATGAAGGCATTGTTTGCCGTGATTTTCACTTACTTTTTAAATGGATTCAGCGCCGTTGAAAATTTTGATGTTCGGTTGGGAATTCCCGCCGTTTAATTCCGGCGGTTTGGGGGTGGCTTGCCAAGGTTTGGCGGGCGGTTTGGCGTCGCTGGGCGCGCAAATCACTTTTGTTTTGCCCAAAAAATTGGCCGGCGATTATCGCGGAATTTGCGAATTTGTTTTTGCCGACGAGCAAAAGGAATACCGTCAATTGGCCGAAACGATCGCGATCGATTCGCCGCTGTCGCCTTATTTGAGCCGCGCGAGTTATTCAACGGCGCTTGGCGGTTATGAAAAGATCGCCGATTCCGGCATTTGGCGCAAGGATTTGGTGGGCGAAGTGATGCGTTATGCCGAATTGGCGGCCGGGATCGCCAAGAACCGCGATTTTGACGTGATCCATTGCCATGATTGGCTGAGTTTGCCCGCCGGTTTGGCGGCAAAAAAGGCCAGCGGCAAGCCATTGGTGTTCCATGTTCATGCCACCGAATATGACCGCGTGGGCGAGAACGGTCTAAACCGCGATATCTGCCTGGTCGAAAGAGAAGGGTTGCGGCAAGCCGACGCGGTGATCGCGGTGAGCGACTATACCAAAAACTTGATTATTGATCGTTATGGCGTTAATCCGGATAAAATAATCTCCGTGCCCAATGCCGTCAACCATGATGAATTTTTGGCGGGCAACGCGGCCGAATTTGAAAATTTGAAAAAGAGCGGCAAAAAGATCGCGCTGTTCGTGGGGCGATTGACTTTTCAAAAGGGGCCGGATTATTTTTTGGCCGCGGCCAAAAAGGCGGCGGCCGCCGATCCGGATTTAATGTTTGTTTTTTCCGGTTCCGGCGATATGGAACGTTGGCTGATCGAGGAGAGCGCGCGGCTTGAAATTGCCGATAAAGTGATTTTTGCCGGATTTTCGCGCGGCGATGATCTCAAGCGGCTTTATAAGATGGCTGATATCTACGTGATGCCGTCGGTTTCCGAGCCGTTCGGCCTCACTTCGCTGGAAGCGCTGGCCAGCGGCGCGCCGATTTTGGTTTCGCGACAATCGGGCGTGGCGCGAATGGTTTCCCATTGTTTGAAGGTTGATTTTTGGGATGTTGACCAAATTGCCGCCAAGATCGTGGCCGCGGCGCGCTATTCGGAATTGCGCCAAACGTTGCGCGACAACGGCTTGGCCGAAGTGAAAAAATTCAACTGGATCGATTCGGCCCGAAAATGCTTTGGTGTCTACCAAAAAGTTATCACTTCTTGAAAACCGAGAATAAAGATTTATGATTTAGGGTTTATGATTAATTCAAAAATCTTAAATCTTAAATCTTAAATCTATTGTTTTAATATGCCGGCAATCTGCTTATATCTTCACACCCACCAGCCCCGCCGATTGAGAAATTTTTCGGTGTTTGACATTGGCTGCGAGGGTGATTATTTTGATCACGAAAAGAACCGCCAAATTTTGGAAAAAGTGGCGCGCAAAAGTTATTTGCCGGCCAATCGAATGTTTTTTGACTTGGTGCGGCGGTCGCGCGGTCGTTTTAAATTGAGTTTGAGCATTACCGGGATTTTGCTGGAACAACTGGAAGCTGAATTTCCCGATGTCTTGAAGAGTTTTAAAGATTTGGTTGATACCGGTTGCTGCGAATTGGTGTCGGAGACGTATTATCATTCATTAGCGTCGATCTATTCCAAAAAAGAATTCAAGCGGCAGGTCGAGTTGCAAAACCAAAAGTTGAAAAATTTATTCGGAGTCGAGGCAAAATTTTTCCGCAACACCGAATTGGTGTATAATAACAGTATCGCCGACGCCGTTAACGAAATGGGATTTTCCGGAATTTTGGCCGAGGGTTGGGACGAGATTCTTGATTGGCGTTCGCCCAATTTCGTCTATACCGCCAAGGGGAATTCGTTGCGCCTGTTGGTGCGCAATTATCGGCTGAGCGATGATGTGGGTTTTCGTTTTTCCAACCGCGGGTGGAAGGAATGGCCGCTCACCGCCGAAAAATACGCCAACTGGGTGAATCTTTTAAACATTAATTCGGGCGCGCAGACCGTGAACCTTTTCATGGATTACGAGACATTCGGCGAACATCAATGGGAGGATACCGGCATTTTCAATTTTTTCGAAGATTTTTGCTGGCGGACATTGGCCAGTCCGGCCAACGAGTTCACCACGCCGTCGCGGCTGGTCGAAAAATTTATGCCGGCCGGCGAACTTGATTTTTGGCGGCTGGTTTCTTGGGCCGACACCGAGCGCGACTTGAGCGCGTGGAACGGCAACAAGATGCAAGAAGCCGCGCTGCAAAAAATATACGAACTTGAGCCGTTGGTCGTTTTGGCCGACGATGATGATTTGACGCATGAATGGCGCAAATTGCAAACCAGCGATCATTTTTATTATATGTGCACCAAATGGTTTTCCGACGGCGATGTGCACAAGTATTTCAGCCCTTACGAAAGCCCTTATGAAGCGTTCATCGGGTTTATGAACATCTACAACGATTTCAAGATCAAGCTTGAAAACAAGCTGAAAATTAAAAATCAAACAAAGGTCAACCAATGAAAATAAATTCTAAATCCTAAATCCTAAACTCTAAACAAATTCAAATCTAAAAATTAAAAATCCCAAACAAAATGTTTGTAGTTTTGGATTTTAAAAATTTGGATTTTGGATTTGTTTGGGATTTAGAGATTAGAGTTTGGAATTTTAAAACAGCATGCAAAAGACTGCTCCAAAAAAAATGTTTCCGGCAATGACTGTTGATGTCGAGCCGGAAAAAGCGTTTTGGCTGGCCGACGGCCGGGCATTGCGAAATTTGCGGCAATTGGCCGAAGAGTTGGAAAAAATGGAAGATTCGGTCTGGGAACACCATGTGAACGCCGGAAAAAATGACTTTGCCAATTGGATTGAGGGGGTTTTTGGCCAATACCAATTGGGCGCGGCGGTGCGCAAGGTAAAAAGTCCGCGCACGGCCGCCAAAAGGGTGCGCGCCAAGCTTGAGGTTTCAAAATTTTGGTCGTTTTTGATGTAAAAAATATTATATGCCGTCAAAGAAAACCACATTGCCGCGGCAAGCCGATTTGTTGTTGGAAATTTCTTGGGAAGTTTGCAACAAGGTCGGCGGCATAAACACGGTTTTGGCCACCAAGGCCGCGCAAATGGCCAAACGTTATGGCGCCGGTTATTTTTTGGTCGGCCCGTATTTCGAAGACAAAGCCAAATATATTTTTGAGCCGATTGCTCCCGAAGGCAAATTGAAAGCGGTTTTCGATGAATTAAAAAATCAAGGGATCGATTGTCATTTTGGCCGCTGGCTGATCGACGGCGAGCCGCAGGTGATTTTGGTTGATTTTGCCAAACTTTGGCCGGGCGTCAACCAATATAAGTGGGAACTGTGGAGCGATTATCAAGTTGATTCATTGGAATCCGGATTTGAATTTGATGAGCCGGTGGTTTGGGGTCGGGCGGCGGCCGGGTTGGCGGCAGCGATGTTTGCGGCTTTTAGCGACAAAAAAATGGCGATCCATTGCCATGAATGGCTGGCGGGCGCGGCGTTGCTTTTTGCGAAGAAATTTTGCGGCGCGCCTTCGGTGTTCACCACTCATGCCACCACTTTGGGCCGGAGCCTGGCGTTTGCCGGCCGCAATTTTTATGATGAAATCGAAAAAATCGATCCGATCGCGGAGGCCTACAACCATCACATTCAAGCCAAGCATTTTTTGGAAAAAGCCGCGGCCGGGGAATGTGTCGTTTTCACCACGGTGAGCGAGATCACCGGCGTGGAATGCCGTCACTTTTTGGGCCGCCAGCCCGATTTGTTTTTGCCTAATGGGCTTGACGTGAGCGGTTATTCGAGCTTTGAAGAATCGGCCATCCGCCATCGGATCCAGCGGGCGCGGATCCGCGAATTTATTTTTTATGATTTTTTCGGCCACTACACTTTTGATTTGAAAAACACATTGTTTTATTTTATGATGGCGCGCTACGAATACCATGCCAAGGGCATTGACGCGTTTATCGAAGCGCTGGGAGATCTAAACCGGCGTTTAAAAGATCAAAATTCAAAAAAAACCGTGGTGGCGTTTTTGTGGGTGCCGGCCAAAACCAAAGGTATCAATCAGCAAATTTCGGAAAATCGCGGCGATTATTTTGACATCAAAGAATTCGTGGAAGAAAATTCCGGCGGGCTGGTGGAAAGTTTTATTTATTCGCTGGTAGCCGGCAAGGATTTAAAAGACATTGATGTGTTTGACGATGAACCGCGTCGCGAACTTGAGCGGCGTTTGAAAAAAGCGCGCCGCCGCGGCGATCCGGCGATTTGCACCCATGATCTGGAAAGCCGCGACGATTCAATCTTGAAAGGGTTGGCCGCGGCCGGTTTGGCTAATAAAAAAGAAGACCGGGTGAAGGTGGTTTTTTATCCGGCTTATTTGACCGGCACCGACAAATTATTAAATCTCAATGTGCGCGAAGCGATCCAGGGTTGTCATCTCGGGGTTTTCCCTTCCTATTATGAACCCTGGGGCTACACGCCGCTGGAAGCCGCGATCGAAGGCGTGCCGGCGGTGACCAGCGACTTGAGCGGACTGGGGCGTTTTTTGGCGGGTTTGCCGCGCGATCAAAAGTCGCCCGGAATTTTTATCGTGAATAATCATGAAAAGGAATATCAGCAATCGGTGGCGCAATTGGCCGACATTTTATATGAATACGCGGTGATGAATCGCCAAGAGCGGGTGGAGAACAAGATCAACGCCCGCAAGCTGGTGGACAATTTTGATTGGGAAGACCTGGCCGAAAACTATATCGCGGCGCATAATCTGGCCCTGAAAGCGCAAAGCGTAAAGCGCAAAGTTTAAAACAAAAAATACAAGCTTGTATTTATGATTTTACTTTACGCTTTGCGCTTTAAGTTTTACGCTTACTATGGAATTTGTCCATAATTTCGAAAACAAATCAATAAGGAATGTTGTTGATGGCGGCGGCGGTCAAAGTTTGATTCTGGCGCGCGACGGAAGTTATTCGTGGATCGGGGGTCGGCCGGCCAGCCGTTATCAGGGTTGGTTTTTTGGTTTGACCGACGGCCGGATGTTAAAGGTTATCGATAGCGTCCGGGCCAAAAGCCGCGGCCAAGTTTTGGCGCTGGAAAATAATTTTTGGAACGCAAAAATTATTTGCCAAGAATTGGCCGAGACTTTTTTTATTTTTAACAATGATTGTTTGGCTTATGAATCAAGCAAGTTTTCGCCGATCGGCTTATTTTTGGACATAAAAGAATCATACCAAAATCCGGAATTTGGCCGGCATTATCAGGTTGAGATTGGCAATGATCTTATATTGATAAATTACCGGCAAGACGAGGATTTTTTGCTGCCCAAGGTTTTTTTGGCGATATGCGGTGATTTCAAAAACGCGGCGGTTAAAAATGAGTGGCAAAACCGCGATTATGAATTTGACCGCGCGCGCGGCTCGGCGCCGTGGAGCCGCTGGGTGTTTGAGCCGGTTGATTTGGAAGCGTCAAAATTGGTTTTTGTCGTCGGCGTTGATAAAGAAAGCGCCATTGCCAAAGCAAAAAATTATTGGCGCGATTTTGAAGCAACAAAAGAAAAATTACGCCAAGAGCAAGAGGCGGAATTTGTCGACGAGAACAAAGCGGCCAAGCATTGCGCCCAAATCGCGCTGTGGTCGTTTTTCGCGCCAAGGAATGAATCGTTTGGCTTGCGCGCCGGTTGGCCTTGGTTTTTTCAGATTTGGCCGCGCGACGAAGCGGTGGCGCTGGCCGGTTTGGAATTGGTTGATCGCCGGGCGGCCGCGGATATTTTTTGGCGGCAGATCACCGAATTGCAAAAAGCTGATTTTCAAGCCGATACCGCCGATGCGGCTGGCTGGCTGTTTTTGGCGGCCGCGGATTTTTGCAAAAAAGGAAGATTTTCCCAAAAAGAGATTTTGGCGGTGGGCGAATGTTTGGAAAAAACGATTGACCATCTTTTGAAAAATAACACGCGCCAGGGATTCGCGGTAAATGAAAATTCCCAAAAAACTTGGATGGACAGCCTGGATCGCGCCGGTGCGGCCATCGAGATCCAGGCCTTGCGGCTCAATATGTATTCATTGGCCGCGGATCTGGTCGCGAATAAAGATCGAAAAAGATATTATTTGCAATTGGAAGACGATCTGGCCAACAATGTGCGCATGAAATTTTTTGGCCATGATTTTGTCGCCGACCGCTTTGATATCGACAAAAACGAAGTTGATAAAACTTTGCGGCCGAATTTGTTTTTGGCGGCCTACATCTATCCGGAATTGCTGGAAAAAAATGAGTGGGCGGATGTTTTTGAGTTGGCGTTGGGAAAGTTATGGCTTGATTGGGGCGGCTTGGCCACGATTGATAAAAGCGATCCGCGCTTTTTGGGGCGCGACACCGGCCATGATCCGGCGGCCTATCACAACGGCGACAGCTGGTTTTGGGTGAACAATATCGCCGCGATCATGATGGCCCGGGTTGATAAAAAAAGATTCAATGACTATATCGATAAGATCTTCGAGGCCTCCAAAAACGACATCCTTTGGAGCGGCGCCCTTGGTTGCGCCTCTGAGATCAGCTCGGCGGCCGCCTACGAACCGGCCGGTTGCCCCAACCAATTGTGGAGCGCTTCCACCTTTTTGCAATTGTGCGCCCAATTAAAAAAATGAACCAAAATAAATGGTACGCGATCGCGGGCGGGCCGTCGAGCGGCAAGACCACGCTGGTCAACGAACTGGCAAAAATTGGTTTTAAAATCTATCCCGAAGCGGTGCGGATCCTGCTGGAGCGCGAGCTGGCCCAAGGCAAAAAATTGAAGGATGTCCAGGGAACGGTCGATTTGCAAAAAGAAATTTACAAATTACAGCTGGAAATGGAAAATGCCGCGCCCAAAGATGAGGTTGTTTTTTTTGACCGGGGCTTGCCCGAAGGCATTGCCTATTGCCGGTTCTATGGATTGGACATTGCCGAATATTCGGAAAAAAACCGCCAAATCTTTGAAGACCGCTACTGCAAGGTTTTCTTTTGCCAACAATTGCCGTTCGACAAAGACCGTGCCCGCGTTGAGGATGAAATTGCCGCCCAAAAATTGAGCCGGCTTATCCGCGCCGCCTATGCGGAGTTGGGCTACGAGATCATTGATCTGCCGCCCGGCCCCACGCCCGCCAACCGCGTCAAAATCATTTTATTCACCATTTCCAAAAATTAAGCATTTGTATTCCGGGGTCTAACCCCCGCGTACTCGCGGGCGGTTAGACCCCAACAACAGCATTGCATTTATTTTTTGACAAAAATCGAAAAAGGAATAATATTAAAATATAATTAAATATTGCCAAAAAGCGATCGTTGCGGCCACCAACCGCAATTCCCGGGCATGCGCGCGGGAAGCCGTCAGGCCCAAGTTTTTTACGGCAAAAAATAAGATATTCCATTTGGAATAATTTAGGTGGAACCGCGGGTGCAAAAAACCTCGCCCTAATGCCGGATAGAGATATCCAGCCGTGGGGCGAGGTTTTTGCGTTTTGAGGTCGTTCCTCGGCGAGCGCGCCGAGGTGCGACCTCTATAAACTTGATTTTGTAATTTAATTAACCAAAAAATATGAGCAAACAAAATTACGACATTGAAATTGTCCGGCATTCGCTGGCGCATGTGTTGGCCGCGGCCGTGCAAAAATTATACCCCGGCGTCAAATTTGGCATGGGTCCGGCCATCGAGAATGGGTTTTATTACGACTTTGATCTTTCCAAGACCGGCAAGAGTTTGTCGCCCGACGATTTGAAGGAGGTCGAGGTCGCGATGAAAAAACTTATCGGCGGCGGATTTAAATTTGAGCGCAAAGAAGTTTCCCTTGCCGAAGCAAGAAAGATTTTTGCCGGCCAGCCCTACAAATTGGAGATCATCGATGATCTGGAAAGGGAAGGCCAAGGCCGGGTTTCGGTCTATCAAAACGGCGATTTCGTTGATCTTTGCCGCGGGCCGCATGTCGATTCAACGAGCGCTCTTCCGGTTGATGGCTTCAAACTGATGAAAGTTGCCGGCGCTTATTGGAAGGGCGATGAAAAAAACCCGATGCTCACCCGGATATATGGCGCGGCGTTCGCGAAAAAATTGGAGCTTGACGATCATTTGAAAAACCTCGAAGAAGCGGAAAAGCGCGACCACCGCAAACTGGGACGCGAACTTGATCTATTCCATATTGACGAGGATGCGGGGTTGGGATTGGCGCTTTGGCATCCCAAGGGCGCGATTTTGTGGCGCGTGATCGAGGATTTTTGGTACAACCAGCACTTGCGGGGCGGTTATGATCTGGTGCGTTCGCCGCACATCGGCAACCGCCGGCTATGGGAAAAATCCGGGCATTGGGGATTTTTCTCGGCCAATATGTATCCGGCCATGGAGGTGGGCCAATCGCTGGAAGATTTGAAGGCCGGCAAAAAGCCTGTCGAATCCGAGCAGTATCTGCTCAAGCCCATGAATTGCCCGTTTCACGTACGGATCTACAAAAACAATTTGCATTCTTATCGCGAGTTCCCGTTTCGCTGGGCTGAATGCGGCACGGTTTACCGCTACGAGAAAAAAGGCGAGCTCTCCGGATTGACGCGGGTGCGCGGATTTACGCAGGACGACGCGCACATCATTTGCCGCAAAGATCAGGTTGAATATGAATTAAAGAGGGTGGTGGATTTTATTTTGTCGATCTACAAAGCGTTTGGTTTTGATATCGCGGCGGTAAATGTTTATCTTTCGTTGCGCGACCCGCAAAACAAAGAACATTATGCCGGTGATGACGCGGGCTGGGAATTCACGGAAAATGTTTTGCGCCAAGTGGCCAAAGACAAAGGATTGAATTTTAAGGAAGAACTGGGCGAAGCCGCGTTTTACGGGCCGAAATTGGATTTTAAGATCAAGGATGCTTTGGGCCGGGAATGGCAATGTTCGACTTTGCAATTCGATTTTAATTTACCGCAACGTTTTGAGATAACTTTTATCAATCGCGACGGCAAGGAAGATCAGCCGTATATGTTGCATCGGGCGTTATTCGGTTCGTTCGAGCGTTTTATCGGCTTATTGATCGAGCACTACGCGGGCGCGTTCCCGGTGTGGCTGGCTCCGGTGCAGGCAAAGATCCTTTCCGTGGGCGAAACGCACGTTGAGTTTTGCCAAAAATTAGCCGATGAATTCAAGCAGGCCGGCA
>JAXDBQ010000002.1:0-55449 GCA_034678605.1 Patescibacteria group bacterium | reverse complement strand
AATTCTACCTCAACGGCCTGATCGGCTTTGGCGCCGCGGTCGCCGGCTTGTGCGCCAGCGCCGGCCTCGGCCTGCTGGTGCTTTTCCGCGAAGAAAAAAACAAGCGCCACGCGCTTATGATCACGACAATCCTATTTTCCATCAGCGCCATTACCGGCTTTGCGATCCGGCTATTTTTTCAATAACGCGCCGATAATCGCGATCTCCTCGTCTTGGGAAAGCCGGGCGGTATTTAAAATCAAATGGTAATTGCGGCTGTCGCGGTAATCATAATCAAAAAGACGCTTACTGGCGGCCACCTCATCGGCTTCGCGCTGGTAAAGAATTTTTTTAATCTCCTCCTCGGAATGGCTGTTATATTTGGCCAAGCCCACGCCGCGTTTGGCGCGCGTTTCCAAATCGGCATTTAAAAATACCAGCAATATCGGCAGATCGCGCAAATAGATCGTGTAGCGGCTGTCGCCAATCAGCTTATCGCCTAAAACCGCGTCACGAAAATCAACATTAACTTGAATATTGTCTTCGGTGGAGGTGGTGCGCCAATATTCCTCGAAAGAAATTTCCTTATTCGGATATAATTTTTGCCATTTGGAGCGCCACAAATCGCCCACCGCCAGAACCGGCCAGCCATAGATCTCCTTTAACTTGGCCACCAGCGTGGACTTGCCCGCCCCGGGAAGACCCGACAAAACAATACTTTGATAATTCATGTTTTGGTTATAATAACAAAACCATCAGGCCGGCGATGACGCCCAAAACGCCCGCCAGCTTACCCGGCGACAAATGGTCTTTAAATAGCCGCGCCGCGGCCAAAACCACCAGCGCGCTGGATGCCGCATCAAACGCACCCACATATCCGGGATTTGGCGCGGCTTTGATCGCCTCGGCGAAAAACCAATTCACCGCCACGCTCAATAAAACTCCCGCCGCCAAAAGAATTTTCAAATTCGAGCTCAAGGCGCCGGAATAATTTTTCCCGTCTTTTTTCACGTCAAAATAAAACATCCCCGCCAAAATCAAACTCACCCAGACAAGCACCGCTTTTGAATCAACGCCTTGCGCGAGAACATATTTCATAGCCAAAGAAAAAAAAGAAAAACAAAAAAGCGCGCCCAAAGAAGGCAAGATCCAATTTTGCGCGGTTTCTTTTTTGAAATTTTTGGAATCACTTAAAAAAATTACCGCCACGGAAAATAAAACCATCGCGATCGCCAAAATGCTTTTTGCCGAAATTTCCGAATTAAAAAACAAAAACGCCAGCAAAGTCGTTATCATCACGCTGCTTTTCATAACAACCAATCCATACCCCGGATTTGGCGCCCGCGCGATGCTTTGCATGTAAAAAACATTGCCCAAATAATCGAAAAGAACGCTCATCAAAAGAATAGCCAAAAACTGAACGAAGCTTAAAAAAAATTGGCCGCCGGATAAAATCAAAAACAGCGAGTAGAAAACAAAACAACCGAAGAAATTGATAAAATTTATCAACGCGCCGGAAACTCCTTTAACCAGCAATTTTCTGCCGATTAAACCGTTGGCCGCCACGACCAGCATCATTCCCAAACTCAAAATCACCCAGTTCATAATAAAAAAATTATCAGCGAAGTTCGACGGTTTTATTGGCCGGATCCAAAATCAAAGTTTTGCCCAATTCAGCCAGCAATTTCGTCCCCAGCAAAATGTTACAATCGGAATGAATATCGATCGAAACCGAAATTTCTTTGTTTTCCAGTTTGACTCTTCCCATGCAAACAAAATAATCGGCGCGCGTTCCATTCGCCAACACGCTCGATTGAGTTCCCAACAAAACCAACCCCAAAGGAAACGCTTCAACATAAGGCAAAGTCAAATAACCGTTAAATCCGCTATCGATCAAAGCGTTGATCTTTTTGAAATCGCCGGCAAAACCTTTAATTTCGATCTCTACGAATGGATTGCCGTTTTCAAATATTCCACGCATACGCGGTTTTTTTAAAATTCACCACCGATTCTTTTAAATTGCCTATTTGAACGATATAAAATAATTTATTGCCATTTTTTTGACGGGCGATTTCAACCGCTTTCAATCGGTCTTCGTCCACAAAATAATCTCCGGTCTCAACATCAATCACCGCGTATTCTCCGTTTCGAAACGGTTCCAATTTATTTTGCAACCGTTCAAAATAAATTTTTTCGCCCAATTTTGAAATTTCCTCAAGCGAATATTTATTCATATTTTTTAATTTTAGTAGTCGCGGAGTTTTTTCAAACTGGCGTGGTTGCGGATCTTTTCCAGGGCTTTGGCTTCGATCTGGCGGATGCGCTCGCGGGTCACGCCGAATTCCTGCCCCACTTCCTCAAGCGTGTGGGTCACGCCGTCTTCCAAGCCGAAGCGCAGCGCCAGGATCTTTTGCTCGCGCGGCATCAAGTCCACCAGCACTTCGTGCAGGCGGTCCTTGAGCAAGCTGCGCGCCGAATCCAAAGACGGCGAAGTCACTTTGTGATCGGCGATAAACTCGGCCAAAATGCTGTCTTCGCCGTCATCGCCCACCGGGGTTTCCAACGACACCGAATCCTGGGAAATTTTTTGAATATAGCGCACCTTGGCCACCTCCAAACCAAGTTCGGAAGCAATCTCCTCGGGCAATGGTTCGCGACCCAAAAACTGCAACAACTTGCGTTTTGCCTGCGTGTATTTGGAAATAGTTTCGATCATATGCACCGGAATGCGCACCGTGCGCGCTTGGTCGGCCAGCGCCCGGGTGATCGCCTGGCGGATCCACCAGGTGGCATAGGTTGAAAATTTATAGCCCTTGCGCCAATCGAATTTTTCCACGGCGCGAAACAATCCCAAATTACCCTCCTGGATCAAATCCAGCAAGCTTAAATGGGCGCTGCGGCCGATGTATTTGCGCGCGATCGACACCACCAATTTCAAATTGGATTGCGTGAGCCGTTTTTTTGCCTCAAAATCGCCGGCTTCGATCTTTTTGGCCAGCTCTTTTTCATCATGGGCGGTGAGCGCGCCGATCTGGCCGATTTCTTTGAGATACATCTGCACCGGATCGATCTTGGCCTCCAAACGCCGCTTGGCGGCTTTTTCGCCCACCTCCAAAAACTCGCGCGCCTCTTTTACTTCGATGCCGCGATTGTCTAATATTTGGTAAAGTTCGTCCAAACCGTCAACATCTTTTTCCACCTCCGGAAAAAACGACAAAATCTCCGAAAAAGTGACAAAATTCCTTTCGCGGCCTTTTTCCAAAAATATTTCCAATTTGGCCGGATTGAAAATTTTAGCCGACATTCCTTCTTTTTTGGCTTTGGCGGTTTTTTTATCGCCGCCGGCCTTGCGCGCCGCGATTTTATTTTTCGCCAAAACCGGTTTTTGTTTTTTTGATTTCGCCGGCGGCTTTGCCGCGTTTTTTTTGGCCGCGGCAACCTTGGCTTTCGGCAAAATCTTTTTGGCGGATTTTTGTTTTTTGGCGCCGGACAAAATTTTCTTTTTAGCCGTTTTTTTGGCGGCTTTTTTTGTTTTTGAAATTGCCATGGTTAATGATTCAAAATTATTTTTCCTTTTCCTCGCCCGCGGCCGCCGATTTGCACCGTAGGTTGAATTCACTGCGCAATTTTGCCGCGGCTTGCCCGTCGCCGCTTTTTTCGGCGGCCAACAGCTCGCGCGCCAAACGCGCCAGCTCATTTTTTAAATTTTCTTCTTGAACGCAACGCAAATGAAGTTTGATTTCTTCCCGAGCTTCGCGCGAACCGATGATTTCATTGCCGGCCGCGATAAACAGCGTCTCATAATATTCTTTTAACGGATTGTCCAAACTATCTTGAAAAATTTCATCGCCGGAATTGATCTTGGCCAAAACCTTCCGCCCGAGTTCGCTCAAAAATCCGCAATCCATTGCGGCAAGCTCTTCCGCGATTTTTGGAAATTTAATGGCCAATGCCAAAATCCGCTGTTCGCGGCGGTCGCGGCAATCCTCAATCGGACGCGCCGGCGCTTTCGTGCGAGTCAAAGCCGGATCCGGCGCATTTTCATTCACTCTAACCTTTTTTAGCTCTTGGCGCAAGTAGTCCTCATAACGGATATCGCGCGTTTCCAGGCGATCGGCCAATTTTTGCAGCCAAAAGGCCTGCTCCACCGCGTTGGGAATGATCTTGACCGCCGGCAAGATGAATTCCACGATCTTTTTCCGGCCGGACGGAATATTCTTGTCATTGGCCGAAAACGCCCGGTCGAAATAAAAATCCATGATGTTCTGCGGATTAGCCACGGCTTTGCGCCATTCTTCGGGATCGACCGCGATCACGTCGGCCGGATCCTTGCCTTCAAAAGAAAGCGGCCGCCCATCCGGGCGAGCCTCGCCTCCATTGGGAGCGGGCCGCCCGCTCCTGTCGGAGCCGGGCCGGGCCACGCTCACATTGAACCCTTCCTGCAGCGCCAGATCAATGCCGCGCCGGTTGGCCGTGTCGCCGGCCAAATCCATGTCATAACCCAAAATAATATTATCGGTAAATCGTTTTAATATCTGCAATTGCGCCGCGGTGAGCGCCGTGCCCGAACTGGCCGCGACGTTTTCCACGCCGGCTTGCGCCGACATGATCACATCGGTATAGCCCTCCACCAAAACACAGGCATTGGCCTGGCGCGCCGCCATCTTGGCCCGATTTAGACCATATAAAATCCGGCTTTTGTCATAAAGCAGGGTGCTGGCGGTGTTGAGATATTTCGCCTCTTTCACCTCGCCGTAGCCTTGCGCGGAAGCGGGTTTCACCTCGCCGAAAATTCGGCCGCCAAATCCCACCACTTGCGAATTGAAATCGAATATCGGGAACATTATCCGGCCGCGGAACCGATCATAGACCCGGCCGCCCGAACTTTGGCCGGCCATGCCCGCGGCCAAAATTTCCGCGTCGGTATAGCCCTCGCCGGCCAAAAAATCATGCAATGCCTGCCAAGAATCCGGCGCCCAGCCCAAGCGCCACGACAAAACGCTTTTTTCCGACAAACCCCGGCCCAAAAGATATTCGCGGGCAAGCTTGCCCGCGGCCGACGCTTCCAGCTGTTTTTCAAAAAACTTGGCGCTCAACTCGCAAACGTCATACAACCGCTGGCGCGCGGTTTTCATCTGGACCTGCTCTCGCGTTTGGGACTTTAATTCCACGCCGGCCCGCGCCGCCAAAATCCGCAGCGCGTCGCCAAATTCCACCCCTTCGATTTCCTGCAAAAAAGTGAAAATATCGCCCCCCTTGCCGCAATTCCCCACAACAAAATTCGAAGCCATGAAAGAATGGTCTTCAGCAACGGTTAAATTGAATACATTCCCCTTAAAAATTCTTTTATTTATTTTTTTTACCGGCAAAAGCCAATACAAAACTTCATTTTCAACATCATCTCGAAAATGAGAAAAATTCAAAATCCTGCTTTCTTGCCATTGAATAAAATATGACTTTTTGTGATGAACCGCCAATTTATCAGTTCTTTCTTTATTGACAAAAAACGTTGGCGCAATTTTTGAACGCAATAAAATATCTCTTATCTGTTCAGATAACACCGGCGATGTCGTAATAATTGATTTAAATTTTCTAAATTGATTGCTTTTGTTCATAACACCTTGATGTCCATCGCCTTTTAATATAGCATCGACCAATATCAATTGTTTTTCCGGAGGCAAGTATTGCAGCTCCAAAGGAATGTGTTTGTTTATTGAATGTCTGCCGCAAAGATTCTCGAAAATATTGGCGAGTTTTGAATTGCAAGCCGTAACCTCAATTCCGGTTTTTTCCCCGCTTCTTATGTGAATCCCAACTTTCAAATTGAAAATTTCTTCTATCAATTTTCCGATTTCTCGCGCAAACTCGATCTCGTGATTCCCCAAGCTAAAACGAATATATGCTCGATGGTTGCTTCCCTCTGCGACATAATAACCGATCAGTTTTAACAGTTTTTCATCAATTTTTATTTCTGTCGGAATCTCTTTTATCTTGACACCCGAATTGCCAACGCGCCGATTATAATAATTATCCAAGTTGATAGTATCAATATCTAACAATTTCCGATTAACGGGATAAAGCAAAAAATCATTTATCGAAAGCTGATCAGCAGAAATTTTCTCTATCTTATAATCATTGAAAAACTTGCTTGGACAATTTTGTTTGCAATTCCATTGGCAAATTCTCGTCTTCCTATTTTTTTGTTTGCAATTTTTAACTCTGATCGCATATACTTGGTGTTCCGAAGTCAAAGAAACAATCTCGTTTGATTTTCTCACTTTGATATCAATCATTGCCCCATCGTAAGGCCGCCCGAGAGTGCGAACAACCGGCATATATCTCCCTTTATGAGTAAGCACCATTTGCCCGACTTTAATTTTTTCGATCGCGCACAATCCATTTTCAGTTTTAACCGGAATACCGGCGGGAAAACATCCGAAACATTTCCAGGTTTGCCGCGCCGGCGAAACGAAAAACGACCCGCTTTTTTCCGAATGAAACGGGCACAGCGCCGACAAATTGGCGCCGGTCTTGCGCAATTTCAAATATTGGCCGACGAATTCAACAATATCCAGCCGGCGCTTAATCTCTTCAATCGGGGAACCATCCATTTGAATTTAAAAGGTCGTTACTCGGCGAGCACGCCGAGGTGCGACCTTGTCAAACTGCATTTTTATTTAACGCTCTGTTTCGTGAGCTGACCGCTAAAAATTTCCATAAATTCCCACCCGATTTTACGCATTTCATCCAAATCGTCCAAATCCCATTTCGTCGCCCCTTCGTCGCCGTAAATTTCATAAAATGAGAGCGTTGAATAATTGATTTCGCGGACTATTTTAAACTTGACGAATCCGTGGAAATGGCAAAATTCGGCAATTATTCAACACTCTAAAAATTATTTATCGGTACCGCCATTTTAGCCCAAAAACGGGCAAAAATCCAATGAAAATAACGCCCATGCTAAAACTGATGCGAAACTAATATGAACCTTGACATAATATATTTATTCGTTATGATTAAACTATTATCAGGCGATTGCCGCATTCCTCGTAATAAGGACTGCCAAAAACAACTTCTTTGTGAAGTTGTTTTTGATTGATTCTCTTGTTATTATTTAAATTACGGGGGTCGTGGAGGCTGAAGCTGGACGGATCCGGCTATCGCCTGATAAACGAATAGTCCTTTTACGGGATGCGGTTCGACTCCGCCGGCCTCCGCGCAAAAAATTTCAATGAAGATCGCGATAATTTCAGACACTCACGACAATTTGGCCACGCTTGATAAATTCTTGGCTTACATCAAACAAAATCCGGTGGCGGCCGTGATCCATTGCGGCGATATCGCCGAAGGCGCCACCTTGGAACATCTGGCAAAAAATTACGATGGCCAAATATTGGCGGTTTTGGGCAATATGGACTACCGCGAAAGCGTGGAGGCCATTGCCAAAAAATACCCAAAACAAATCCAACTTTTCAAAACCTTCGGCCAAGCCGAATTGGACGGGCTGAAAGTCGGTTTTTGCCATTTCCCCGAAACCGCCCGGCGCCATTGCCAAACCGGCGATTTTGATTTTGTGTTCTACGGCCATACCCACAAACCCTGGATTGAAACCCTCAACAATTGCCAATTGGCCAACCCCGGCACCTTGGCCGGAATGTTTTACCAAGCCACTTTCGCGATCTTGGATGCCCAAACCAAAAAACTCGAATTGAAGATCCTCAACCGGTTATAAAATTAACTTTTTGCGGCGTGACGTATTTCGCATTTTGGGGTCTTACCCCCGCGTAATCGCGGGCGGTTAGACCCCGCCAATAGCATTTATTTTTTAAAAAAAGTTTTAAAAGGGTCTAACCCTTGCGATTAAGCAAAGGATAGACCCTTGAAATTCAGATACAAAAAATCCCTTCGTCAAAAAGGGATTTTTGTTTTAACTCAAAAAAATTTAACGCGCGATGCCCGATGACGATCCGGATTCGGGTTTCTTTTTGGCGAAAACGTAAATGTAAAGAATTTCCAAAATACCGATGGTGTTCACCGCCAACAACGCCACAAACCAATACATCTGGTTGTTGCGCGCCGCCTTCCAAAGCGCCGCGCCCTTCCAGGCAATCGACCAAATAAAAATAACGATCAAGAGCGCGGTCATTTCCGGCGCGGGCTGGCAAACCGGCAAAAAACGGCTCACATCTTGCGGGTATAATTGCATATTTTTATAATCTTAATAACCTCAATCGCAAAAATAGTCGAGGCGAATGTTTTTGCGAAGCATTGCGGCCGCGGCCGGCGGCCGCAAGCGACCTAATGGGAGCGCAGTGCCCAGCGCCAGCAGGCGGCGGGTGCGCCGAGCAAATTTTCAGCAGAAAATTTGCGTCTTCGCAAAGACATTTGCCGAAACTGAAATAATTTCGCGATTCCACAAAATCACTTGGCTGGTTCGACCGTTTGCCCCTCCCTTTTCCTCCCCGCGAATCGTTTGATCAATTTTATTTCCCGATTGGGAATGATGATCACCGCGCCGGCCTTGCCCTCCAAAATCGTGCGCCGCAACGAGATATCGATTACCTTGCCGGTCACCCCGCCGATCTTCACCTTGTCGCCGATGTTGTATTCGCCTTCGACAATGATAAAAAATCCGGCCACAAAATCCGTGAGCATATCCTTGGCCGCCAATGCCGCGGCCGCGCCCGCAAGCCCCAATCCGGCCAACACCGGCATCATATTCACGCCAAATTCCGGCAAGAGAGTGATCAACGCGACCACCCAAACCGCCGCCGCCAAAGTGTTGTTGAGCGCTTTGACCACCGTTTCCACCCGCCGCCGCTCGTATTTGCCGATTATATTCTTATAGTTTGGCCGGGGAATATTGTCAATGACCGGCATCAGCCGCTTGCGCGACAAAAAAAACCGCACCAAAACATTGGCCAAGACCGCCGCGGCCAAAATCAAAACCACCCGGCCGCCATGCGCGGCCGCCCAACTCCCCCAAGAATTAAAAATATCGCCGATAATAATCGAAAGCTCCATCGAAATTGATTATTAAACGATCATCCGCAATAATATTTTTATCATAACACACCCTTCTTTTCTCCCGCAAATTTAAAAAACACAGGTCAGGCGTGTGCAATTTTAAACTTTTTAATAACTGACTCTCAACTCATGGCGGAGAAATTTGTAGTCGGGCAAGGATAGGGAGAGCAAATTCCAAAAGCGGGGCGAGTGGTTGAGTTCGCGCAGGTGGCACAGTTCGTGGGCCACCACATAATCGGCCAAGCGATCGGGCAAAAGCGCGATGCGATAATTAAAGTTTAAATTCTTTTTGGCCGAACAGCTGCCCCAGCGGGTTTGCTGGTCGCGAATGGCCACGCGATTGTAATCGAATTTATAAAAATCGTTGAACTTGGAAAGTTTATTAAAAACCAAATCGCGCGCGATTTGCCGATTTTTCAAAAAATCCCGCCGATCGCCGATCGCCAGCAGATTTTTTTTGTTTTTCAATTTAAAAATTTTATCCAAAATCCAATCCGCTTTTTGCGTCAAAAATTTTTCCACCGCCCGCTCATCCAAAAAACGCGGTCTCACCGCGTTCACCCGTCCGCCGGGCTTTATGGTTATCCGCAAATTTTTCGCCCGACCGCTGGTTTTCAAACAATAAGCCACTTCCGTCCCCCGCAAAATAATTTTCTTATTTTCTCCTCTTAAGTGTGACATTATCTTAAATCTGTTATCGGTTGTCTCCTGATCCATGCAAAACTCCCCGGTCCTGGCGCGACTTCAATTTGGCGATATTCTTTGACGCGATAAAATCCATTTCCAACCCCAATTCCACCCCCAAATTAGCGATATACCACAACACGTCGCCCAGCTCCTTTTCCAGCTCGCGGCGCTGGTCATCGTTGATCGTGCCGTCGCCGTCGCGGATGATCTTTTTTATTTTTTCGGCCACCTCGCCGGCCTCGCCGCAAAGCCCCAAAACCGGATAGACATAGTTTTTGCCCGCGCCCGCGTAGATCGCGGTGCTCCGCGCCATTTTTTGGTATTCGTTGAATTCCATGTTTATTCTAAATCCTAAACTCTAAACTCTAAATCCTAAACAAATCCAAAGATTAAAATTAAAAAATCAAAATAAAAACGAAATTCTTGTTTCAAATTTTGATATTTGAAATTTGGATTTATTTGGGATTTAGGATTTAGCGCTTAGAATTTTAGCAATTGACAAACGATAAATAATTTTTAACACATTGAAGCAAACAAATAAATACTCACTGGCGGACGCGGATGCGGGGGCGGAAGCCCGCGGCCAAAACCGCGCGTTTCCAATCGGCCAGCTTCATCAAAAAGTTGAGCGAGTCAATCTGGGAAACTTTTTTGATTTCTTTGCCGCCATCCGCGACCAGCCACAAACAAATTTTGTCGACATCGTAATTTTGGCCGTCGACAACAAGCCGGCCATGACTGCTTTGTAAAAATCGAATGGCATTGATCGCCTGGTCGGCCGCGTAATTTATGGCCTCAATATTGCCGAATTTCAAGAAATAAAGCGCGCCGTCTTTGAATAGATCCAATTTATCAATTTTGAATTTTTGATCAATGGCCGCGATGGCTTTGCGGCAATCGGCAAATCCATTTTTCGCCCGCGCGGCGATAAAATCATCAATGTTATCGGCAACATCTTTTTCTTTGTCTGTGTCGATCGGGATCAAATCCGCCTCATGGCGCAAGCGATCAATAAACGCTTGATTGTAGCGGCACCATTTGCCGTCAATCAACCCTGCTCTATCGCCATCGATCTTAAAATCGATCATCGTTTTCAAATTACGCGACCGCTCATCGCCGCGCGGATCAAAGATCCGCACTTTCAAATCATTGATCTGCTCGACCAAATTGATGTTTTGCAGATCAAAGAATTTTTTCAACGACTTGGAATTAAATCCGCCTTTGTCCGAAAGATTGCCAAACTCGCCCTGCAAATAAAAAGAATACCGGCAATTATCATCGGCGATAAAATGCAAATTTTCGTTTTCCGGACCCAATAACGTTTGGGCCAAAATTCCATCAAACTCTTTTATTTCCAGAGCGTTTCGCGTCGCGATCACTTTGGGCAAATTAAGCCGCGGCGGCTCTTTCAAAACCGCTTCGATCTTTTTGACGAATATCGGCATCTGGTCGGGCGCGATATCCACAAAAAATTGCACCGCGGCGCCAAAATTCGCCGCTTGCCCCCATACCGCCGGATCGATCGTTGCCGCGCGGATCATTTCCAACGATTCACCGCTGTCAAACTCCAAGCGATGACCCGATTGATATGACGCGGCCACGCGGTTGCGCCGCGATTTAAAAAATTTCGAGTTTTTGATCTTCACCCGGTCGGCCGCGATACGGCAGGCCATATTGACGCCAAAATCCGGATCGGAATAATCCTTGATCCGCGAAAAGGTTTTGCCAAGGGCGGCGGCATAGCAAAAATCATCGTTATAAACGAAGAATGCCGCGCTGTGGACGATATTTTTGGGCGGCTCAACACTTTCAAAAAAATCCCGGTAGGTTTTGGTCCACCAGATATCGCCGGCCGGCGGCTCGCGCGAATACAAAAATTCCAGAGTCGCGCCGTCTTTTTCAACTTTCTTGGCCAGCTCCAAGCCGTCAGCGCGCAATTTTTCGATTAATTCAAATCTTTTTTCCGGTTTGATCCGGTACAAATTGTATTTTGCCATAATCGCTATTTACAAAATTTAAAACAACGCTTCGCGTTGCCCATTGATATTCTACCATCATTCCGATTATTGCCAAAACAAATCAGCGGAATTTGCCCAATAGTTGGGCTTGGGCCAGGATATGGCCGGCTATTGCGGCGTTGAACTGCTCGATGATCGCACCTTCGTTGAGATAAATCATTGTGTCCAGCGCGTAGAGCGTGAAGATGTAGCGGTGCGTGCCGTGCGGCGGGCAGGGTCCGACGTATTTGGTTTTGCCGTCGGTGGTTTTGCCAAAAACCGCGCCCTCCGGCGTTTGCCCCAATTTGACGCGCTCTGTTTTGGGATCGATGTTCCACATGATCCAATGGATGAATGTGCCGCCGGGCGCGTCCGGATCGCGCAAAACCAGCGCCAGCGATTTGGCGCCCGTCGGCACCCGCGCAAAATCCAGCGGCGGGTTGATGTCCTTGCCGTCGCAAGTGCAAACTTCGGGATACCCGTCGTTATTGGCAAACAATGGGCTGGTAATCTCCATAAATTTTTGCGGTTAAGAACAAACGACATAATGCAAATATTCCGTTGTTTTATCCGCGCCATAATTTCGGCGCTCGCTTTTATCGGCCTTGAACCTGCCGTATGTTTTTTTAAAACATCCATACCTGCCGCGCAAACTCATTATTGTTTTAATATCATCGGCGGTCATCAGCCCCTCGTTGTTATAACTCAGAAAAATATATTTGGCTTTGGCGCCAGTTATCAAATTTTCAAAAGCCGTTTTCACTTTGCCGCGGGAACAATAAGCCGATTTCTGTTCATCATAATCCCTTAATCCGGTTTTGCCATGAATTTTCGGATAATCATATCGAGCAATTGTTTCCAACAAATGATAGTTTGTGGCATATTGCCTTTGATTGTAAGGCGGATCAAGATACAAGATGTCTCCCCCGGCTTTTTTTATAACTTTATTAATGTCTTCATTGAAAACTTTATGGTCTTTATCGTTGATTATTAATTCAGCGGGCTTTAAAGCAAATCTTTTTTGCGCCGATCTTTTCAACTTTTTCAGATATGCCCCGTAAACCGACGCGGTATTGGCGCATTTGTCGATTGTTTCGATAAGCGATGCCAGCAAAAAATAATACTCGCTATCATTGATCGATCTATTGTTTTTCCATTCTTCGATTTTCAACCTGATCGCATCGCATTTTTTCCCGTTTTCATCGGAAAAATATTGCCTTTCGTGCTCCCTTCCTTTTGTTCCGCCAAGACAATAATTTTTATATATAAAACCGGCCGCGCCCTTCAAATTGGACAAATATTCGCACACAAAATTTTTTCTATCCCCGATCTTGATATTTTTAATATCGGGCATTATTTTTTCCAATCCCCTGAATTTTAATTCTTTATGGTTTTCGATATATTGCTTGTTTAAAACGAAACTATAATACTGAATATCATTGGCAATCACCTGATAACCCTTCTTTTTGAAATAAGCGCCAACAACTCCCGTGCCCGCGAACAAATCGCAAAAAACCCGGCAGTTTTTGCCCGCCACCTTTTCTATCGACTCGCCCAAAAAATCCAACAACGATAATTTACTCCCAATGTAATTCATAATTGTTATTTGTTTTCTTCGGGATATAGTTTTTTGAAAACTTGGTCCACCGCATTATCGGCCGCCATTTTACTTATTTTTTTTACGCTTGTTTTTCGATACTCCACGGGATCAAACTGATAACACCCCTTGCAACCCAATTCAAACGAATAATTTTCATCTCCGTCATAAAAATCATACGGATTGCCTTTAATATTTTTTGCGCTCCAACGTTTATTTGTTTCTTTGCACCGTTTGCAAATTTGTCTTTTTACGTCATTGGCAGCTTTTGAAAGCGGCTGAAAATCAGATAGTCTTTGTTCCGCTAAATTTGAAAGTCCGTGGTTGTTTTTTCTCCCGTCCTTGTGATCAATTTCTATCTTTGTATTTTCGGAATTTCCATTAATTCCAAGCATCACGCAATT
This sequence comes from Patescibacteria group bacterium, assembly GCA_034678605.1. Classification (GTDB taxonomy): domain Bacteria; phylum Patescibacteriota; class Minisyncoccia; order Minisyncoccales; family UBA5738; genus UBA5738. Next base: position 41,758 of record JAXDBQ010000002.1, on the reverse strand, counting down.
TTGCGTTTTATAAAAATCTTTAATATCTTTTCTTATATTTTGATTAAAAATTTTTTTATTATTAAATCCAAATAATCTAATTCCATCAATGGCGTTCCCGCTTGTTATTTTTTTGTCAAATTCAATAATATATTCTTTTGCCAAACTGGAATTCGCCCGGCACCAACTTCCGCCGTTTCCAAGCTGAAGTTTTTTATATTTATCGATGAATTCCGACACTAAAACCCAGCGGCTTACGCCTTGTCCATTGGGTTTTGCAAGTTCTAAAAATAATTCTTTTTTCGTCATTGTAACAAAATTAATTTTTGAATATTAAAATATATTCGTGCTTGAAAATGTAATAATCGCTGGCCAATGCCCTGTATTTCCAAATTGCCTCTTTGTTTTGCTTGGCTCGATTGCCTTCCATGTTCTTGATTATAATACTTTTCAACGTGAGCCCTAATTTTTGGAGCTCATTCATGCAATAAAAACCAAGTGGTATCCATTGTCCTTTCGCGTATTTATCGCCGATCACAACGGCTAAATATCTGTTTTTATCCAATAACCCGATAACATTTTGGGAAACTTGCGAGAACTTTTTCAAAAATTCATTAAGGGATCGGCAATTGGACAAATCCTCCGGCTGATCGCTGAATTTTATAATATCCGCGTAAGGAGGGTGCAAAACCGCGAATTGAACGCTTTCTTTTTGCCGCGCTTTCAACAAAGCGGCCACATTAGCAAAAATTTTTTCATCCGCGCTGTCGCCAACAACCAATTCGGAAAAATTACTTTTATTATCAATTTTTCCTTTCACGTGATTTATAAGTTCCGGCTGGATATCTATCCCGATAAAATTTCTGCCCAACGACTCTGCCTCAAACGCGGTCGTGCCGCTGCCCACGAAAGGATCAAGCACCACCTCGCCGCTTCGAGTATATCTTGAAATCAATTGCCGCGGAATTTGCGGCACAAAATTGCCATGATAAAAACCGCTGTGTTTGCCGCTATTATCTCTTTCGGGAATAATCCAAAGACTATCAGTCCATATGCCGGAATTTTTCCAATCATTCAAATTTAAATCGTTAAAATTGGGCATAATTAATCAAGCAAAAGGCGGACGAGGCGCAGGTCTTCGTAAGTGGCGGCGCCATCAAGGATTTCCATGGCCGGCGATAACGGATAGGCGCCGTTTTCATTTTTGAAATTAATTAACGCGCTTTTTATTTTTTCCATTTTTGGCGCGGGAATTTCTTTGGCCAAATTGGAAAAATCAAAATCCGGGAATTTGGCTTTTATTTTTTCGCAATGAGTCAAAATCGTGCCCAATGTCAAATTCCGAATTTTGGCGATTTCGGCCAACGGGATATTTTTTTCCAACATTTCGCGCGTGGCCAAAACCGTGTCGGGCTTCTTTTTGGCGGGTTTTGCGGGCAAAAACTGGCGCGCTTTCAAATTTTTTGCGGCCGCTTCGGCCGCGTGCTTGGCCGATTCAACTTTTAATTTTTGATCGAATTCCAAAACCTCCTCATCGACGCGCAACGCCATTTGGTTAAAACCCGCCAGCGACAATCCCGCCGACGACCGCACCCGAGAAAGCGCCACATAACCCATGCCCGGCTCAAACGACTGGCGCAAATCAACCCAAGCCGCGTCCAAACTCATTCCCTGGCTTTTGTGCACCGTGATCGCCCACGCCAATCGCAACGGATATTGATTGATCTCGGCTTTAACATCGCCCTCTTCGGCAATATGCCAAGCGGCCAATCCGGCTTCGATGGTGCCATTGGCGGTGGCCACCTTGATGCGGCTTTCATCAAGATATTTCACCACGCCCAAAGTGCCGTTCACATAGCCCTCATCAAAATTGTTTTTCACGAACATCACCCGCGCCCCGACTTTTAACCGCAAAATCGCCGGCGCCAAACATCCTTTTTGCAAACGATCGGTGAGCGCCGCCGGGCCGATGGCTTCCATTCTATAACGGTATTCTTTGCCGCCCAATTTTGCCAACTCCAAATTGTTTTCCGCGTCCACGTCAACATTATGGGTATACAATTTGGTGGGCTCAACCGGCAGATTGATTCTGGCATCCACCCGGCCTTGCAAATAACCAACCACCGCCTCGCCGGCATTATTGGCGCGGATCGAATTCAACGCCGCCAAAAATTCCCGATCGCTTTGGCGGTATTGCTCGTCCAAATAACAAATCTTCAGATCAAGATCGCGCCAGGCGCGGGAAGAATAGGCGAATTTTCCATTTTGGCCTTCAATATCGGCGTCAAAATCCAAACTGGTTTGCGGACTTTTCATTCGGCGGCCGCCATCAAAAACTTTTTTTTCAATTGGAGGAAGCTGAAAAAAATCGCCGCACAACACCACTTGCACCCCGCCAAACGGCGCGTCGATCTGCTTGAACGCCCGGAAAAGCTGGTCGGCCATCTCCAACTGCCGCCCGCCCAGCATCGAAACCTCGTCGATGATCAAAACATTGGCGCGCAAAAACCGGCGGCGCAAATAACCCCGCTTGACAAGATCCTTGATGTCGCGGCTCGACAACGAATCGCGCACGCCCATGCCGGTCCACGAATGAATCGTGATGCCGTTCAAATGCGTGGCCGCCACGCCGGTGGAGGCGGTGATCGCCGGGCTGGCGCCCGCGGTTTTGAGCCAATCGATAAAACGGTTCAAAACAAAGGTCTTGCCGCTGCCGGCCGGCCCGGTGATGAACGCGTTTTTGCCGGATCTTAAAATTTCCAACGCCTGTTGTTGTGTCATAATGGATGGCCTGATATTATCATAATATACTTGCATTTGCCGTAAATCAAATTTTTGCTATAATGGCCATATGCTAATTGCCAATTTTTTATATCAAGAAATTCTTTGAGGCAAATGTTTTCGCGAAGCATTGCGCCCGCGGCCGGCAGGCGCACCGAGCGAATTTTCAGCAGAAAATTTGCGTCTTCGCGAAAATAATTGCCGAACAAGAATTTTTCAATTTTAAACAACTAAAAAATGAAAAAAATTATTTTGCTTTTGATCGTCATTGCCGCGGCCGTTATCGGATTTTTGATGTTTGGCAAGCCCAAGACCGAAACACCCAAAACCGAAGACCAAAACCCGGCCAGCGTCCTCACCCCGCTCAACGCCAATTATCTGGTGGAAACCGACATTGTTTCTTTGCAAAACGGCAAGGCCGAATCGGTGAGCCCCTATGGCGGCGCCAAGATCACCACCGAAGTCACCGGCGAACCGGTGGCCGGCGATCTCAACTCCGACGGCCAATCCGATTTTGCCGTGGTGATCAAGCAGCAAACCGAAAACGACCCGGGCGTCTACTATTACGCCGCCATCGCGCTGGTCGACGAACCCAAGAAGATGATCGTGGGCTCCAATGCCGTGCCGCTGGGCGAAGGCGTCAAGATTGAAGACATTTCGATCGTCAACCAGGCGGTGCGCATCAACTTTTTGGAAAGGAAAATCGACGGCGACAACGTGGAAAAAGATCCCACCATCCCCGTATCGAAGAGTTATATTCTGGACGGCGTGATGTTTAAAGAACTCACTCCCAAGCGCGCCAACGCCCAAGCCGAAGCCGCCTGCACCGACAACCGCGGCGAATGGAACAAAACCGACAATATCTGCGCCGGCATCAGCAAAGAATTATGCGCCCAATTCGGCGGCAATTTCGACAACAACCTTTGCAAATTCTAATCTTGGTTTTACCAACAAAAAACCGCCAACATTTGAATGGCGGTTTTTTGCTTGCTTTATCGGTCGCGCAAAAAATTATTTAAAAGAAATAACGAGATTGGAATTCAGCGCCCGCGCCACTTTGCGTAAAAACAACAACGATGGATTGTAAGACCCCGACTCCAACCGCGAAATCGCTGTTTGCTTGGTGCCGATTTTTTTTGCCAATTGGGCTTGAGACATCTTTTTTTCGATTCTTTTTTGAATAACCATTTTAGCGATTTCGAATTCCGGCTCCAATTTTTTGTATTCAGCGGCGATTTCTTTATCTTTTAAAAATTCCTTTTTAAATTCTGCCCAAGTTCTTGTTTCCATAAATTTTATTGGTTTATTTAATATATAACATATATGTCATTATTAAGTCAAACAAGCGAAACGGACTTTTGCCAATCGGATTTCTTTCAATGGAATTTTTTCAGATTTTTTGACAAAACCATGCAATAAAAATATTTTGTTCCCCAAAAATGCATAAAATATTCTTATTTCTTTTTTGCCGCGAATTCTTAATTCAAACAAATCTTTATCGACTTTCTTGCTATGCGGCATATACAAATTTTTTCCAAAAAACTCCAAAAGTTCAACTGCCCGCGCAATTTTGGAAAAAATCGGCTTATCGAAAGAATACATAAATTCTTCCACTTCTTTAACGGTTGTTATTATGTATTCGTTATAAACCATAATACTTTATCAACTCTTTATTTCGTTGCGGCCGGCCCAGACGATCATCAGCCCGCCCCAAAGCGCCAGCGGAAAAAATACCAGCGCCAGCGCGCCATAGATCACATAGCGCCGCCTGAACTTGAAAAATATCCCGGCCATGGCGGCGCAAAAAACTAGCAATGGCGCCAGCCACCAATGCGGATTGAAAAAAACGACCCAAACCAGCGCCGCCAGCGCGAACCCCAGCGCGAAATCCAATTTTTTGTCGATCGGATTGTTTTTGTAATAATCCGGATCGAACCTTTTTGCCGGCATGCCGTACATAAAAGCGTAAAATTTAAAGCGCAAAGCGCAAAACGACAAAACGGATACCAAAACCAAAAACCAAAGAAAATCCGGCTATTTACTGGCCGAAGATCGATAGAAGGCCGCCGAATTGAGAAAAAATGCCGATGATTTGCTGCCGGATGGCCGCGATCGGCGCGGTGAGATTGTCCCAAATGGTTTGGACAATGCCTTTTTCCTTCACGCTTTGCGTCTGAGTCGCCACCGTGTCCAAGGTCTGCGACACGCTTTCCAACTCTTGCTGGATCTCAACCTGCGCCCCCGCGTCCATTGCCAGCGCCCCCAACCCCAACACGCAAACCGCCGCCAAAACCATTGTTATGTTTTTCATATTATTTTTGATTCATTATTTTGAATTACGAAACGCTTTGCATTTGGGGTCTAACCCCCGTGTAATCGCGGGCGGTTAGACCCCTTCAATAGTATTTAAATTATAATGCAAAATCCTAATTCTAATTCATAATTCATAATTCCTATTTCTGGCATTTTGGGCAGTAGAATGTACTGCGGCCGGATTGCTTTTTGCGAACGATTTCGCCGCCGCAATTTGCCGGGCATTTTTTGCCGTCGCACTGGTAGGCCAAAAAATGTTCTTGATAACAGCCGGACGCGCCGTCCAATTGGCGGTACCATTCGTCTTTCCCCGACGAGCCATGGCAATCAACGGCTTTTTGCAGAATTTTCAAAATCGCATCATGGAGTTTTTTGGCTTCCGGCGCGCTCAAGGAATTTGCCGGCCGGAACGGATCGATCCGCGCGGCAAACAACGCCTCGTTGGCATAAATGTTGCCAATACCGCCGATTTTTTCCTGATCCATCAACAATATTTTGACGGGTTTGCGGCTTTTTGACAATATGCCGGCAAAATTCTCCAAAGTGAAATTTTCTTGGAACGGCTCGATCGCCCCGCTTGGCTCTTCTTGAAAATTTTTGACCGCTTTCATCCACGCGAATTTGCGCGAATCGTTAAATCGCAAACGCGCGCCGTCGGTAAAATGCAAAATTATCCGCGTGAATCGCGCGTCGAAATTTTGCCCGCCGGTTTCCAAAAAAAACTGGCCGTTCAACTTGAAATGCGCCAAAAGCGCCGCGCCGTTGGCGAAAAACAACCGCAACACCTTGGCCGCGCGGCCCGCGCCGGTGATTTTTTGGCCGATGATGGCTTTGGGATCGCCGATAAACATCTTCGGCTCCAAAATCTCAACCCGGCCGACGGTTTTCCCCGTCACCGCGGCTTCCAATTGCCTCCTGATTGTTTCAACTTCGGGTAATTCAGGCATGATAAAAGTTTAAAGCGTAAAGTTAAAAGTGTAAAGCAAAAAACGTGGAGCGTAAAGCGAAAAGTGTAAAGTGTAAAATAAAAATCGCGTATTTGCACCTTACTTTGCGCTTTGCGCTTTTAGTTTTACGTTTTTAATCCCACGACTCCCGGCCGTCGCCGGTGATGGGAATGGTTTCTCCCAAAAACTTGGGGCTGGCGTTGCTGGCCGCGTCCCAGAACGCTTTGGCGCGGGCCGCGTTTTCGCGCAAAACATTGCGCCATCCCAGATCATAGGAGCGCAGGTCCGCGCTGATCCCGCGCGCGTCAATCCCGATTTGCCGCGCCAAATAAAGCGCGCGCGGCAAATGGAAATTTTGCGTGGCCACGACCATCGATTCAACTTGAAAGATATTTTTGGCGCGATAAACGCTGTCATAGGTGTCAAGCCCCGCGTAATCCGTAAAGATATCCTCGGCCGGAACACCATTGGCCAAAAAAAAGTTTTTGGCAACGTTCACTTCGTCATAGTCGCCGCGGCTGTGGTCGCCGCTTGCCAAAATCTTTTTGGCCTTGCCGGCGCGATAAACCGCCAGCGCCGCGCTGGCGCGGTCAAAAAACACATCGCTCATCCGTCCGCCGCGCCAAACCGCCGCCCCCGGCACCAAAACCGCCTGCGCCGGCGGCAAATCGCCGATATTGGCGCGAATATCTCGAGCGCCGATCGTGGCCACCGCGATATTAGCCGCAAAAGCCGCCAAAAAAACGCCTCCAACCGGCAAAAAAATCACGATAAACAATCTCTTGATTCGAATCATATTAGTTCCAAATTAGCAAATGCGGCAAATTTTGCAATCAAAACATCTCTTGACACTGTCGCGAAAAAAGATAAAAATAAAATAATAAACCAATAATTCTCGCCAATTAAAGCAAAAGCGGAGTTTCCCCCGTGTTTAAAGAACGCGGGAGATTATTTTTTTAAACCAAATGCTTGCCAAAATCCTCCAATTGCTGTCTCACAAGAACTGCGCCAAATGCGAGGGGGTTTTGCTTGTGATCACCGGCCCCAGCGGCGTGGGGAAAGACACCGCCAAAGAATTATTCTTGCAACGAAATCCGGAATTCCGCAAGATCGTCACCGACACCACCCGCGCGCCGCGCCAAGGCGAGATCGAAGGCGTGAGCCACAATTTTTTCACCAACGACCAATTCAAGCAACGGATCAAAGACGGCAAATACCTGGAATACATTGAAGTCCGCCCGGGCGAATACAAAGGTACCGGCAAGGACTCGATCTCGGCGATCCTTGGCGGCAGAAACGTTATTTGGCAAATCGACGAATACGCCATGGCCCATATCCGCCGCATCATTAAGGAAAATATGCCCGAGATCGCCGAATCGATCTTGCAAAAAACCATCACCGTCTACATCGCTCCGGAGGATTGGGACCAATTGCGCGAACAATATTTCCGGCGCGATCCCGGCGCCAACGAAGAAAAGTTTTTGGCAAAACTCGCCCGCGATCGCGAGATGTGGTGGCAATATCATGATCGCTATGATCATGTAGTCATTAACAAACGAGGAAAGATCAACGACACCGTGGCGGCGATTGAAAAATTGGTCGCCAAAAAAGCCGAATCGCTGGCCAACGCCCGCGTTGTCTTGCCGGCGATCGCCATTCAATAAAAAATTAAACCCAAATACCGCCGCAGCCAAACTGCGTTTTTTAATACAAATGCATCTTAGAACTAATATCCCAAAAACCCAAAACTTCATCTCAAATCTAAAAACTAAAAATGTAAAATCTAATCGGATTTTTTGAGCGAAAGTTTTGGGCTATTACATAAAGTTTTTAGTTATTGGTTCTTAGTTTTTAGATAATCGTATGTCCACAATTAAAATTTCAAAATATATTTCCCAAGCCGGCATCGCGTCGCGGCGAAAAGCCGAGGCCTTGATCAAGCAAGGCCTGGTTTTTGTCAACGGCAAAAAAATGAACAACGTCGCCAAAAGAATCGACCCAAATCATGACAAAATCGAAATCAGCGGCAAAATCGCCGCGCCGGCAAAGGCCGCTTATTACTTGCTCCACAAACCCGCCGGCTACACCTCCACCACCGACGATCCGCGCGCGCAAAAATTGATCACAAGTTTGGCGCCCGCCAATCCAAAGGTCTGGCCCATGGGACGGCTTGATAAAAACACCACCGGCCTAATCTTGCTCACCAACGACGGCGAGCTCACCCAAAAACTCACCCACCCCCGCTATAAGATCGAAAAAGAATACGAGATCACCGCCAACTTTCCCCTCACTAAAAACGAAATTGAAACAATCAAAAGCGGCGTCAAACTTGAAGACGGCTTCATCAAGCCCGACCGCTTTGAAAAAATCGGCGCCAAAGATTACCGCGCCGTTATTCATTCCGGCAAAAAACGGGTGGTGCGCCGCATGTTCGAAAAAATCGGCAAACGCGTGGCGCGACTAAAAAGAACCCGCGTGGGATTTTTGACTTTGGGCAATTTACCGCCCGGCCAATGGCGCCATCTCACCCAAACGGAAATCGAAAAATTAAAAAAACAACCAACCAAAAAGCGTTGAGGCGCGTGTTTTGCGGCGGCCTGCGCCCGCGACCGGCGGACGCCCAGAGTGAATTTTCAGCGGAAAATTCGCGCGCGCCGCAAAACACGCGCCAAAAACGCAATCAATAAAGGGTTATTTGATAAATTTTTCGATCCGATCGGCCACTTCTCGCGGATTATTGATCACCAAAATGTGATTGGCGCGCGGCAAAATTTCCAAACGCGCCCCGGGAATTTTTTTTGCCAAAAGTTTTGAATCCGAGCACGGGAACACCGTGTCTTTTTTTCCGTGCACGATCAAAACCGGAACATTAATATTTTCGGAAATCGCGCCGCCGTCGATCTTCTCGGCCTGCCACAAACAATAACAATAAACCCGCAAAGAAGTGTTGCGGATATCGGCGTAAATTCTTTTGATGTCCCAATCGCCGGCGCCGAAAAATTTGGCATAATCCAAATGGATCCCGGTCCGCTCGCGAAAGGGCTTGATCATCGCCGCTTTGGCCAAACCCAAAAACGGACGCGCCGCCTTGGCCCGCCAGGTCTGGCTGATGCGGTAATCCGGCGCCAACAAAACAAGTTTATCCAACGCGCGTTGATTTTTTTTGGCAAAATCAAGCGCCAAAAGCGCGCCAAATGAATGGCCGATCAAAACAAATTTTTCCACTTTGAATTTTTTTGCCAGCGCGCCGATATCCCCGGCGGTGTTTTCCAAAGAGTAATAAGCAAAATCATTTTTTTTCACCGACTTGCCATGCCCCCGCAAATCAAAAAACAGCAAATTAAAATCCGCCCAAAACCTTTCCTCATAGGGCCGCCACGCCGACAAACTGCCCGATAACCCATGCACGAAAACCAGCGTTTGCCGCCCGTTTTTTATTTCGCTAACCCGATAATAAACCCCGTTTTCCAAATACCCCTCAACCATACAATAACCTTTTACCTTTAACCTTTGACCTTTGACCTTTTACTTTTTAGCCCGTATTCATTCTTGCCCATTTTTCCCGATTTTTCAACACCCCCCCGTCATTTATTCCAACTTTCGGACGAAACATCCCATAGAAAAACAAACACGACTTAAACATAGTATTTCCCGCCACCAAAAAAACAGGGGTTCAACCCCTGTAAATTTGACAGGGGTTGACCCCCTGTCAAACTCTCCCAAGGCATAACCCCGACAAATCCTGCTTGACAAAAATAATAAAACTTATATACAATAAAAACACAAAAGTAAGACCCGCCGCGTTGGGGTTCCGGATGGTGCCTCGTTAAAGCGGGGGGCTTTTTGTTTTTCAATCGAACAACATCTTTTCTTCAATAATTTTGTTTTTAATTATTCGATAATATTCAAGATCGCCATTCTCATATTTTTGAAATATCGCCCAAGAAATAAAATCAACCGCTTGCAAAGATTTATCGTCGTGCGAAGCGCGCAACCTCACCGTAAACCCGCCATGATTTCTTTTTTCCATCGAATTGTTCAAATATCCCACAAACTCATCCCTTAATTTTTTCTTGGTATCCTTTCGATCCGCGCACAAATCAATCGGTTCGCGCCGTGCCAGCAAATTCCGCTCATAAATCGCTCCCAGCAACACATTAGCGGTAAAATTATAAAGATGGTTTTTTTGATTTTGCAAATCAACATAAACCTTCTGCTTATTCAAAATAACGGAAAAAACTTTTAAATCATCAACCTCGGAAAGTTTTTTCAAAATTTGTTTTCTTGTGGCGCTTTTTTCATGCGCGGCGTGAAGCTCGCCGATTCTTTTGTGTTTTTTCCGCAAAGACCGCCACACTTTTTTAATCACCCTTTCTAATCCGCGGCTGTCCGATGTCAAAGCAATCGTGAACAAAAACCATTTACTTGATGATTTTTTAAAACCCAAATCACCGCTTTCATCCAAAAACAAATAAGCCATAGCGTTAATTTAACAAAATTTTCCAAAGTCCGAACTCAATATTTCCCGCGCATCCATTCTTGCCCATTTCCCCCGATTTTTCAACCGCCGCCGTTTGTGATGGTCAGACCATCGCGAATGGGGAAAATTCACCTATTCGCTCGAATAAGATAATAATCTCAACTACTTGCAATGATCTAACCGTTGCAAATAAAATTTTATCCGCACCCTTGCACAATGCTAAAACTTGACATTGTCGGCATTGCTGTTAAAATGGCATTGTAAGCGGCGTTCGCTTACTATTCTCGCGGTCCCGCTTTGGCGGGATTTTCGCTTTTTTACAACCGCGTCCGCTTGCCGCTGTAAAACTTTCCAAAATCAATATATTTGTTTTTAACGCGATGCAATTCGCCCGCGGTTTGGCCGCGAACTCCAACAATGCCAATTTTTTTACCTTTCACCCTTAACCTTTCCAACGGCCCCAAAAGATCGGAATCCCCGGAAAAAAGCAAAATCGCCGACATTTTATCGGCATCATCCAACATATCCATTGCCATTTCCACATCAAAATTGCATTTCGGTTCTTCAATTATCAAACCTGAATTTTGCAATTCAATTATCAATTCTTTAATTTTTTGTTTGACCTGTCCGTCAAAAAGAGTGATTGTTTTTTGTTGAAAAAACAATCTTTCATCAACCGTTTTAACAATAAATTTCATCGGCTTTGTCCGCATTATCGCTCCCGCTTTTTTGATCCGGTTGTGAAACGCTTTTGAATTTTTGATATCGCGGCCGTTCAATCCATAATAAACCTTGATTTCTTTTATATTTGAAAACGATAAAAGCTGGCTGATGACATCTTCAATTCTGAATTTCCACCCCAAAACGCCTTGCCAATGCAACATATTGGTCAAATCCAAATAAACACATATCGCCGCTTGATTTTTTATCCATTCCAAATAATCGGCGCGGACAATGAATTTATTTAAAATATTTTGCGGTATCTCAATCATCGCTCATAAAATTATAGCGCGAATCATCACCCGTTTCCATTTTTGCCCATTTCCCCCGATTTTTCAACCGCCCCCGCGCCATTCCGGCCAAACTATTCGCCTATTAGCCCAAACTCTCCACGGCCGATTGCAATGATCTGACCATTGCAATATTGCAAATTATTAAATGCTGTCAATATTTTCAACATTCTTAAGAACGAAATGATGCATTCTGATAATCGCTTTTTTCATATAATCCACTCTCACCTGCGCCCGCGCCATTGAAGCCGGTCCGTCATATTCTTCGTAACTGGCGGCAATCAAATAACCGAATTTTTCATCTTGATAAACCGCGGTGTCCAAAATTTCGCAAATCATCTGGTCATCCAAAAATTTCTTCCGATTTTTTGCAATAATTTTAAAAGTCGTGGGATTTATATTGCCCTCAACTTCAACCATCACCCGCGAGACGCTGTCGTCAAGAATTCGCGCGTTGATAATAATTTTGGCCTCCGAATACGGCCCGCTTCGCCCCCAAAGCATATCAATATCTTTTTTACTTAATTTCATATTATTGCATTAAATTAAACACGATATTTTGAGCTCAACGCCCAGCCATTGCAATGCTTTAACTATTGCAAACAAAATTTTATTCACACCCTTGACGCTTGACAAAATTAGATGTTATGATATGATAAACTTAAATTCAATACTGCTCAATTTGAATTGCGATTGCGTATATGGCATTGGATACTTTATCAAAAGCAGTCCGCTTAATGAAACGTGCGAAGTTCGCACTTCCTTAAGTGGATAGTTTTAGCGGATTGCTTCTGGTAAAGTATTTTTTGTTACAAATATCTCGTATTATCCCAATTTTAGCTTGAATCATATCAAGCCATTTTTGATTTTGATTTTCATATGCCTGAAAAACCGCATACGCAACATAATCGGCGACTTGCAACCCTCCGTGCGTGTAATGCGGATTATGTTGATATGAAAGATTAAACTGCCGATCAATGTTCGGATGCGTTTCCAAATAATGCAACCTAATCCTTTCTATTTCCGCCTCCATCTCGCGCCGAACCATCAATTTGCTGTCTTTTCTTGAAAAAATAATTTCTGTTGCGTCAGCTTGATGCGTAATATTTTTCAAAAGATGCCCCGCCATAACCCCGTAAAGTTTATCGGGATTTGTTCTTAAATTTGGAAAACATTTGAGTTTTTCCGCCACCAAAACATCAATTTTGACATCCGGCATATTATTAATAAAATCGTAAAATTTTTCCCTTACTTGCGGATAATCGCTTTGCGCGTGAAAAGAGTCGAGCGCGTAAGCCGAGGAAAATATTTTTACAAACGACTCGTCTTTTAACAATCGCAACTTAAAATCGGTTACCGATTGTTGCAAAAATAACTGATCGCCGACTCTCACCGAGGCCAAAACAAGATATTTTGTCGCCACTCCGGTTTCCACCAAATTAACTCCTTTTGCGGAATATATTTCCGGCTTGCCGGATTCGTCAAAAAAGATATAAATTTTTTGCTTTTTATGATTTCCCATAAATTTATCATTTAGCCGCCCTTTCTTTTAATTCAATTATAAAAATCTCACCAATACCTTCGGCCTTTTCTTTTTTCCATTCATACCGCCCGCAATAAATTTTTGGATCAATATTATTGCCCCTAAAAAAACTCCTTGCAGTGATACTGCCGCCATAACCGATTTTGCTATGAATTATTTTGAATTTACTTTTTTCACTTTCTTCATTGGTAAATTTAATTCCTATTGCCTTATTTTTTATATCCCAAAATAACAAAACATATTCAAATCGCTTGATATTATTGTCGTTATAAAATTTTGTCGGAAATCCTATGGAATTATTTTTGGTTATTGTAATTCTATCTTCCGACCGGGAATTAACTCCCTCAAACTTCTTGAAATTGTATTCCATATAACTTTTATTATTATTTATTATTACTTTTTATTTAACAAATTCCATTTTTGTTGTCAATAATGAAATAAAAAAACCGCAAAAGGCGGATTATGCGACTATTTTTAATTAATTTATGGCGTTATATAAACGCCACCTCAACGCCAAAATCATTTTTCAAAACTTGGCTTATAGTTTTATATATGCCATTATTTTTCAATTCGCATGCGGCGGCCAGATCGCCAAGATCCGCGTCGCTCAAACGATTTGGAATTATCAAATCCAATTCCAAGCCGTCCTTGGTGATTTCCTCGCCCAATTTTTCAATAGTTTGCGCATATTCGTCAAAAACCGCGGCAAGTTTGTTTTGGGTAATTTCATGGATTTTTCCCGCGGTTTGATCGTATTCTTCGATTTTATTTTCAAATTCAATTTCACCGATAAGATTATAATTCACATGCCCCAAATTGTTGTTTCGATAATCAGTCAAACTTTTGCATTTTGCCACCAACGCTTCGCAATCGCAAAAAATATTCAAAAATTCAAACAACGATTTTTCTCTGTTGCGATTGCCAACATAATCAATGGGATTTTTCGCATCGCGAATTTTTTTTCTTTGGTCGGCGGAAAAAGAAACAAACGCCATGTCGTGTTTAATCGGAAACCATAATTTTATCTTGTAAAGCGTTTCATAGAGAAAACAAATAAAAAGCAGATGATAGGCGAAAAGCGCCAAGTGGTATGCCCCCATAACCTTGGCGTTTTCGAATTGATCAAAAAGCCCGCGAATGTAATTTTGTTCCTCCTCGCTTTTGCGAAGCGAAAAATATGAAACCAACGGATAGCCCATATTCATTCAGTCCAAAGTTTGGCAATGGCGGCTTTGGTTTTTTGTTCATAGATTTCGATCAGTTTTTTGGCGACTTCGACCATGGCGCGCTCGGCTTCAATTTTTTTTACGATGTGCTTTTGAATTTCAATAGATGGCACCCCTATTTCAACTTGTTGTAAATGATACGGACCAAAATTGGGCTGTGCCGCGCCCGTTATAAGATGATCAATTTGGCTCTTGAATATTTCACTGTCAAGTATTATTTTAATAAATCCTTGAATAATTTTAGAAGCATCTTTTGGATGAATGCGTATATTGCTCGTATTAACCATGACAGGATAACCAGGATCTTTAAAATAAGCATTTTTCCCATAAGTAGCACCAGAACTTGCTAATATAATATCCCCATCTTCAATCTGAAAATGTCTATATTTTTTATTAAATTCCTCGAAAGAAATATACTTGTCAGAATTATCTAATTCTATTTCACCATTAACTATATTTTTCACATTAAACAATTTGACTCCACTGTTTGTAAATTGCCAACTCCTAATTCCCGGACCTTCTTGAAAAAATATATAATCATCAAATTTCACCTTTTTCCACTTCGGATCAATGTCGATTTTGGGTTTCCAGTTTTGGGCGATTTGCTTGGCGCCGTCGATTATTTTTTGATAACCGTCCAATTCGGCCACGATTTGCTCCTGGATTTCCAACAGCGGAAGAGGGATTGTAAAAGGTGACAATGAAGCGCGCGTTATTTGCGGCTGTGCCGCACCTGTAATTACCGACGAAAGATCAGCATTTTTAAGGATGTAAAATAAAAATTTTTTAATAATTTGATTACTATCCTTTGGCTTTGCCACCATCGCATTGCCAGTCACATACGATTTATGATCCGATAAATTTATCGTGCCGCAAGTTGCTCCACGACAAGTTATAAGCACTTGCGGATATTCTTCATTATAAGAATGATAATAGCCGATTACGCCATTCGCTCCATAAACTTTATACCAGCCATTCTGCGGTTCACTTGATATTTCTTTTCCGGTAATAGTTTTGGGTTGATATAATTCACAAACTTCGCCCAATTCCACCATCGGCCATTTGGCGTTGGAATAATCGGTGGCAGCGCGATAACGGTCGGCCGAAAGGTTATAATCGTTTTGGGCAATCTTTGATTTGGCAACATAGAGCGCGAGGTTATTTTCGGATTTTTTGCCGGTTTTCCACTGGCTGATAATTTCCAGCGCTTGCGGCAAATCGTTTTTTTCTATCGCGCGTTTGGTCGCGCCCGGGTCGAATCCGTCGTTTTCGATTTTCACGAACAAAATCTCATTGGTGCGGCCGGCGATTTCATTGTCGAAAAACAAAATGCTGGTTTTCACGCCGCTGTAAGGCGCAAACACGCCGCTGGGCAAACTGGCCACGCAATAGAGACCATCCTCGATCAAATTTTTGCGAAGTTGCCTGTGGGCGGTGGCGGATTGGAAAATGATGCCTTCGGGAACGATGATGGCGGCCCGGCCTTTTGGCCGCAAGTGGTTCATAATATAATCCACGAAAAGCACTTCCGAGCGGTTGGATTGCACGCCGAACTTGCCGTGAGGCCGGATCCCGCCTTTGGGCGACATAAACGGCGGATTGGCCAAAATCACGTCGAATTTATCACCCCACCGCTCTTCTTGCGAAAGCGCGTCATATTGGTAAATTTTGGGATTCTTGAACTGGTGCAAATACATATTGACCTGCGCGATGCGCGCCATCGCGGGATCGATATCATAACCCTCAAAATTGTTCATCAATTTTTTGCGCTCGTCGGGCGTGATCGGCCGGGGCGCGTTGCCGCGGGCGTCTTTTTGGCGCAGTTGCTCCAAAATATGCTGGTAGGATTTCACCAAAAAACCACCGGTGCCGCAAGCCGGATCAAGGATTTTATCGTCTTTGGTGGGATTCACCGCGTCCACCATAAAATCAATAATGTGGCGCGGCGTGCGAAACTGCCCCGCGTCGCCTTGAGATGACATTATCGAAAGCAGATATTCATAGGCATTGCCCAATTCCTCGGGATGGGAATAGTCAAAATAGTTGATTTCTTTCAAGAACAAATCCAAGACCTCCGGCGAGCGATAGGGCAAAAATGCGGACTTGAAAATTCCGCGGAACA
Organism: Patescibacteria group bacterium; assembly: GCA_034678605.1. GTDB lineage: Bacteria > Patescibacteriota > Minisyncoccia > Minisyncoccales > UBA5738 > UBA5738. Next base: position 25,357 of record JAXDBQ010000002.1, on the reverse strand, counting down.
ATTCGGGCAATTGCTTGGCTTGCGAGAATTTGGCCAGCGCTTCGGAATATAAATTCATTTTTTCCTGGCTGCCAAGCCGCGTGTCCATTAACCGCGTCCAGGCATAACGTTCCAAATCACCAATGAAAAACGCGGCCTGGTCGCCTTGCTCGATCGCGGCCCGGTCCATATCATCCATGAACTTATAGATCAAAGCGTTGGTGATCTGGTCAATTTGCGAAGTGGGATTGGGCACCACCCCCACCAGCACTTGCCGGGCGGCATCGATATGCCGTTTGATTTCCGTGTTCATTTTATAAATTGGTTAGTTGATAGGCGTAATCGCGGATATATCGCGGCACGATAGTTTTGAAACCGTTCAACTTTCGATATTCTTCAAAATTAAACGATGATTCAAAATTGAAACGCTGGGTTTGGCGGCTGGCGATGATTTCCCGCACGGCCGGATCGGTGATATAGGCCTTGAAAAACATTTTCACCGTCTCATAATGATTTTGATCCACCGGATTGATTTCAAGAAATTTTTCCCATTCTGATTCCAAAAGCGCGTCTTTTGATTCGAATTCCTTTTTGTCGCCGAAAACAAACTGCAAAAATTCCTTGACGCTTATGCGCCGGTCAACGCCGAATAATTTGCGGATTTTTTCCAAATTGAGAAAATATTTGGGCTTGTCAAAAATATGCCGGCGGGCGTATTCTTCGGCCTGGTCGGTATCGCCGTTTTCCCACAAAGTTTTAAGCGTTTCGTTGCCCAAAACATCCTCGTCCACCGCCTTTTTAAATCCTTCCCGGTCAATGCGCATGCCCAATTCTCCCACCGGCGTTTCCACCACCGATTCCAATCGGTCGGCCGCCGCCAAATCAAACGGCCCTTCAAATACTTTTTGGCCGTTTTCGTCGGCATACTCGATTTTATCGGTTCTTTTTTCCGAAGCCATACCGTCATTGGCAATGATCTTTATCCGCGGTAATTTTATTTTTTCGTCATACGGATATTCGTTTTCAAAATATTCGCAAACCGCGAAAAAATCGAAAAACTTGAATTTGGTTTTGGAAATCGCGATTTTATCGCCGCCGTTTTCACATTCAAATAAAAATTTGCGAGTGCCGCGGCCTTTTATCTGTACAAAATCAGTGGGCGAAAAAACCGGCCGCATCAGCGCGATATTGAGCAAATCCTGGCAATCATAACCGGTGGACATCATCCCCACGGTAACCGCCGCGCGCGTTTTGCAGGTTTCATAATCTTCGGGCACTTTTGTTTTTCCGCCCAACCGGTTATTGGCAAAATTAACCGTCATTTGCTGAGCGCCTTTCACTTGCGAAGTGATTTGCATGGCAAAATCCGATTCGCCGTAAATTTTCGGCCATTTGCTTGACGCCAATTTATTCAAAATGTTGGCCACGCGGGCGGCATGACTTTGAGAAACGCAAAAAACGATTGACTTGCCAAAAAGCGGCGCGCCGCAACTTTCGGTTGCCGGATCAAAAAGCCCGTTGTCAATGAACGCCTTGCACATCGCGATATTGGTTTCTTCGTTGAAAAACTTGCGCTCGTAATGCCGCTCGTCAAAAACTTGATCAATGTTTTGGCCGTCAGCGGCGGTTTTACTCACCGCGTATCCTTGTTCGGAAAGCAATTGAGTGGTTATCTCCGTGCGCGCGTCCACCACCACCGGCTGGATCAAATACCCCTCTTTTGCCCCTTTCACCAAATCATACGAAAATGTCGGTTCGCCGGAATCGCAACCGAATGTTTTATAAGTATCAAGCAACAACCGGCGCTCATAATCCCGCTGATTGTCGTCGTCGGCATCAATTCCTTTAAGATAATTTTTGGGCGTGGCGGTCAACCCCAATTTATAACCCACAAAATATTCGAATACCGCCCGGCTGTTGCCGCCGATGGAACGATGGGCTTCGTCGGAAATAACCAATTCGAAATCAGTGGGCGAAAATTCTTTTTTATAGCGATCTCCGGCCAAAAATGTCTGAATGGTCGAAACCACCACGCTGGCATTAGTCCACGATTCGCGATTTTCTTTGTAAACCGCAACATGAAAATCTTTTCCCAAACATTGTTTGAACGCTTTTTCGGCTTGCTCTTCCAATTCCAAACGATCCACCAAAAAAAGAACGCGGCGAGCGTTGCCGGATTTCAAAAATAATTTAATCACTGCCGCCGAAACCAAGGTTTTTCCGGTGCCGGTGGCCATTTCAAACAAAAAACGCTGTTTACCGTTTTTCACCGCCTCCTGCAAGATTTTTACCGCTTGTATCTGGTATGACCGCAGCTGCTTTAAATTGTTGTTTTTCAAAAATTCCGGCCGCTTGGAAATATCCTGAAATGACGGATCGCCGGCATGCCCGGGCATTTGTGTCTCAATGATATAATTTTCATCCACCGCAATTTGCGCCAGCTCGTCCGGATTGGGTTCATATTTTTCGTATTGGCTTATTGATTCCTGCGTGGGAAAACGCGAAATAATATCGGGGTTTCCGTGTTTCGTGTCCCAAAAATAATGCAAATTGCCATTTGAAAGAATCACAAACCGCGCGCCGCTATTGCGCGCATAAGTTCGCGCCTGCTCTTTAGCCGAAAGCGGATCAATCGCTTCGCGCTTTGCCTCCACTACCACCAAAGCCCGACCGTCTTTATCAAGTAAAAGAAAATCAACCGCGCCGCGGCGGCCGTCATTGGCGGTGGCGTTTTCCAAATCATCGTCCAATTCGTTGAATTTCACGCCCGCCTCAAGCCGTATATTGGCTTTCTCATTTTTACCATCCTCGAAACGCCACCCTGAACTTTCGAGCAACTTATTAATTTTTACTCGCGCTTTCGCTTCTTTTGAGCCATTCATATTTGTTTAAAATACTCCTTTTTGCCTTAAAAATCAACGGTGGAAATCATTCTTTCCAGTCGGAAATCACGATGGTTTGGCCGCGCTTTTTGGCCACCACTTTTTGGGATTCGCGCCAGCCCAATTGAACTAAAATTTCCTTGGGCAAAGTGATGGCCAAACTGGTTTTGCCCAAACGCATCAGTTTGCGAACGCTGTTCTGCGAAGTTTTGCGGTTCATATTTTTTATCAAGTATATACTTAGTATATATTTAAATATATACTTGAATAAAACAAAATCAAGCCCGGCGGTTGAAATGCGGGGCGAAAACGGCTACAATCAATTTGAAAGCAAAATTGATTGTTTTGGATCGCGAAACCATGAATGTTGACGGGGTCTAACCGCCCGCGATTACACGGGGGTTAGACCCCGAAATACAAAGCATCGCGAAGATTAAAATTGTTTATGAATGAATTTGAAGCAATCGTCAATAACCAGCCGCTGGTGGCCGGATTTGCCGCTTGGCTGGCGGCGCAACTGATAAAAATGATTTTGGCGTTCAAGCACGGCGTAAACCGCGAGGCGTTCAAGCGGTTTTGGGCCAGCGGCGGCTTTCCCAGCTCGCACACGGCCGCCGTCACCGCGCTGGCCGCGGCTTGCGGCATCGAATTCGGCTTTGGCTCGCCCTATTTTGCCATCAGCGCGGTGTTCGCCTTGGTGGTGATCTACGACGCGGCCACCTTGCGGCGCGAAGCCGGCCGGCACGCCGAATTGATCAACCGTCTCGTGGAAGATTTTTACCGCTACAAACGGTTCGAGGCCAAGCATTTGAAAGAACTTTTGGGCCACACGCGCTTTGAAGTGTTTTTCGGCTTCTTGCTGGGAATCGCCATCGCGATTTTGATTTGCGGCTGACGCGCGCGAAAAAACCGCCGCGCGATTTCGCGCGGCGGTTTTTTGATTTGATCTCAACCTCTACTTGTTTGCCGGAAAATCATCCGGCTTGTTCGCGCCGTCAAACGGCGCGCCGCCGATTTGAATGGTTTTGGCCATGATGCTGCCGTCGTTGTTGGCCGTTCCCGACGCCATGATCCGACCGCCCACCGCCAAATCGCTTGCCGCCGCGTCAACCGATTTGCTCAATTTGACGCTGGGCGAAAAAAAGACGATCTTGGAACTTCCGTTTTGGGTTTTCACCGTCAAACTTTCGGCGTCAATCGCCAAAATTTCGCCCGAAACCATGCCGCCCATATTCCGTCCGCCCGCGCCCGGCATCATGTTTTTTTGATTGATAAAATCCTGGCCAAACTGCGCCCGTTTTTGCGCCGCCGAATTTTGGCCAAACTGCATGCCGGCAAAAAACGCGCCTCCCGCCGCCGCGACCGCGATCAACGATACGATTACAATATTTTTATTCATTTTTTTTATTTAACTTTTAACTTGAACTTTTGACTTTTTTCGCCAAAGGACGGATGCGCCTCTGGCGCAGACTTTTGACTTTTGCCTTATTATTATTCATATCTCAAGGCGGTGATCGGGTTCAATTTGGCCGCGCGCCACGCCGGATAATAGCCAAAAACAATGCCGATAGCCGCCGACACGCCAAACGCCAGCAAAACCGACATTGGCGAAATTTGGGTGGCGATGTTGCCGAATTTTTCCACGGCGGCGGCGGCCAATCCGCCCGCGGCCACGCCGATGGCGCCGCCCAAAAAAGTGAGCGTCACGGCTTCGGCCAAGAATTGCACCGTGATATCGCTCTTCTTGGCGCCGATGGCTTTGCGCAAACCGATCTCGCGCGTTCTTTCGGTCACGGTGGTGAGCATCATATTCATGATGCCGATGCCGCCCACCAACAGCGAAATTCCCGCGATCGACGCCAGCAAAATCGTCAATGTTCCCGCGATCGATGACGCGCTTTCAACAATATCGGCCTGATTCATTATCTGAAAATCAATTTTTGTTTCATCGGCAATCTTGTGCCGATCCATCAACAGCGCGGTAATATCGGCTTGCATTTGATCCAAAATTTCTTGGCTCTCGCCCTGAACGCTGATCGTTCCCACTTTGGTGTTGCCGGCAATATATTGATGAGCCGTGGCCAGCGGAATATAAACCGCGTCATCGGCATTGTTCATCCCCGAACCGCCTTTTGAAACAGCCACTCCGACAACCTTAAAATCCATATTGTTAAATCGAATCGTTTGCCTAATCGGATCGCTATCCTCACCAAAAAGATCAACCGCGGTTGCCGGCCCAAGCACCGCCACTTTGGCTTTCGCGTCATTGTTCGCTTTGACGATAAACGATCCTTTCTCGATCTCAACATTGCGCACCAAAGCATAGGCCTCAGTCACGCCGTAAACCGTGGTGTTGGTGTTAGTTCCCTTGGCCGTGATTTGCGCGCGACCGGAATATTGCGGCGCCACCGCCACCACGCCGGCAACATTTTCTTTGATCGCGTCGGCATCGGCCAAAGTCAATGTCTGGGCACCCCCGCGGCCGGCGCTCACCTGCTGGCCCACGCCGCGCGCGAATCCCGGCATTACCATCAACAAATTCGATCCCAGCGATTCGATGCTGGAAGTGATCGTTCCCGACGCCCCCTGGCCGATTGAAACCATGGCGATCACCGACCCGATGCCGATCACAATGCCCAAAACCGTGAGCCCCGAACGGACCTTGTTGGCCAATAACGATGAAAAAGTTTGTTCGAATAAATCATTCACGCGCATACGCTTAAATTGCAAGCGCTAAATTCTAAATCCCAAACAAATCCAAATATCAAAATCTAAAATTAAAAACAAACGCCATGATCTTGTTTTGAAATTTGAAATTTTAATTTTGAATTTGTTTAGAATTTAGGATTTAGGATTTTAAATTTTTTATTTAAATTGGGATTCGGTCGTCTTTGCCGATGATGCCGATCTTTTTGCGCCCGTTTTTCCGGTCCTCGACGATAACTCCATCGCGAATGGTGATGACGCGATCGGCGTATTCGGCGATGTCCCGCTCATGAGTGATCAAAATAATCGTGTGCCCTTGGCGGCGATTCAATTCCTGAAATGTTTCCATCACGATCTCGCCGGTCTTGGTGTCCAAATTGCCGGTGGGCTCATCGGCCAAAATTATCGACGGGTTATTCGCCAACGCCCGGGCGATCGCCACCCGCTGCATCTGGCCGCCGGAAAGCTGGTTGGTGTAATGCCGGTGGTATTTTTTATCCAGGCCGGCAAGCGCCAGCACGGCTTGGGCGCGCTTTTCGCGCTCGCCTTTTTCAATGCCGGCATAAACCAGCGGCAAGCAAACATTGCGCAACACCGTGGCGCGCGGCAAAAGATTGAACGACTGGAACACAAATCCGATCTTATCCTTGCGAATATCGGCCAATTCGTCATCCGAATATTTGGCCGCGTTCTTGCCATCAAGAAAATAATCGCCGGCCGAAGGCGTGTCCAACATCCCGAGAATGTTCATCAAGGTTGATTTTCCCGATCCCGACGGCCCGATGATCGCCACGAACTCTCCGTCTTTCACGGAAAGTGAAATTCCTTTAAGAATTTTGGCCTCGACTTCGCCGGTCTTGTAAATTTTAGTGATATTTTTACACTCGATCATGAATAAATTAAATTTTTAATTGTCGTTTTTAACTTTTCATTTTTATTTTTTAATTTTATCTCATCGGTCCGCCCATGCCGCCGATATTAAACATTGATCCGCCCGAACTCCGGCTTGCCGGCGATTGAGTCGAGGTCTTGGAAACGCTCGTCTTGGAACTCGAAACCACGACTTGATCGCCTTCGTTCAATCCCTCGACAATTTCAACGTTGGTATCGTCAGACAATCCCGCGACCACCGGTCGTTGCTCGACGGAATCAACACCGCCAGCCGCCGGCGCCAAAACATAGGAACCCTGATCATCGGTTCTCACCGCGGCCGATGGCACCATCAAAACATCCTGTTTCATCTCGGTGATGATCGTCGCCGTGATGCTCATCCCTGATTTCACCGACTCGTTTTCCGAATCCAAAGCGATAGTAACGCCATAGCTCACCACCCCCTGGCTCACCGAACCGATCGCGTCAACTTGCGCCACCTTGCCGGCGGCGGTCAGCCCTTCAACCGCCGAAAAGGACAGAGTCGCTTTCTGCCCAACTTTCACTTTGGCGATATCAATTTCATTCAAAGTAATCGTGGCAATCTGGTTATCGGTGATCACGGTCGCCGCCGCGGCATTGGCCGCGATCTCATCGCCCTTTTCGATATCCACCGACGCAATCACGCCGTCAAAAGGCGCCCTGATGGTGTAATCGCCAAGCGCCTCAACGGCGCTGGCCAGCGCCCGCTTTTTTTGCTCCACGGCCAACTGCTGGGATTTAAGATCGATCTCTTCGGGTCCTTCGTTCAAATTAGCCAGCGATTTGGTTTTCTCGTCGATCGCGCGCTCGTCGCTCACGATCGCGTTTTTCGCGCTAACAATATTCTCGGACGCGGAAAGCAAATCATTTAAAAGGGAATTGTTTTTCGTGATATATCCGGATAACGAATTAAGATGGGTGCTGGAAAAATTTTGCGGCGTCAAATTTTGGTCGTAAAGCACGTCTTGATAACGTTGCACTAAGGTATTGGATTGCTTTAACGCTTCGGCGACAACTCGCGCGGTTTCATAAGTTTGTTTTATCAATGCCTCGATTTGCTCTTGATTTGAAAATTGGCTGGCCGACTTATAGGCCTGAAAATTTTGATCATATTTCATTTTGGCCTTTTGATATGAATTCGCCGCGCCAACCATCAATTCCGGCGCTTGCGCGTCGTATGCCTTGATCGATTCGGCGTAATAATCAACATATGTTGGAGAAAACTGCGTCACAAACGAGCTGGCGCCGGTCACCAAATCCTGCAAACCGGCCAAAATCGACGGCAAGCTCACAAAAGCGGCCGCCACGGAATTAAAGCCCTGTTCGTATTTTTTATCCAAATCTTCCTTATCGCTTGCCAGCGATTCCTCGGCTTGAACCAAAGAATTTCGCGCCTGCAAAAGCGACAATTCATCGACCGGCTCGTTTAATTTTTCCAAAGAAAGTTGCGCGTTTTCCAGCGCCGCCCGGGCATCCGCCACCGCGGCACGAGCGTCCGAATCATCGATTCGCGCGATCGCGTCACCGGCCTTGACCGCCTCCCCGGCGGAAACCTTCACCTCTAAAACCTCGCCGGAAACTTTCGATTTCAAATCCGATTGCCGCGCCGCCGATATTTGGCCGGTTCCCGAAACCGACTGGACAATGGCGCCCCTGCTTGCCGTTCCATAACTATAAACAATCTTGGCAACATCACCCTGCCCCGGTTTAAAAACAAAATAAACGCCCGCCGCCAAGATCAAAGCCGCCGCCAGGGAAATTTTTTTATGTTTTTTAAAAAATAAAATTATTTTTGCCATTTTTTTTATTAATCAATTATCGGCCAATCTCGCGCACGCCAAACGCTTCGATCTTGTCCCCGCGCCAATCGCCCACCACCACGATCTCATCACCGGCCGAAAGATCGGCGCCAAAAGGCAAACGGGTTTTTTTGGTAATCACCACGGCAAGGTTTTCAAGCTGGCGATTTTTCAAAATGATATTCGCGCCATCGATATTTTCAATTGTTCCGCGATGAATATTTTTAAACCGGCGCGGCCCAAGATCGCGATAAACGCCGGTGCCGCACGGCGGCCCGCCGTTCCCGTTTGGCGGCGGTATTTTCAAAATTTCATTTTCGGCCGGACAATGGGAAAGCATTCGGTGCAACGGACTTCCGGCCAATAAAATTCCGCCAACCACCACCAACAGCAACACTGCCAACGCCGAATATAAAAGCGGCAAACGATAGGCAAACGCGTAATGGCGCACCAAAATTTCAAGCGCCAAAATGAAAACCAAAACCAGCAACACCAGCATCCATGGCAAGGAAGCCAAAAATATCAAAACCCCGCGCCACCCGAAAACCGGCGCGGCCCAAATGCCGGTTTCTCGGGCGATAAACATCAACAAGCTAAAAAAATAAAGCGCCGCCAAAACCGCGGCCGCGATTCCCGCCAGCCACAAAACCGCCCGCAAAATAAAATGCCATTTGGGGCGCATTTTCAATCGGCCGCTTTTAACCGCGGCGATTATTTTTTGGCTTGCCGATTGCTTGGATTGATTTTCCATGTCAGTTAAAAATTTTTTTATCGATTGATTTTTTCAAAATATTTTTCGCCCGTTGCAACCGAATGCCCACGGTGGAAACCGGCAAGCGCAACACCTCGGCAATTTCGCGATAACTCATCTCTTCATAATAATAAAGCACCAACGGCTCGCGGTATTTGGCCGCGAGACTTCGCATGTGGCCGTCAAGCAAACGGCGCAAATCCTTTTTATCAACCTCGCTATCGGCGGTTTCTTTTGCCTCCCGACGCGGCAAAACCAAATCAAAATCAATAAACGACAATTTCTCCGATTTTTTCTTTTTCAACGCGTTAACGAATTCATTGTGGGCGACGCGGTAAATCCAAGGAGAAAACTTCCTTTTAACGTCAAAACTCTTAATATTAATATAGACCTTCGTGAAAACTTCCTGCACAATATCTTTGATATCGTCAGGGTCGGCCAAAAACTTCCGGGCATAACGGGTTATTTTCTTCTCGTAGCGCTCCATTAATCGGGTAAACGCCTCGATGTCGCCTTTTTGCACCCGCGCCGCGATCGATTCATCGGTGGTTTCTTCCATAATTAATTCAAAAAACGAGCCGCAATATCAATATTACATTGCGGCTTGAATCTTTATTTCAATTTTGGCGCCGGTCAATCGGCCGCGGCGCATTCTTCGAAAATTTTGGGAGCGGCGTTTCGCTTGAAATTGCCCGCGTGCGACGCGGTGTAATAACCGCCGCCTTCGAGCTTGGCGTAATAGCAAAAGAAATTGGAATAAGGCGCGTTGTTCAAACCGCAATAAACATAATCCGCGCCGCAAACGGCTTTTTTGCCTGCCGATTCCGCCGCCAGCGGATCTTGCGGGGTTTGCGCCAATCCGCCGATTTGGGCGGGATAGCCATACGGCTTGCCACCGCACTCGCCGCCGGATAATCCGCAAGTGTAATATTTGCCGCCAGCCATAAAAACTGCTTTCTGCGCCTCGGCCAATTTTTGCATATCCGCCATCCTCTGCGCGTCGCGATCTTGGGCGGCAACCGACGATAACTCAACCGGCGCGGCTTCGGTGGTCGATGCCGGCTCAACCGAAACATTTTCAACCGGCGCCAAACCCGCGGCCGGAACATCGGTTAACGGCTCGCTCTCGGACGCGGCCGGCGCTTGATCGACCACCTCCAATCCGGCAACCGGCGGAATGGTTTCTTGAGAAACATCTTCGGCGATCTCTTGATCGATCTTGCCGGTAATATCTTCGGAGGAAGTCGCGAAATAAAAATAAGCCATCAACCCGCCAAAGACAAAAAAGATCGCCAAAAAAACGATTCCCGCGATTATCGCCGGCTTCTTGCTTTTTTTGGAAGAAGTTTCTTCGTCAAATTCTTCATCGCCGGCCGCGCCATCTTTTTTGGCCGGCGCGAATCTTTGAACCGGCGCGGCGGCGGCCACCGGCCGCGACGCCGCGAAGGCCTCTTCGATCGCCGAATTTTCCCAACCAACGTCGGCCAAGGCCTTTCTGATCGATGCCTCGGCCACGCCGCGGCTTGTTTCTTGCTTGATATAATCCAATAATTGCTGTTCCATAATGAATTTAATTATATTTTAATTATTTTTTAACTACAAATTTATAATACCACTTTACCCCAAAAAAAGTAAAATGTTAAAAACAAAAACCGCTTCCGCGGAATTTCCGTATTTTAAGGTCGTTCTTCGCTGTAATCGGCGAGGCGCGACCTTGGCCAACTTGCATTTTGACTTTTATTTTTAACTTTAACTTTTGCCTTTTTCCGCCAAAGGACGGATGCGCCTCTGGCGCAGGCTTTTGCCTTTTGACTTATTATTCAATCTTTCTGATCTCGTATTCCGTTTTTCCCCGCGGCGTTTCCAAACAAATTTTGCACCCGATCTTTTTGCCAAAAATCGCCTGCCCCAACGGCGATTTATAAGAAATTTTGCCGCAAAAAACATCGGCTTCGTCGGACCCCACCACGCAATATTCTTCGACAACTTCGCCGGTTGCCAACGTTATCCGCGACCCGATCTGCACCGCGCCGTTATCTTGCCGTTCGGCCACCCGCGCATTAGCAATGATCGCCTTCAATTCCGAGATCCGACCCTCGACGAACGCCTGCTGCTCCTTGGCCTGATGATAGGCGGCATTTTCCTTGAGATCGCCAAACGAAATCGCATAGTTCAATTTCTCGGCCAGCTCCCGCCGCGTCACGGTCTCCAAGGTCTCCAGCTCCTTTTTTAATTTTTCCAACCCCTCGGCCGTCAAATAATTCTCCATAAGGTTTTTATTGTTCAATTATTCAATATTAACCTTTTTTTTCATTTATTCAAATCTTCCGCGACGGATTTGCCGGCCAAATGGCCGGTGGACCAGCATTGCTGGAGGTTGAAGCCGCCGGTGGCGCCATGGACATTGATGATTTCGCCGGCAAAAAACAGGTTCGAAATAATTTTTGACCGCATGGTTTTGTGGTCGATTTCCTTGATATCCACGCCGCCGGCGGTAATCATTCCGATTTCCAAATCCGGCAATCCGGCCACGGACAATTTCAGATTTTGGAGAATATCAACCAAACGGCCGCGTTCCTCTTTGGTGATGATATTGACGGTTTTGGTAATGCCAATGCCGGCGGTTTGGGCAATTGCCGCCGCCAATCCCGAAGGAACAAAATCAACCAAGCAATTTTTCAAAATTTTATTGGGATTTTTTTGAAAATTTTTTAAAATCGATTTTCCCAATTGCTCGGGCTTCATTTGCGAAATCAAATTTAACGAAATTTCCACCGGGCCGCTTTCCATCAATTCGCCGATTCGCGCGCTAATATTCAAAATCGCCGGCCCGCTCAATCCAAAATGAGTGAATAAAATCTCGCCCTCGGTTTTGATGATTTTTTTGCCGTTTTGAAAAACCTTGACGCCCGCGCGCTTCAACGCGACGCCGGCCAAATCCCCAACCCAGGTCTCTTTAACGATCACCGGCGCCAGCGCCGCCTCCGGTTTAACGATTTTATGGCCCAGCGCCGCCGCCCAGCCATAGCCGTCGCCGGTTGATCCCGTGGCCGAATATGATTTTCCGCCGGTGGCGATGATATAATTTCTGGCGATTATCACCGCGCCGCTTTCCAAAACAATTTTCGCGACCAAATTATTTTCTTTTTTAATTTCGCGAACCTTGGCGCCATAAATAATTTCCACTTTAAATTTTTTCAAACAGCCCAGCAACGCGTCCAAAATTTCTTGCGCTTGCCCGCTTTTTGTCAAAACCCGCCGGTTATTTTCAACCGCGGTTTTTACTCCTAAACTATTGAAAAAATCAATTGTTTTTTGAGAGCCGAATTCGGCAAACGCGTGGAATAAAAAAGGGCCTTCTTTGTCGTAATTGGCAACCAAATCGCGCGAATCAAACCGCGCGTTGCTCAAATTGCACCGGCCGCCGCCGGTAAGCAAAAGTTTTTTGCCCGCGCTTTCGTTTTTCTCGATCAAGACAACCTTGGCCCCATTCTCGGCCGCCGCGATCGCCGCCATCATTCCCGCCGGCCCGGCGCCAATCACCGCCACATCATAAATTTTTTTGATTTCTTTCATATTGTTCCCATCCTAACAAAAAACCGCCTTTTGGCAAGGCGATTTTTTTTAGATTAAAATTATCAAAATCGGCTATTCGATTTCGTAGACGATATTCACATTGGCCGTGATCTTGCTTTCGCCGGTTTGGATCGTGGGCGCCGGCGCGCTCTCTTGAACCGCGCCCGCCGCCATATCTTTGGCGGCATAATTCAACCGGTAGACCGGCGAATAGCCGCTGTCGTTATAACTGGTGATCCTCCCCAACTTCACGCCCAATTGCTCGGCCAAAATTCGCGCTTTTTCTTTGGCATCGTTAATTGCCTCTTTGCGCGCTTCGCCCTGAACCGCGGCCGGATCATCCAAAGTGAACCGCAGATCATTGGTTTGGTTGGCGCCGCTGGCCACCAGTTCCTCGATAATCTGGCCGATCTTGGCCATGTCGCGCATTTTCACGGTGAGCGTCTGGGTGACGTCATAACCGGAAAGAACCCTTTTGCCGTTTGGATAATAAATCGGCTCGTCGGGCGCGATCTCAATGGCCATGTCCATTGCCGGAACCGATGATGATACCGAACTTCGAGTCGTACCTACGGCGGGCACCGGCGCGGTTTTGACATAGTCATAGCGGGGGTTCATGTTAAAATTCGTGGTTTGCAAATCTTTATCAGCCACGCCCAAACTTTTGGCCACGTCAATGATCGCGTTCATTTTTTTGGTGTTGTCGGCCATCGCCTCAACCACGGTTTTGGCGGTGCTGATCACCGAAAAATCCATCACCGCCAGATCCGGCGCCTTGTAAACTTCGCCTTCGCCCGAAACCGAGATCGTTCCCTGGTTAACCGCGTCGCGGCCCACGTATTTGTTGGCCTTGATCGCGTTGGCCGCCAACACGGCCACGTAAACCGCCAGCACCGCCAGCAAAACGCCCGCGATCACGCGCAGCGATTTGCCTTCGCTGCCGCAAGCCACGCACGCGCAACCATTTGTTTCTTTTTCCATTTTATTTTTTCCGCTTTTGATTGAATTTTATTTTGGCAAGGTTTCACCTTTCAGATGTCCGATAAGGTGAATCCTTGTCAAAATGAATTCAAAAGCGGAAATTTAAAAAACTTTCATAATCATACCGACCTTTTAAATGTTATTCATTTTTATTATATCATTTTTACGCATAACAAAAAACGGCCTTGCCGTTCTTTGTTCCTCCCGTTAAAACTTTCTCGCTTGCTCGCTTATTTGCTTTCTTGGTTGCCCGCTTTTCTTGTTTACTCGCTTTTCAAGCCGCCGAATCCGGCCCCGCGACCATGGCCCATCCCCCGGCCCTCTCCGCCCATGCCGCATAACGGCAAATATTCTTCGGAAATTCCTTGGCCGGCGGCCCACCGCTTGAGCGCGTCAATTTTTTCTTTTTGCTCTTGGCGCAACGTTTCCATCGCGGTTTTTCTTTCCTGGCCGGTTTTATTTTTTAACGCCGCCATTTGTTCATCGCGCCAACTTTGCAATTCAGAATGTTTGGCCTTGATCGCGTCGGCTTGCGCTTGCGTCAATTTGCCGGCCGAAACCAATCCGGCCAAACGGCTTTCAAATTCGGTTTGATGGCGCGCCTGATTTTGCTGGCGGTTTTGCTCGCGCTGGACCTCCATTTTGGACCGCTGCTCATCGAACACCGCTTGCACATCGGCTTCATTGAGATTAAACTTTTTGGCGATGGCCGAAACCACGCCACTCATCGGATTGCCGTTGCCGTTGTCGGCCGCGTAAGCCGCGCCCAATCCGGCCGCCGCGATCCCGAAAACCAAAATCGCCGTGGCCACCATCTGCTTTCGATTGATCTTTTTCATAATTTTATTTTTAATTATTATTTTTCCTTTTTCTTTAACCCGGGTTGCGCCAATTACTACATCCCCGCCCGCAATTATATTTCAAAAAAAATTACGGGGGTTTAACCCCCGCAATTTCTGCGCCCCGATCACCACTTTAAACCTTGTGGTTTTTTATTGTATAAATATAAAGGAAAAAGATCGGCACAAGGATCAAACCGGCAACGATAATACCAGCTTTTATGGAAATAAACAAGGCAATGGCGCCGATGATCGGCCCGCCGATCAATTGCCCGACCGCATCAACTTGGCTGATCATGGAAAACATCGTGGCGCGGATCTTGGGCGCGATATTTTGGTTTGTCCATGCCACATATACCGGCTCCCTGGCCCACCGAAACGACATCGCCATCCAATACAACAAAACCGCCGCCGTAAAATTTTGGGCCACGGCAAAACCAATAACGCCAACCATTAATATCGAATTCATAACCATCAATGCCGCCGCGGCCGCGCGATGGTTTGAAAAATCGATCTTCCGCTTGATCATCCCAACCAAAACGATCGACAAAATCGCTTCAATCATGCCAATAATACCAAACCAAACCACCGGCTTAAAGCCGCTGATCTCCGGAAAGGTAAAGATTTGCAACATATATGGCGTCCACAAACGGTCAAACCCTTCGCTGAACGCGCCAAATAAAATACCGACAACGGCTATAACGATCAAAATGCGGTTATGCCGCGCCAGTTGGGCCCCTTCCGTAAAAACCCGCTTCATCGATCGAAAAGTTTCGCGTTTTGGCGCCGGGGTCGGAGTGAAATTATTTTCCGGCATGAACATTGCCACAAAAAACGACTGCGCCGCAAACATCGCGCCGCCGATGACAAGCGGCAAACGGATATCAATATTTGCTAAAATCATGCTGGCCGCAATTCCAATAAACCGCCCCGCAAGGTCGGCTTGCTGGCCTTTCATGAAAACATCTCCGGCGGCAGTTTCTCCAACTTCATCGGCAATCCACGCTTCCCGCGCGCCGCTGATGAAAGTGTAGCCAATACCCCAAATAACCTGCGCGATGAGCACGCCGGCAAAAGTCGGATTCAATCCCTCAAACATAAATCCCAATCCCACCAACACCACGCCGATAATTACCGACAGCTTACGGCTGTATAAATCCGCGACAATGCCGGTCGGAATTTCAAAAACAAAAGCGCAAAATTCCAAAAGCGTCCCCACCAGCACCAACTGCAAAGGATTCAACCCCACCACCGTGGCTTGATAAACCAAATTAACGGTCGCGAACGCCCAGAAGAACAACGACGAAAAAAATCTCAATCCAAGATACCCGTTTAAAATTTTATCTTTGCCCATTTTTTTACCCATTCAATAATTATACTTCATCACGATTCCAAATGTAAGTAAAAAATTACGGGGGTTTAACCCCCGCAATTTTTTACATTGAATTATAAAAAAAACGGCAAAAATAACTGCTATCATCTTTCTTTATTTTTGCCAAAATAAATTATGATCCTATACCGATGCAAGATTCCGCAATCTCCGGCTCAAATATATTGGCGCACATCGCCAAACAAAGCGGACAGCATTGCGCCAAAGAAAATACATCACAAGATATTCCTGGTTGATAACAAACCAATTCATCGCCCATTATCAATCACCTTGTAAAGGTTAATACCAAATAAATTTATTGTCAACAAAAAACGTACAAGTCAAAAACGCGGGGATTCGATTCCCGCGTTTTTTAGGCGCGTATTTTAGGCGGGCGGCGGAATACGATTCGGATACGATTTGCAATTTTCTTTCCCGCTTTTCTTGCTTTCTTGCTTGCCCGCTTATTTACTTGCTTGAGCCAAGTGGTAACGGTAGTCGTCATAGTTGCCCAGATAGCCGGTGAATTTGCCGTCCTTCACTTCCCAGATGTGGTCGCAAACCTGGTTGAGAATATAGCGGTCGTGGCTCACCAGCAAGATCGCGCCTTTGTAGTCCTTGAACACTTGGGCGATCACTTCCTTGCTGGGCAAGTCCAAATGGTTAGTGGGTTCGTCCAGCAGCAAGAAATTGGCTTTTTGCAGGATCAATTCGGCCAGCACCGCCCGCGCCCGCTCGCCGCCGGAAAGGTCGCGGATCTTCTTTTTTTCCACTTCCGCCGGCGTAAATAATAACGCGCCCAAAATACTGCGGATCTTTTCTTCGGTTTCCGGCGTCTTTGACGCCACTTCATCGAGCAAGATCTTGTCCGGATCCAGATCTTCATGCGCCTGGCTGTAATAACCCACATTAGCGCGCTCATCAAGCGTGATCTTTCCTTTCAGCAACGGCATTTTCCCCAAAATGCTTTTGAGCAAGGTTGATTTGCCCTGGCCGTTGTTGCCGATAATGCCGATCTTGTCGCCCCATTCAACTTCCAATTTGCCATCTAATCCAAATAAGGGTTTATCGGCCGGCCCCACGCGAACGCCGTCCAATTTCAGCACGCTGCGGCAAAGTTTAGCGCCGGCATCGAATTTGATCCTGATCTCGGTTCCCGGTTCTTTGGGCAATTCGATACGCTCGATCTTTTCCAACGCTTTGATGCGGCTTTGCACGCCCGCGGCCTTGGTGGCTTTGTAACGGAAACGGTCGATATATTCCTGCTGTTCCTTGAGGTATTTTTGCTGAACTTTGTAACTTTTTTCCAGCGCGGCGCGCCGCGCGGCTTTTTCGACCACATAATCCGAATAGCGGCATTGGTATTTTTCAATGCCGTTTTTGGTTAACTCGTAGGTTTTATTGCAAACCTTGTCCAAGAAATAACGATCGTGCGACACGCAAATGATCGAAAGGTTGCGATGAACCAAAAAATTTTCCAACCACTCGCAGGTTTCGATGTCCAGATGATTCGTCGGCTCGTCCAAAACGATAACATTGGGATTGGCCAAAACCACTTTGGCCAGCGCCAGCTTGGTGCGCTCGCCGCCGCTCAAACTGGCGACAGCCCGGCCCCACGCCTCTTTGGCGAATCCAAAATCCAAAAGCAAACGCTCGATCAGCCCCTCATAGCGATAGCCGTCCGCGGATTTGAATGTTTCCAAAAGCTTCAGATATTCATCGGCTTCAACTTCGGACAATTTGCCGTTCTTTTCTTTTTCCTCGAACTCGCTTTTTTGAACCATCAACCGTTTCATCTCGGGATTGGCCGAATGGATCTCGTCGAAAACCGAATTCGCCAGCGACTCCCATTTTGTCTCCTGCGGCAAATAGCCGATGCGCGCGGCCCGGTGCGGTTCGCGGGCGCCCTCATCGGCGTCTTCGAGCCCCAAAATAATTTTGAGCAATGTGGTTTTGCCGATGCCGTTAGGCCCCACGATGGCGATCCTCTCCTGGGGCATCACCCGCATCCGGGCGCCGGAGAACAGCTCCTCTTTGCCATAGGTTTTGGCAATATCCTTCAAAATTATCAACGGCTCGTTGTTTTTGGCCGCGCCGCCGGCCATAATTGTTTTTGAAATTTTAATTTTTGATTTTTTGTCTTTTTCGTTTTCCATAATTTCCAGTTCCCGTTTCTTGCGCTTCGCAGAATCTTCCCGGGCAAGCAAATAAAAAACAGGGTTATTTAATTCTTCTCGCGCCACGCAAAAAACTGCCGCGCGAACGGATTAAAACTCCCTGTTGTTATGCCAACAATTTATATTCTTGTTCGTCAAAAAACGCTTTCATGTTTTTTTGCAAATTGCGTCTTGAATCGCAACAAAATTATTATGCAATAAAACCCGCCAAAAATCAAGCTTGGCCGGTATAAAAAATGTCCGCCGGAAATCAATATAATGCGATTTCAAAGCGGACAAAGGATCAAAAAGTTAAAATTCGAACAATATTCAAAGGAACAAAGGGCTCATCAAGCCGCGGAGGAGGACACCAAGCAGTCGCCCGGATTCCAAACATTGTCGAAATTGTTCAAGTTCAGATTCCAAGCGCCGTCGCCGTGCCGATACAAACAGGGAACCCTGACCCAGCCACCGGAATCGGTCCACAAACGCGCGGCCGGCCGTCTCCACCACCAAAGACAACAACCGTCATCTCTTGAATTTTATGCCGAGTTAAAACTCGTTGACGGGCCGCACCGGCTTGTTTGATTTTTTTTCGCGAAAAACCGCGCCCGCCCGCAAGCCAATGGCCGGCGGACTTCCGGCAAACCTTTTTCGCAAGAATCGATGACGCCAAGCAATCGCCGAACGCCCGATCGATATCCATATTAATTATAAAAAAATATCCGCCCAGAATCAATGCGATTTCAAAGCGGACAAAGGGTCAAAGAATCAAAATCCGGATAAAATTCAAAGGGACAAAGGGCTCATCAAACCGCGGAGGAGGACACCAAGCAGCCGCCCGGATACCAAACATCGTCGAAAGAGATCAAGAGCAGATTCCAAGCGCCGACGCCGTGCCGATACAAACAGGGAACCCCGACCCAGCCACCGGAACCGGCCCACAATTTCTCTTCTTCGTTTAATAAAACCAATGGCTTTCCCGTTATTTCCTCCAACAGGACTGGCGACTCTTCCAGCCGATTTTTAACAACTCCGGCGTCTTTGGCACAAAGGAAATTTTCACCCCTTAATCTGATAAAATCCAACCCTTGGGGAATACTGATATTTTTCATAATCAACCAGAAATGAATAATGTATTTCTCTCCTGGCTCCAAAGCGCTGGCTGGAAAATTCCCTTCATTGATATTTCCATTCAAATAGCAGAATTCCTTTTTGGTCCTTTCCAACGCGCCGTCCGGATCCCAATCATCAGGCACCGTTATTTCAATGTCCAATAATTTTTTAAATCTTTCGTCAACCTCTTTCCCCGCAAGCCGGGATATCTCGCTACAGCTCAACCCAACAAACCACTCGAATTGTTCAATGGTTATAACTCCCGATCCGATTTTTTTCATCAAATCGGCTGTGCCCAAGGCCAATCGGGCCGCCAAATTATCGACTTTGTTCATCGATTACACCTCGCTTAAAGAACTTTCAAAACTTAAATAAGTAAAACATATTATCTAATTTTTGTCAAGGATTTGCAAAACCGGCGGCGGCACGATAAAATCAATTACGTGCGAAACCCCTAAGTCGCGAGATTTGGGGGACGCCGTCTTTGGTAGAAAAGAGAACGCTCGAGGGCATTTTCTTTTTTACTTTTCCGCTCCTTGCGCTCTGGCGGAGGAGACGGCTCAACACCCCGCCAATAAGGCGGGGTTTTGAGTTGGAGCGGCTTTGCTGATATGATACTAAAAGAGACGAAATTTTTTCATGGTTAAACGGCAAGCTGCGAAGATCGGCGAAAAGATCAAAAAATTAAAAAACCGCTACGGATTCAAGTGGCAGATCGGCGTGGGCTTGTCCGCGGCTTTTTTGGTTGCGGCCGCCGCTTGGCTGATCTTTTTGCCGTTGCCGCAAAACTATGAAACCGAGATCCCGCTCCGGCCAAAATCACATTCGGCAAAAATTATTTCCTGCGATTGCGAGCAAAAAACCGGCGCCGCCATTGAAATAAAATTCCACCCCGATCAACCCGCGCTGATATCTTTGCCCGGATACAAAATCGAAGAAACCGCCGCCGAAGCCAAAACCCGCGTTATTTTTGAAAATATTTCGCGAGTCCAAAGCGATCTTGATTGGCGTCAAATCGACGCCAACCCCCTGATTGATTTTGTCCGTTACAAAATCAACGACGGGCAATTGATTTTGGATATTTGGCGCAAAGGCCCGTATGCCGCCGCCAAAATTGAAACCAACGAAAATTTGGCAAAAATAATTTTGCCTCAGGCGCGAGAAAATTATCCAATAATTTCCAGCCAAAAACCGGCGCCGGATTCATTCGCGTTCCCCATGCGCCACACGATAAGCTTTGAAGCGATATTGGCCGCGCCGCTCAAAAACGCGGCGGTTTTCGTTAATGAAAAATCAACTCCTTTTCGCCAAGAACAAATCGGCCCAAACAAATATCTTTTCGCTTTTGAACAAGAAGTTAAAATCGACGAAGAATACGGCATAAGAGCGATTATCGCCGACCAAGAAAACCGCGTGGCGATCGGCGCGTGGAATTTTGCCGGCCAAATTCCCAGCGCCGCGGCGCTGGGCAAGAACCGCTTCAAATATCTGGGCTGGTGGGGGCAGATCAACGCCAACGGCGTGGCCGTGCGCCAGGGCATGGCAATCGCTTCGGATAAGCTGGGAACTTTGTCCACCGCCAACCGCGTGAAAGTGGTCAAAGAAGTTTTCGGCGACTGGGCCGGCGACAAAAATCTGTGGTACCAAATCGACGGCGGCGCATTTGCCGGCGCCTACATTTTTTCGGATTTTATCACCCCCATGGAACAGCCCCAGCCAGCCACCAGCACCATTCCCCAAGAAGTGAAACTTGGCGAAAAATGGATCGACGTTGATCTCACTAAAAAAGTTTTAACGCTTTTCGATTATGACAAGCCGGTCTTTGCCACCTATATCGCGCCCGGCCGCGAAAAAAATCCCACCAAAACCGGAACCTACCGGATTTGGTACAAATTGGCCAAAGGCGAAATGCAAGGCGGCCCGCCTTTGCATGACTACAGTTATCATCTCAAAAACATTCCCTGGATAATGTATTACAATTACAGCTACGCCATTCACGGCACCTATTGGCACGACCGGTTCGGCACGCAACAATCCGCCGGCTGCACCAATATGACGCAAGGCGACGCCAAATTCATTTTCGAAAACACCCTGCCCCAGCTGCCCGGCGGCGAAAAAGGCGTTTTCGCCCGCGACAAGCCCGGCTCGGGCCACGGCACCGGCACCCTAATCTTAAACCACGAATAACCAAATGATAAAAATTAAAACATTATCAAAAAAATATTTGGAGCAAGCATCACGGCTGGCAGATGAAATTTTCACCACCGATCCAATTTTTAAATATGACCATTGCATCCCAAGTAATTATTATAAAGCGCGAATAAATAAAAAAACTCCGCCCAAAAGTTGGCAAGGAATCGAATTGGCGGCAATCTATGTCGTGGCAGTTGACGAAAAAAATGATGTGATCGGCAATTGCGGCCTCTACACCGTAGATAAAGACGAAAAAGAGGCGGATTGGCTGAGTTGGTTTTGCGTCAAAGAAAACTGCCGCCGCCAAGGCACCGGCACGGCATTATTGGATTGGGCGATAGGCCGATCTAAAAAAAGAGGTAAAAAATTTTTGCGGCTCTACACCTCGGACAGCAAAAATGAAATCGCCGCGCAAAAACTTTATCAAAAAAAAGAATTTGTTTTGCGTCCAAATTCAAAAAGAAACGCCGGAAAAAATAAAATTTTCGAACGCCAGCTGAAACTTTAAAAAATTCAAAATGGCAAATCAAACATTTACCATCAATAAACCGCCAATCATCAAAATCAACGCCGTTATTTTTAAAACCAATGTTTTTACGGCAATATATTCCTTGATTATCCGGGGAAAATAAATCGACAAAATAATTCCAAAAACAAACACAAATACCGGCAAAAATCCGTTAATCACCGATGTTAAAGCCACCGATCCCGAAAATACGGCATAGGTCGCGCATAATCCGCCCAGCCAATAAATCAATTCATTTACAAACAAAACCGACCAAACGTTTTTTACCAACCCTCGCATTTGAAAAAAAATCCTTTTACGATAAAAAATCGCCAAAATAATCGCGCCGGCCAAGACGCCAAAATAGTCGTAAACAAGCGCGTCCCAAAAAACAAGATCGATCGCGACAAATTTAAACATCACCGACGGAAACGAAAAAATAACGCAAGTAAGCAACGCCCACCAAAAAGCGCGCCTTAATTTAAGCTCGCCAAAATCAACTTTTTTAACGGAAATCAGCAAACTTCCCGCCAAAATCAACGCGAACCCCGCCAATTGGCCGATAGTCAATGTTTCTCCCAATAAAAAATACGACCAAGTCAAAACAAAAATCGGCGCGATCTGAAAAATCGGCATTACCCGCGATACATTGTCCAGCGATATTGCCTTAAAATAGGGAACCAACCCAATTTGAGTGAGCACGCCGCCGCCGATTAAAATCATCGCTGACCGCCAATCAAGCGGCGCGAACCCCCGCACGGAAAAAATCAACAAACCCATAAAAAAAACCAAAATCCCGCCGGATATCGCCATTATTATCGGATCCCTTATTTTTTTGTCGATTAAAAACTTGTCAAACATTGCGGAAACCGCGTAAAAAAACGGCGCCAAAATCGCGAATATTATCCAATCCATATTTTTTGTTCTTGATTATCGGCAACTACTTGGATTTTAGCAATAAGCCATCAATTTAGCCATACCGCAACCTTAAACGCGCCAATAATCCAATCTTCAACCACGAATGACAAAACTCCTCTCAAGAGGAGTTTTAAATTTCATAATTCCCGATTATTTCAAATTCATTTGCCGTCTTTAACCAAAATTTTGCAATTTTCCAAATCTTGTTCCAATTTGGCCACGCGACCGGTCAATTCGAAAAACGCGTTTTTTTCGGCTTTGTTTTCATCCAATCTTTTTAATTCGGACCTAATCCCATCCAATTCGTCTTCAATTACGGACAAACATTGAAGAACTTGCTTAAAATTCGCGTTTGTTTCATCGCGAAAATCAAACAATTCTTTAAAATTAGCGTTCGATTCTTGCCTCATCGACCCCATTTCGCGCCAAACATTAACAAACCCCTCGCGCGTTTCATTTTTAAAATCTTTTAAATCGTCGCCGATCGCTTCAACTTTTTTGTCCAATTCAATATGGCTATCGATAATTCGATCAATGCTCCCGTCCATGCGTTTGATGTCTCCACCCATCTCATCGATCCGGCCGCCCATCTCATCGATCCGGCCATCAATCTTGTCGATCCGGCCGTCAATTTTGTCGATCCGGCCGTCAATTTTGTCGATACGGCCGCTCATGCGCTTGATCTCCCCGCCCATATTGTCGATCCGGCCGTCAATTTTGTCGATACGGCCGCTCATGCGCTTTACGTCCCCGCTGATTTGACGCAACAAAACGCCAAAATTTTCATTTTTTGGCAATATTTTTTTCGACGAATTTATTTTTTTGACAACTGCCATTTTTTTAATATCGTTAAAATCTTATTCTAATTATAACCCCGTCTTTTTGCCTGTCAAATTCAAACATTCAAATTTTTTGCAAAATCGACGCAATTAATCCCCCGTCATCGCCGATTTCCAAATTCGTAAATTCGTCTTTGAAAACCCAGCGTAAACCGCAATGCTCGGCGCTCAATTTGATATTCGATTCATCAACCGCTTCGCAAACATAACCAATGGCCACGATAAACATCTCTTTCTTTTCGGAATATGCCGACGCGACATGGATCGCGCGGATGTTGCCAACCTCCAAATTGGCTTCCTCTTTGATCTCGCGCCGCAAGGCATTGGCCAAAATATCATTTCCATCGCCCCGGCCGGATTTTGTTTTCCATTTTACAATATCGGCCGCCTCAACCCGGCCGCCAACCAGATCCCAGCAACCCGGATTCGGCCGATTTGCGTCATCGGTTCGCTTCAATGCCAAAACCAGGCCATCTTTATTGAAAACCGCCGCCTTTTGCAAAACTTTCACCCTGTCTATCCAATCCACATAAATTTTCTCCCGTTTTCGATCTTTCATCGATGAATCTCACAGGTTTCCGACTCCTGCGAACTTTGTTAATTAATGATGCCGTTTGATTTCAAATCATCAAAGATCAGTTGGTCCACCGGGCCGACAATATCGCGCTGGCGGTAATCATAATACGCGATATCTTGCATTTCCGAGCTTGGCTCGATCTCGCCTTTAAACTCGGACATATAGCAAGACATTCTCACGACGGTTCCCAGCGGTTTGCCGTGCGCCTGCGCTTCGAAAACGCCGTAATGTTTTATACTCTCGGGCAATAGTTCAACATTCAGTTCTTCCTTGATCTCGCGGACAAGCGTTTCGGCATCGGTTTCTTGGCCCTGCCGCTTCCCTCCGGGAATGTAATAAACATCCTTGCCGCGGCTTTTGGCCATCAAAATCTTTTTGTCTTTTATACACAACAACGCCACCTTATCAATCATATTTCCTTGATTTTGATTTTCCATTTTTTCCAAATTCCGTATATTCCATTTGGAATATATTGGTCTGATTCTAAAGGGTGATTTCCTGCTCCGGGCGCCACCAGGGCGCGCAAACCAAAAGCATTTTCATTTTTCCCGAATAGGTAAACGGCGTTCCCGCCGGCACGACAACCAGATCGCCAACGCCGCAATTTTCCGTTTCGTTACCAATCTCAAAACTGCCACTGCCCTCCAAAATATAATACGCAAAAATCGACTCCTTCTCGATAATCGTGTTTTCGTGGCCGGTTTCGGTCTCGATGATCTCGAATTGAATTTTATCGCTCACCTCTTTTGACGGAAATATTTTCCCCTTATGCCCGGCTTTGTCAAAAGAATAATCCTCCGGTAAATGAAATACGTGTTTTATGGTTTTCTATTCGTGATTCTTATTTGCACGGGTTCGACCTGTGCAAATTTTAGTTTTCGACGCGTTAACTTGCATACACCTGGTGTATGCAAATTGATTTATCTGCGCGAGGTGATTTTGGCGCAAACTTCGGAGATGAAGTCGAACTTGGAGATGGCGCGGGCGGATTTTGAGCCGCGGTCGCGCACGGCTAACATATCGGACTGCATTTCCTTATCGCCGATCACCAAAACATAAGGGATTTTTTCGGCCGCGGCCTTGCGGATCTTGTTGCCCAAGGTTTCGTCGGCCGCGTCGATCTCACAGCGGATGCCGGCCTGCTTGAATTCATCGGCTAATTTTTGGCAAAACTCAACGTGCGTTTCGCCCACGGAAAGGATCTTTGCCTGCACCGGAGCCAGCCACACCGGGAACGCGCCCGCGTAGTGCTCGATCAA
>JAXDBQ010000001.1:0-14368 GCA_034678605.1 Patescibacteria group bacterium | reverse complement strand
TCTTTTTGCAATTTTTGCCGCCACACCGCCAAACGATACCAAACATAGGAAAACAACAGGATCAGCAAGACGATCAGCGCCGCCAAAATAATAATGATGCTGGAATAATTGATCGCCAGCCAGCCGATCTTGATCAAGAAAGGCACTTTTACCGACAGATTGATTTTGGCGCATTCCCCGCTTTGGGCGCCGCGCTCATCGGTTATCCGCGCTTCGATTTGATAGCCGCCCTCGGTGAATTCGCGGCCGCAATCAAACGACCAAGATCCTTGATCGTCGGTTTTTATTTCGTGAGTTTTCGGCTCTTCGTTTTCTTTTTTAACGCGGATGGTGATGGCGGCGCGCGGGTAGGCCGAGGTTCCCTGAAGCGTGAGCCGGTCGCCTTCATTTAGCGTTGCCGGAAAGCCGGTGATCGCCGGACAATCCAACGGTTCGATCTTGACTTCGGCCATTGCCAAGGTGGAATTGCCGGCAAAATCAACGGCCTTGATGATTATGGTGTGTTTTCCCGGGGAAAGCGCGGGAAGGCGGTAGGGATCTTTTTCGATGCCGGCGCCGGCTATTTTTCGCGGCTCGTCTTGGTCGATTTTTATTTCGTATTCGGCGATACCTGAACCCGCGTCGCGCGTCAAAAACTTTAAAAGCGGCGTTGGATTGGCCGGGTCGTTTTCGTTGTCCACGGTGATGGAAAAGTTTTCCGGCGGCGCGGTGTCGATCAACGCTTTGCGATGGCCCACCGATCCCCAGCCGTTTTGGTTTTTAAATTGCAAGTGCATATACCAAATCCCGTCGGCCAAATCGGTGAATTTTTTTTCGGCGGTTTTGGTGTTGTAGTTGAAAATCGGCGCGGAAACAAGGTTGTTGTCCAACGCCGCGCGAATTCCGGTTATCGCCGAAGGCAATGTCCATGAAAATTGAATTTCCGATTTGGCATACCATTGATCCGGTTCCGGATGAGTCGATGAAACGATTATCGGCGCGGCCGGCGTGCCGTCTTGAGGCGCGGGTTCCTGGCGGGCGGTGGAAATTTGTCCGCTTTCATCAATTTCAATAATATCGGCGCCGGCGTTTTTGGTGGAGAAGGTGTAGACGCCGCCGTTCATCGGCCCCAAAACATTGGTGCCCAGCCCGTCGGCGGCCAAAACCGAGCCGGACGAAAAATTAACTTGGGAAGTGGTGCTTACCTTGGATTTGAATTTCACGGCGATCACCGTGCCGTTGGTGCCGGTGAACGCCGTTTGCGTTCCGCCGCCAAATTCGATTTTGCCGGCAGTGTTGGAAAAGGCCGGATCTTTGGTCCAGAGGGTGAAAAACGAACCGGTTTTTGAGATCGAAACCGCTTCCAGTTCCGCGGGGTTGAAGGTGATCGCGCCGTCGGCGGCGTTGACCGGATTGTCCCCGCTGTCGATTTTCACGTAAACATTAAAAACATCGCCAACCGCGTAAGCGCCGCTGGGCGGGAACAAAAAAAGCGAAGCGTTGGCCGCGGCCGCGGCTTGGGGAATTAAAACAAAAAACGCCAATGTCGATAATTGGATGATCGTCCTCAAAAAAATCGATTGTTTGAAATTATTTTTTGTCATTGCCAATCCGGTTTAACGCGACAAGCGTCAAGGCGATTGCGATGGCCATGATCGCGGCCAAAAGCGCCATCGTCGTTTTTTTGCCATCGGCCGGAATTCGCGGCAAATATTCCGAAACGGTTTCGTTGCCGGCAAGATCGATCGCCTTCACTTTTATTTTACTTCTTAATGCTTGATCTTCCAAGACATAGGGGCTGGCCGCGGGTTTCCAATTGTCTTTGGCGCTTGGGTTTGCCAGCGGGGTTTCGCTGGCTTCATAGCGGTCGATGCCGGACTGCTTGTCGCTTGATTGAAAGGTGGCGAAATATTTTCCATCCTCGAAAAGATCATCTTGATTGATTTTAATTTCGAATTGCTCCGGAGAAATGGTGTCGTTTTTCAAAAACTCGCTCCATTGCCGGCCGCCGGCATGGGTGGAGGTGGAGATTTCGAAAAAGGAATCTTTGGTTTGAAATTCGAGCAAAGCGCCGGTGCCGTCGTTTTGATGGATTTTTGAAGTTTTATTGATATTGATTTTAAACGCGCCGTTAATGCCATCGGGGTCTTCCACGATTGTCGCCGGGGATCGAAACGCCAATTCGGCCAAAATTCCGGCTTGATCAAAGGCCGCGGCTCGGCCGGGGCAATAGCCGCCCGGAACGCCGCCTTCAAAAATCAATTGTCCCGATAAATTGGCCGCGGCAATGTCGTTTTTATCGGGTTTTTCGATCCACAAAGAGATGATCGATCTGCCGGTGGAAAAATCAACGAGTTTTAATTTTTGGACCGGAAATTCGATCTCGATATGAAACGCGTTAACGCAAGCATCTTCGCTTTTCAGTTTCACCGCCACCATATATTCCCGTCCGGGCTGCCATTGGTTTTTTTCCGGCTCCAAAAAAATCGTTGCCGGATCGGTTTGTGCGTTAACCAGGTTAGGAGTTGGAAAATAGAAACTAGAAAATAGAAGGAAAATGCAGAAGTTAGAAAATAGAAAATAGAAAATAGAATAAAAAAAACCAAAACCGGCCGGATTGTTTAAAAATCGGTTTCTTTTTGAAAAAATTAAAAATAAATTTCGCGTCCGTTTTCGTATTCGCATTTGTATTTGTATTTTCTTCTAACTTCTAACTTCTATTTTCTAATTTCATCCCGTCCAATAATACATCATGATCGAAAAATCGGTGAGGTTGGCGCGGCCGTCGCAGTTGATGTCGGCTTGCGATCGTTTGGGAATCCCCCAATTGTATAAAAGGATCGAAAAATCAACCAGATTGATTTTTTTATCAAGATTGATGTCGGCGGTGCGCGTGCAAGTTGACGATCCGGTGCCCACATTAAACGATAAAACGCGCGAATAGCCGCTGGCCGCGCCCAATTCGGTGGTGGTTTTGGCGCGGGTGGTGTGGCCGCCCAGTTCCAGCGGCGCGGTGTTGAACGCGTAGGTCCACGTGCCGTCGCTTTTGGAATTGGCTTTGCCCGAAAATCCGGGCACGGGAGAATTGATTATGATATCGACGGCGCTATTGGGGATGGTTTGTCCCAAAACATTGATTACTTCCCCGCGCCGAACATTGGTTTTATCGATTTCGATGGTGGGCGGCAAAAAAATTCCGTTAACCGTGGTGGTGATCCCCGAAACCACATTGGCCGTGAAATTGAAGGTGATCGATTTGTTGCCGTTTTTGTCTTCCGACCACAGCCCGAAAGTCCAAACTCCGGGAGTGATGCTGGCGATCTCGGCGCGGAAATTGGCGTCGTCGTCGGCTTGGGCGATGGTGGCCACTTTGCCGTCTTTTAACACCGTAACCGCGCTTTGCGGATAGGCCAATCCGGAAAGTACCACTTTGGTGATTCCCCCGCCTCCTCCCCCGCCTCCTCCGCCCCCGCCTCCTCCGCCGCCACCCCCGCTTTCGGTTTGGCAAGTTGAACTGCAACCATCGCCGGAATCAACATTGCCATCTTCGCATTGTTCGCCAAATCCGGCTTGCAAAATGCCGTCGCCGCAACGGGGCGCCCACGACAAGCAATCGGTGTTGCAATAATTTTGAGCGGTGCCGGAAACATAAGTTCGATTGTCGGCGCCATCGTCGCAAAATTCACCGGTTTCCATAATGCCGTTGCCGCAAATGATCACCTGCACCGAGGAGGCCGGGTTGGCCGAATCCTGCGCTTGGGCGACAAAAAAAGAATTGGCGGCCGCCAATCCCCACACCGGCGCCGCCAAAAAAAACAAGCGGATAAATTTTTTTTGCCGCGAACTCATATTTTTTTGAGAATTTATTTTTTCCGCCGCTTTCTTTTTTTTGTTTTTATTGTTTTTATTAAAAAATAGATCAAGAAAGCCAAAACCATCGCCCCCAAAACCGCCGCGCCGACAAGGATTTTTTTATCCAAATTGGCAAACAGCGGTTCTTTCGGTTGCGGCGGCAGGGTGCCTTTTGGCTTAACCGAAAAAACCGTTTTTTCTTCCCAAATTATTTTGCCGGCTTTGTAGATGCTGGCTTGTCCCCAATAATTGCCCAGCGGCAACGAGGTTTTGAAAAACGCCAAAATTTCGCCGGTTTCAAACGGCGGAATTTTTTGCAAATTTTTGGTTTGCACGGTTTTGACGGGTTTTTTTTGGTTGTAATCGTAGATCGACAGCACCACCTTGTCGGGCGCGGCGGGGATGTTGCCGGTATTTTGCGATTTTAAGATCACCATCGATTTCCAGCCGATTTCGATGTCGGGAATCTTGACTTGCAAAACTTTTAATTCGCTGATCTTTTCGGCGGTAACCGTGAGATCGATGTCGATTTGAGCGCCCAAAACGATATTAATGATGCCTTCTTGGGTGGCCGGCGCGGCCGTTACCTTGATCGTTCCCCGTTTGCGGGTGGGCTTGGCGTTGCCGGGAACATTCACTTTCACGGTCATCACTTGGATTTTTTGGCCTTGGGGAATGGTAAATTCCGTGCCGGGATCGATAGTGATCCAATTTTCAAATCCGGACGCGCTGATTTCGGCTTTGCACGACACCGGCCGTTCGATGTCGGTGCGCGACATGGTGATCTTTTGTTCAAAACGCGCTCCGGGATAAAGCCGGTCGTTGATCACTTGCGGCGGCGAAATCCCAAAAGCCCGCGCCGAATGCGGAACGGCTAAAAATAATAATATCGCGGCCGCGCAAGCAAAAAGCCGCCAAAACCAAATTTTTTTAAATTCAAAAAGAGTTGCCACAATTTACTTCTAATTTCTAATTTCTATTTTCTAACTTCTACCCCGATTATGATTCGCACCACTCGCCCGCGCCGGTCCAGCCGTCCTTCACGGCCGAGATGGTGTTTTGGCCGGTGTAGGCGCCGGCGGTTTGCCCGGCCGGAATTTCGATGCCCCACCATAGCCGCTTCCATTCCGGGGCGGCGGTGTAGCCGCTCTTGCAAACTTCCAAACCAAACGGGGTGGGTGAAGTTGAAAGAGTGTTGCTTGAAACCGAAGCCCATGAAGGCGCGGTGTCGCCGGCGCCATAACGTTGGTTGGCAACCGGAATGGCCGTGCCCGGGCCGGTCATGGTCGTGCCCGACAAATTCACGTCAAGCGCGCAATTGCCGGTGGCCTCCACCCGGGTTTTTTCCAAAAGCGGGTCGGTATAGCTTCCGGCGCTCACCGAACCATAGGCGATGGCGTCATAACTGGTGGCCAAACCCAAGGCCAGAAAACTTTCCAAAGCCACTGCGCTGCTGTTGGCCGCGCCCGCGGCGTTTTCGCCGTCGCCGTCGCCGGGAATCACGGTGGCCGTCCATGAGTCGGTTGACCATGGGGTGCCCGAATCGGTGGGATTGGCGTAGTATTGGAATGGCACGGTGCAGGTGTAGTTGGCCGCCGGATCGGAGGCGTCGTCGCAACCGGAAGTGTAGGCGCAGACGGCATGATAATAGCAATTGTTGCCATGCGCTTCGCCGGATTGATCGCAACCGGTGCTTCCCACCGAGGTGAGCCAAACATTGGCGGTGGTGGACGCGGTGATATCCTGACAGCTGTTATCGTCGGAGATTACCGCGGTGACGCTGATGTTATTGGTGGATTTTTCGTTGGTCAAAGTGATGGTGCTGCCGCCGTTGAGCGAGACCGAGCTGGCGGTGGGCAGCGCGTTGCTTACCGCAAAGGTCGCTTCGGCGCCTTGAGCCGCGCCGGTAGCGGCCATGCCGTGGCCGTCAACCACATACGGCCAATAGGAAAGATTGCCGTGCGGTTGCGGATTGGGAATTTCCAAATCGCAAGCCAAAGTGTTGCCCGCGTCCACGCCGGTGGCGGAACACCAGGTGTCGCCGGTGCACCCCGGACTGCCGCCGGCGGTAAATCCCGAACTTTTGCAAACATACAAACTCACGGTGTCGCCGGTGTCGGTTTCGGTGTAGGTCGACGCGGTGATGGTGAGGTCGGTGGCGCCGGGCGCTTTGGGACCGTCATTGGAAACCGCCGAAAATGTGGGCGCGTGATTGACGTAGAACGGCGAACCCGAATCGCCCGAACCGGTTGAAGTGGCCGAGCAGAGCGCGCCGCCGGAGTTGGTGTCGCAAGTGAACGCGTACCAGTTATAGCTTTCTTGGGTGTCGCTGCCTTGCACGGTGTAAGCAACATTGGCCGTGCCGCCGGAAGTGGTGGTGGCCGATGAGATCGCCCATTCGCCGTCGGGACAACTGGGCGCGGCGCCGGCGGTTCCCGGGGTAACATTCGGCCCTTTGCAAATGGCCAGCCAAAACGCGTCGCCATTGCTGTCGGTGGAAGTGGCGTAGAAAGTTACATTGCTTCCCACATTGGTGGGCGCGGCCGCCGTCGAGGCCGGATTTTCATAAGCCACGCCGATATCGGGCGCGTCGTTGCCCACGGTGACCGTGGTGGTGGGCGTTTCATTGTCGGCGATCACATGGGTTTTGTTGGGCAGAGCCAGCGAAAACAGGAATACCGAAACCGCGGTGCTCGCGGAAATAATTTTGCGTATTTTTTTTGACATATGAATTAGAAATTAGAAAATAGTAAATAGAAAATAGTAGAAAATACGGGAAACGCAAAATGCAAATTATATAAATGCAATTTTAAAATGCGGGCGCGAGCACTGCCATTGAATAATTATATCACATTATAAATAATTTTGCCCAATAGGAGTTATCCACAGATTGGAAGTTAGAAGCTATAAGTTAGAATATGGGGCACAGGCAGAGGGTGGAGGCGGAAAGGGTTAAATTTAATTTTTGTATAAAAAGTGATTTGGGATTTTCTTTTAAACTCCATAGATTGAATTTATCATAAAATCCGCGGCTTTTACGCAATTGCGACGGCTTTGGTCCGCATGTAAAAACTGGAAAAATCGGTTTTTGCCGCAAAATAATTATCAAAATCGGCTAATTTCTTTTCGCAAAAATGCCGCCGCAACCCAAAACTATCGGCATGGCCAAAGTGGCTGTAATAAGAATTTAAAACTGATAACGCGTTTGCGGCGGCATTTTTATTATTAATCGCGGCCAAATTATTTAGCCGTTTTTTAAAGCGGCGCACCACTTTTTTGCGCACCAAAACATAACCCGGTTTGATAAAATAGCCCAAAAAATCGATCCCCGCGGCCACGTCGCCGATATAGGTTTTGTTTTTATGCAGGCGCAACCGCAATTTGCTTTGCAAGAATCCGTCAATCCGTTTTTTATAAACCGCCAGCCGCTTTGGCGAATGATCCAAAATAATAAAATCATCCACATAGCGGAAGTAATGCTTTGCCCGCAAAACCTTTTTTACGAATTGGTCCAGTTCATTCAAATACACATTGGCAAACAGCTGGCTGGTCAAATTGCCGATAGGCAACCCCAGTCCCGGCGGCGCGCCAAAAAGCGATTTTTGCCGCGGAACTTTGGCTAAAAGCGAAACATTGCCGGTCTTGATCGCATTTCGCGCCGGATCGGCGCAAATAATCGTTTTTGCCAAACGAAAAACCGCGGGATCTTTTATTGTCCGGCCGATGATTTCCAGCAAAACCGCATGGTCGATGTTCATAAAAAAAGATTCAATGTCCATTTTTAAAACCCAGGTTTTGCGGCCGCGCGCGCAACATTGCCGCAAGGCGCGTTGCAAATCTTTAACCGCCCGGTGCGTGCCTTTATTTTCACGGCAGGCATAGGATTGGCCGATGAATCGCGCTTCAAAAAGCGGATTGATCATTTCGCAAAGCGCGTGATGAACGATCCGGTCGGAAAAATCCGCGGCAAAAATTTCGCGCAAACACGGCTCGGTAACGGCAAACGACCGGTAGGGTTTTGGCCGCCAAATTCCCTGTTCCAATTCCCTTTTTAACCGCCACAATACTTTTTCGTAAACCGGTTCGATTTCCCGCGCCGCTTGCGTGTTCCGTTTCCGCCGCAAGCAATTTTTATAGGCGCGCAATAAATTTTCAAAAGAAGCCAGTTTCTCAAACATTGGATTTGCGCCAGCCGCCCAGCATCCGGCCGATTTCGTCGATTTTTCCGGAAAGGAGTTCATACCGCTTTGGATTGATCAAACTCAAGTCAAACGACAAACGCACATGTATCCGCAAAATTTCCAGCAATTGCGCCGCTTCTTCCAAATGCGGCGCTTTGTTTTTCGCGCCGTTGGCGCGGATCACCTGGTCCAAAAAATCCATCGCCACGAGCTTTATTTTTTGCCCCAGCGCGAATTTTTCCGCTTTGGGAAATTTTGAAACGCAAAAATAGATCCACTTGAGCAATTCATAGCTTTTCTGGAAAATCGGCAAATGCGCGTAGCGAGCCATTGTTTTTTTTGCAAACCGGCCGGGCAGTATCGCTCCCTCGCGCCACGACCCACAGCGGATAGGACTGATTGTTCACGTTGTTGTTGTTCGCGTTGCCGTTGTTCGGGTTGAAGTTGCGGGCGTTGTTGCTGTTGCTCGGGTTCTGCTCGGCGTTGCGCCGGCCAAGCGTCCGCTTGCCGGCGCGTGTTTTGACCCGCCACAAATTCCTCGCGGCCATCTTGGCGAAAGCAAGCCAAGCGGCCTTGCCGGGCGCTCGCGCGCCCTGCCATTAATTTGACGGCCGTAAAATTTTGTGCCGTCAAGGGCGGACCGGAGTGATTGACGCGCGCTCAACAAGCGCGTGCGTTTGTTGATTCTGGCACAACCCGACCGATTTGCATTTTTAATTATAATGAAAAACGTAAAAGATTCAAAAAATTTTGAAATACAAAATAATCAAATCACTCTCCTCGCGCCACGACCCACAGCGGATAGGACTGATTGCTCACGCTGCTGTAGCCCGCGTGGCCGCCGCTCGGGAGGAAGTAGCGGGCGTAGCTGCTGCTGCCCGGGGACTGCTCGGCGGACCAGTTATAATAGCTCCACGAATTCGACCCGTAAAGCAAACTCACCGCCGAATCCGATGTCCCCTGCCGCGCCCGCTCGTATTCTTCGATCATCGGCAAGCGGCTTGTCCCAACCCCGTCGCCGGTGTTGGCATACCATGAAACCGCCGGCCGATCATAGTAATCATCATTTTTGCCGGTGTTGGTGTAAGGATGTGTCGGGCCGGGACTCAAAGACGGCCCGGCGGTCAAATTCTTTTTCCCGTCCCAGGCGTCGGCAATGGCAACCGCGCTGGGCGCGTTGCGCGCGTAGGCGTATTGGCTCCCGCTCCCGCCGGCGGCCGCCCAAATTTCGGTGGAACTGGCGTTATTGGAATCGCAACCGGCCAACTTGGCCGAATACGGCTTGGCGTTTGACTTGTCCCACACCGACCCGTCGGGAAATACCAAGTCGCCCGCGTCCGCGACGCATCCGCCCAAATTCACGCCATTGGCGGTGATCACTTCATAATTGTGCAAAGCCGCGTTGCTGAAATTGGTGTAATCGTTTGATCCATTCCAGCCGCCCGGCGGCCCGTCATAACTGGCCGCGCCCTGCAACGAGCCATCATTGGTGCAAGCGCTCCCGCCGCAATAAGAATAGGTCTGGCTGACCCAGCCGCTCGGTCCGATATTAACCGCCCAATCAAGATTTTCATTCACCCCCTCCCATGATCCGGCACCGGCCTTGGTCCAAGTGTAGCTGGCGCCCGTATAGGTTCCGGCGACGCCCAAATAGGTGGTGCCGGCCACGACTTTGGCCGGGTCGATGGTGGGAATTTTTTCATAGA
The DNA here is from genome assembly GCA_034678605.1 of Patescibacteria group bacterium. Classification (GTDB taxonomy): domain Bacteria; phylum Patescibacteriota; class Minisyncoccia; order Minisyncoccales; family UBA5738; genus UBA5738. The sequence goes on along the minus strand of JAXDBQ010000001.1, from coordinate 4,650 downwards.
TCTGAGTCAAAGTGTATATTGATCCCGCCGGACTGCCCGAGGGCGAAAAATTGTGGCTGCCTTCGGTGGCGGCGGCGTTGGTGTTCAGCCGGTTGTAAATGTCGGCCAAGGTGTAGCCGGTGGCCGCGGGCGCGGCCGGCGGGGTCAAGCTTCCCGCTTGGATAATACCGACGCAAACCGCCAGTGCGCTTGCGATGATCGTGATTTCTCGAAACATTTTTTTTGCATTTTTCATATTTTTTTGTATTATTTTTTTTGTATTTAACTATTAACTGCGCCTTCGGCGCTTCGGCGCCTACGGGGCTTCGCACCAATCGTTTGGATTGGTCCAGCTGTTTTTGACCGCGGTGATGGTGTTGGCGCCGGTGTAGTCGCCCATTGTTTGGCCGCCGGGGATTTCGATCCCCCACCACAATTTTTTATAGGCCGGCGCCATGGAAACGTGCGGCGCGAAATCGATCCAGCCGATATTCTCGCCCCAGGCATGGCCTGAAAGATTGCCGTTCCCGTCGTTGGCGATTTTGTAATCGTTTGCCGCGCAAGAATCGGTATTGGAACAATTTAACGACACCCAGCCGACATTTTCGCCCCAGGCATAACCGGAGAGTTCGCCGCTTCCCACGGAAACATTGCCTTCGTTGGTGCCAAAATCAAGCCAGCCGGCGTTTTCCATCCAAGCATAGCGGTCGGTGCCGTCGATGGCGCCGGCGACGGTTTTAACTTTGTAGTCCACTTGGCCGCAAGAATCGGTGTTGGAACAATTAAACGATACCCAGCCGATATTTTCGCCCCAGGCATAGCCGGAAAATTCACCCGTGCCCGAATCAATGGAAACACCGCTTTGCGTGGGCGCGGCGGTGTAGCCGCTTTTGCAGACGCCCAGGGCAAACGGAGTCGGCGTGCCCGAAAGCGTGTTGCCGGCAACCGACGCCCATGAAGGCGCGGTGTCGCCGCCGCCGTAGCGCTGGTTGGCGATGGGGATGGCGGTGCCCGGGCCGGTCATGGCGGTGCCGGATAAATTAACGTTCAAACTGCAATTGCCGGTGGCTTCCACGCGGGTTTTTTCCAAAAGCGGATCGGTGTACGCGTTGGTGGCCAGCGTTCCATAGGCGATGGCGTCGTAGCCGGATGCCAAACTCATAGCCAAAAAGCTATTCATGGTGGTCGAGGCCGAATCGGCCGAACTGGTGGCGTTTTCGCCTTGGCCGTCGGCGGGAATTAGGGTTGCTTTCCAACCCTGGCCGGCCCAAGGCGTGTTGGCATCGGTAGGGTTGGCATAGTATTCAAAGGGCACGGTGCATTTGTAGCCGGCGTCGGGATCATTATCGCCGCAAGGATCGGTGGCCGCGTCGTAGGCGCAAGTGAGGCGCGGATAACAATTATTGCCGTCGGCTTCGCCGGCAGTGTCGCAACCGTCATGGCCAAGCGAAGTGAGCCAAACATCGGCCGTGGTTGACGCGGTGATATCGCTACAGCCATTAGCATCGGAGATTATGCCCGTGGCATAGATATTGGTAATGCTCGATTCATTCGTGAGATCAATGGGCGACCCGCCGTTCAAATAAACATTGCCGGAAATTTCGGGCAAAACATCATTCACCGTAAAAGTGTTCAATTGGCCTTGTTGCCCGCCGCTGGCTTCCAAGCCATGGGAGTCAATGATGTAGGGATAATAACTGATATTGCCGTGCGCGGTGGGATTGGGAATGGAAATGTCGCATTTGAGGTTGGAAGTGCCGATGTCAAAGATCGCCAGGCGGGAGTTGCTGTAGCTGGCGACGTAGGCATAGTTGCCGGAAACCGCGACGCCGTAAGGACCGCTCAAATTGGTGTCGGTGTACCCCTTGGCCGTGATCGAATCCGGGTTGGAGATGTCAAAGATCGCCAGGCGGGAGTTGTTTTCATTTGTTACATAGGCGTAGTTGCCGGAGATGGCGACATCGTAGGGATTGCTCAAATTCGTGTTGGTGTATCCCTTGGCCGTGATCGAATCCGGATTGGAAATGTCAAAGATCGCCAAGCGGGAGTTGCTGGTGCTGGCGATGTAAGCGTAATTGCCGGAAACCGCAACGCCGCGGGGATTGCTCAAATTTATGTAAGTGTATCCTTTTGCCACGATATTGTCCGGGTCGGTTACATCAAAGATCGCCAAGCGGGAGTTGCTGTAGCTGGCCACATAGGCGTAGTTGCCGGAAATTGCGACATCGTAGGGATTGCTCAAATTCGTGGAAGTATATCCTTTAGCAACAATCGAATTCGGATCGGAAATATCAAAAATAGCTAATCGGGCGTTATTAAAATCGACGACATAGGCGTAGCTGCCGGAGACGGCGACACCGTAGGGGGCGCTCAAATTAGTGGAAATGTAGTTTTTGGCCGTGATTGAGTCCGGGTCGGAGATGTCAAATATGGCCAAGCGGGAATTGCCCAAGCTGGCGACATAGGCGTAGCTGCCGGAAACCGCCACGTCTTTAGGGCTGTTTAAATTTGTGCTGTCATAATCCTTTGCCACAATCGAATCGGGGTTGGAAACATCAAAGATCGCCAAGCGGGAGTTGCCGTAGCTGGCCACATAGGCATAGTTGCCGGAGACGGCAACGCTGTAAGGAGTGCTCAAATTCGTGCTCGTGTATCCCTTGGTGCCGGTGGTGTTGATGGTGGTGGTGGAACACCATTCGCCGGCCGCGCCGCAGGCAGTGCCGGTCCAGTCATTGGCTTTGCAGATGTGCAGGTCAACGGTATCAGCCGCGGTATCGGAATCGCCGTCCGCGAACGGATTGGCGGTGATGGTGATAGTTTCGCCCGGATTCTTTGGCCCGTTGTCGGTCATTTGCGTTAATTGCGGCCGATGGTTCACGTAAAACGGCGAGCCGCTGTCGCCGCTGCCTTGGGAATATGACGAGCACAGCCCGCCGCCGGAAACTTTGTCGCAGACGAACGCGTACCACGCGTTGCTTTCGCTGTCAGTGGTGGTTGCTTGATAGTTTACCACGGCTTCGGTTCCCGAATCCGTGGCGCCGGATATCGCCCAAGTGTTGGCAACCGATGAACAAGTCGGCGCGGCGTCATTGCCCGCGGTGATCGAATTGGTTTTGCAAACCGCCAGATAATACTGCTGGCCGGAATTGGTGTCGGACCCGGTGGCATGGAACGCGATATTAGTTCCCTCATTGGTGGGCGACGTGGCTGTGGAAGTGGCGCTCTCATGCGGCGCGACACTGAATGTGGGCGCGGCATTACTCACTGAAAATGTCGCCAATGTTCCCTGCCCCGCTCCGCCGGCCGCCAAACTGTGGTTGTCGATCACATACGGATAATAATTATACGAACTGCTTGCCGGACTGGGCACGGTTAAATCGCATGACAGCCGGGTTGAAACATCGAATATCGCCAAGCGGGAGTTGCCGTAGCTAGCCACGTAGGCATAGTTGCCGGAGACGGCGATGCCGTAAGAATTGCTCAAATTCGTACTGGTATAGCCTTTGGCCACGATCGAATCCGGATTGGAGATGTTAAAGATCGCCAAGCGGGAGTTGCCGTAGCTAGCCACGTAGGCATAGTTGCCGGAGACGGCGACTGCACGCGGACTACTTAAATTCGCGGCGGTATAGCCCTTGGCCACGATCGAATCCGGATTGGAGATGTCAAAGATCGCGAGGCGGTTATTAGTGTAATTAGTCGTAAAAGCATAATCACCGGAAATCGCAATTGAATTAGGGTTTGATAAATTGGTACTGGTATAGCCTTTGGCCACGATCGAATCCGGATTGGAGATGTCAAAGATCGCCAAATAAGAATTATTATAGCTGGTTACGTAGGCATAATTACCGGAAATAGCAACCGCATTAGGACTGTTCAAATTCGTACTGGTATAGCCTTTGGCCACGATCGAATCCGGATTGGAGATGTCAAAGATCGCCAAGCGGGAGTTGCCGTAGCTAGCCACGTAGGCATAATTGCCGGAGACGGCGACACTCTCTGGATATTCTAAATTCGTACTGGTGTATCCTTTGGCCACGATCGAATCCGGATTGGAGATGTCAAAGATCGCCAAACGATGGTTGTTGCGACTGGCAACATAGGCATAATTTCCGGAAACTGCGACACTATAGGGATAACTCAAATTGGTGCTGGTATATCCCTTAGCCACGATCGAATCCGGATTGGAGATGTCAAAGATCGCCAGGCGGTTATTGCTATAACTGGCCGAATAAGCATAGTTACCGGAAATTGTTACAGCACGAGGGCTACTTAAATTCGTACTATCGTAATCTTTGGCAATCGCCGCCGGGTAAGTCGAAGAGCCCGAGCACCATTCGCCGGCCGCGCCGCAGGCGCTGCCGGTGAAGTCATTCGATTTGCAGGCAAACAAAGTTTGATAGTCGGCCGAATCGCTGTCGGTAGACGAGGCCGAGATCGTGAGAGTGGCGCCCGGGTCTTGCGGGCCGCTGTTTTGCACGCCGGTGAAATCGGGCGCGTGGTTCACTTCAAACGGCGAGCCGTTGTTGCCGGCGGTGCCGGAATTGGACATTGCCGAACATTGCGGCGTGGTGGCGGTTTTGTCGCAGGCAAAGGCAAACCATGGGTTGCTCTCTGCGTCGGTGGTGGTGGCTTGATAGGTTATTGACGCGCCGGAACCGGAATTGGTCG